>CAZLQJ010000043.1:0-17172 GCA_964561705.1 uncultured Lachnoclostridium sp. | reverse complement strand
CTCCTTGATTGAAAAATCTGCTGGCTCGCGCTTCGGTGTGAGCTGGCACTTTTTTTGCCCAAATTTCGGAAAAGAAAAAAGGGAAAGCGGTTTTTTCTATAGATTGATTGACTTTTTTTTAGTCTATGTTAGAATAAAACTATCAAAAACCATGAAATAAATGGAAGAAGGGAAAATTGAAAATGAGAATTATTAAAGCAAAAGATTATGCTGATATGAGCAGAAAAGCTGCCAATATCATTGCAGCACAGGTAATTTTAAAACCGGATTGTGTACTTGGTCTTGCAACAGGATCTACACCAATCGGCACTTACAAAGAACTGATCAAAGGTTATGAAAATGGAGATTTAGATTTCTCACAGGTAAAAACAGCAAACCTTGATGAATATCGTGGATTAGAAAAAACAAATGATCAGAGCTATGATTATTTCATGAAAGATAATCTCTTCAATCATATCAACATTAACTTTGATAACTTAAATATTCCAAACGGAGAAAATCCGGATGCAGATGCAGAATGTGCAAGATACGAAGAAGTAGTGAAAGCACTGGGCGGACAGGATCTTCAGCTTCTCGGTATGGGACATAACGGACATATCGGATTTAATGAACCTGCAGATGAATTTGTAAAAGAAACACATTGTGTAGATTTACAGGAAAGCACCATTCAGGCAAATAAGAGATTCTTCGAAAAAATTGAAGATGTTCCTACACAGGCTTATACCATGGGTATCAATACAATTATGCAGGCAAAAATGATCCTCGTTGTTGTAAGTGGTGCTGATAAAGCGGAAATCGTAAAGAAAGCATTCTTTGGACCTGTAACACCACAGGTTCCGGCATCTATCCTTCAGATGCATCCAAACGTAGTAGTTGTTGTTGATGAAGCAGCAGCAAGCTTAATCTAATCGGAAATGTAATTTATGAGCAGTACCGCCTTCCAAAAGGGAGGCGGTATTTCTTGCCAGAGGAGAATGATCATGTTGCATGAAAAATTGACAGCGTCAGATGTGAAGAAAATACAGGAAGAAATCGAGCATCGAAAGTTGGTGATCCGCAAAGAAGCGCTGGAATCCGTAAAAGAGGCGAGAGCACATGGGGATCTGAGTGAAAATTTTGAATATAAGGCTGCAAAGCAGTATAAAAATAAAAATGAAAGCAGGATCCGCTATTTGGAAAAAATGCTGAAAAATGCCCAGATTATTGAGGATCATTCCGGTGAGGATGAGGTTGGACTGAATAAGGTGGTAAAGATCTATATTCCGGAGGACGAAGAAGAGGAGGAATATAAGATCGTAACTTCCATCCGCGGGAGTTCCATTCATGGATATATCAGCATAGAATCACCGCTTGGAAAGGCCTTGCTTGGCCATAAGGTAGGGGATACCGTCCATGTACAGGTCAATGAAACCTATGGCTATGAGGTGGAAATACTTGAAATCAGAGAAACCACAGATGCAGATGATAAGATCAGGCAGTTTTAAGGAGAAAAAGTATGATTAAAGTAATTGCAAGCGATTTGGATGGAACCCTATTAGGGGCAGATCACAGAATCAGCCACAGGACGGCAGAAACAATCCGTAAAGCATGTGCAGCCGGTTATCGTTTTATTATTGCGACAGGCCGGGAGTTTCGCGGTGCCATCGAAGCATTGAATGGAGAAGAATTTGTCTGTGATTATATCTTATGTAGTGGTGCGGAACTTCGAAATGAAAAACAGGAAACATTATTTAGTAAATCGATGAACCCAGAAGACTGCAGGAAGGTGTTCGAAATCCTGAACAAATATGAGATCCGGTATCTGATCTGTGGCCGTGATGCACATTACTGCATTGGAGACGAGGTGGCGAAGGAGCAGGCAATCGTAGAGTATCTTTTTACATTTCGTCAGGATGTAACGATTGAACAGATCAGAAAAAGTCCGAACTATCAGGAAGCAATGAATAAGACGATTGCAGTGGAATCCTTTGAGAAAATGATGGAAAATAGTGATGAAATACGAAAATTCTTTATTTTTTCTCTTGATCTGGAAATGCTTGGAGCTTTGAAAAGGGATCTGCTGGAACTTTCCGGGATCGATGTGGCATCGTCTTTTTATAACAATTTGGAAGTCAGTGACATAGAAGCGCGCAAAGGACCGGTTTTAAAGAATTATATTGAGTCCTTGGGGTATACAATGGATGAAGTGATGGTATTTGGGGATAGTTTGAATGATTATTCGATGCTTGCGATGGATTTTGGGGCAACGGTCGCAGTGGATAATGCAGATCCGGAGATCAAAAAGATATCAAAATATGTGACGAAAGCCAATACCGAGGATGGTGTGGCGTGGACGATCGAAGAACTTATGAAAAAACAGACTTTTTAAGAAAAGGTGCAGGATTTCCTGCACCTTTTGTAGATTTTATGCGCGCTGATCGCTTCCGCAGACAAGCATTTTGCTCATGACATATTCTTTTACTTTTTCACGTCCTGCTGCATTGTATTTTTTTGGGTCGATGGTTTCCGGTTTTTCTGTTAAAACCTGTTTGACACCTTCTGTAAATGCGATACGCAAATCTGTTGCATAATTTACTTTGCAAATTCCACGTTTTACACATTCTTTTACGGTGTCATCCGGAACTCCGGAAGTTCCATGAAGTACCAATGGAATAGATACAATCTGACGGATTTCACTTAAACGGTCGAGATCAAGTTTTGGAATTCCCTTGTACACACCGTGTGCGGTTCCGATTGCGACTGCAAGAAAATCAACGCCGGTTCTTTCGACGAATTCGGCTGCTTCCGAAGGTTCTGTATAGCCGCCGTTTCCGCCGTCGAGATCATCTTCTTTGCCACCAACTTTACCAAGTTCTGCTTCTACTGGTACATTTGCAGGATGGCAGGCATCTACTACGGATTTTGTGATTGCAATATTTTCTTCAAAGACACTGTGTGATCCATCAATCATAATGGAGGTATAACCGGCACGGAACGCCTGCATTGCAAGTTCAAAACTGCTGCCGTGATCCAGGTGCATCACCACCGGAACGCTTGCTTTTTTTGCGGCAGTTGCGACATTTGCATAAAAATAATCCGGATCTGCATATTTTAAAGTAGAAGGCGTTGTCTGCATGATCACTGGAGAACGGAGTTCTTCAGCGGCGGCGATGACTGCCTGAACCATTTCCATATTTTCGACATTGAATGCACCGACCGCATAGCCGTTTTTCTGTGCGTCTAAAAGTAATTCTTTTGATGTAACTAACATGTTTAATCCTCCAATGTTTTTACGATTTTATCAAATTCCATAAAATGGGATGCTTTGATCAGAATAGAGTCCTTCTTTTTCAGAAGCTTTGGCAAATTTTCCAGGAGTTCTTCTTTTGTAGGAAAGTGATGGATTTCTATTTGAGAATCCATGGATTTTGCTCCTTTTACGATTTCCTGTGAAAGTTTACCCACACAGAGCAGCAGATCGATCTTTTGGGCAGCATGCCTGCCGACTTCGAAATGAAGCTCTTGTTCTGTTGGCCCAAGCTCGCCCATATCACCAAGAATAGCGACTTTTCTGCCAAGGGCAGTGGAGAGAACGTCCAGGGAAGCTTTCATGGAAACCGGATTTGCGTTGTAACAGTCATCCATAATGGTATAATTGTCCGTATGGATGATGTGGTTGCGTCCGCTGATGGTTTGTGCCTGTTCAATGCCGGATCTGATTTCTGCCAATGTAAGTCCGCAGGATAAACCTACGCAGGTTCCGGCCAGAGCGTTGTACACCATGTGCATTCCCGGAATGTGGATATGTGCCGTAAAATCGCCCTCTGGTGTGAAAATCTCACACTTCAATCCATCCAGACCTAAATTTTCCACATGTTTTGCATAAATATCGTTGGACGGATCAAGTCCAAAGGTCATACAATTAAGGTCTTTTCGTTCCTTGAGGGTATGAAGTTTGTCATCATCCCCGTTCACAATGGCTTTGGCATCTTTTGCGGCGAAATCAAAGATTTCGGATTTTGCACGTAATACGCCATCACGGTCACCTAAAAATTCCAGATGGCAAAGACCGATATTTGTGATAACGCAAAGATTTGGACGGGCAATCTTGCTTAAACGGTGCATTTCACCGAAGTCGCTGATTCCCATTTCCAGAACGGCAGCTTCATGCTCTTCGCGAATACGAAAGACGGTGAGCGGAAGTCCAACTTCGTTATTGAAATTTCCGTCTGTTTTTAAGGTGTTGAATTTTACACCCAGAACAGAAGCGATCATTTCTTTTGTGCTTGTCTTGCCAACACTTCCTGTAATGCCGATGACTGGGATGGAAAGTGTGCTGCGGTAATATTCAGCGAGATCCTTTAATGCCTGAAAGGTGGATGCGACCTGGATATAGGAAGCATCCGGAAAAAGTGGCGCATGTTCGCCAAGGCAGCAAAGGGCACCTTTTTCATAACAGGAACCAATAAAGGAATGACCGTCCACACGGGCACCTGCAGTGGCCGCAAACAGCCAGTTCTTTTCAACTTTCCGGCTGTCTATGGTAATGCCTTCGATTTCTTTTTCAAGATTTTCGGAAGGGCCATGATAAGTTCCGCCACAGGCAGCACAGATCTTTTTTAATGTCATAGATTTCATCATTTAGTTTTCCTCATATTTTTTCATGGAAACTTCAATAATATGTTCGCAAAGGTCAGGGTAAGACATGCCGATGACGGCAGCTTCCTGAGGAAGTAAGCTGGTAGCTGTCATACCCGGCAGGGTATTGGCTTCCAGACAATACATATGACCAGTTTTTTCATCCATCATAAAGTCGAAGCGTGCATAGGACTGCATGCCTACGGCCGCGTAAGCAGCTTCTGCATGTGCCTGCATTTCTTTTGTCTGTTCTTCTGATAAAAGGGCAGGGCAGGTTTCAATGGCACTGCCGGCCTGATATTTATTCTTATAATCATAAAATCCCTGTAACGGTGCAATTTCGATGATTGGAAGTGCTTTGCCTTCAATGACGCCAACAGAAAATTCGCGACCTTTGATAAATTGTTCGATCACGACCTCATTTTCGTAGGAATAGGCGTCCTTTAAAGCCTTAGAAAGTTCTGCGGCATTTTCTGCTTTATACACACCGACGGAAGAGCCTCCGCAGCAGGTTTTGACCATGCATGGGAAACCGATCTTTCCCTCCACATCATAGTTCTCTCCCTTTTTTAAGGTAATGCCTGCCGGAGTTGGCACATTGTGTGCACGGAAAAACTGTTTGGTAATTCCTTTATCCATGGATACTGCACTGCTTAGATATCCTGTGCCGGTATAACGGATGCCCATAAGATCAAAGGCAGCCTGAATACGTCCGTCTTCTCCGTTTGCACCGTGGAGTGCCATAAATACAATATCTGACAATTCACAAAGCGCCAGTACATTTGGTCCGAAGATGCTTTTTCCGCCATCTTTTCGAAGTTTTTTTAATTCGGACAGATCCGGGCTTTTGTCAGAAATCCCTGCAATTTCACCACAGCAGTTTGTTTGATCTTCAAAAAGTTTGTGCAGCGGTAAAGTGGTTTCATAACCCAGATATAAATCTATAAGGACGACTTCGTGTCCTTTTCCTTTGAATGCCTGATAAACACCATTTCCTGTAGACAGGGAAACATCGCGTTCGGTACTTGTTCCGCCTGCTAAAACAACTATTTTCAAAATTCTACCTCCAGAATAGTTTTTTCCCTTTTATTATATATGACGTATTTAAAATATCAAGAAAAGAATTTGGAAAAATCTGCGGAATGGACGGGAGAAACGGGGCATAACCTTGTAATTTTATGATAATTCCAGTATAATGAGGCATTAGGGAAACGACCAAAGGTCGGATAGGGGCAAGGCTCCGTGAGGGAGGATACATGGAAACAGAGATCAAAGAAGTAAAAAAGAAAAAAGAACGGTATAGCGGTATTTTGCTACATCCGACATCATTGCCGTCACCTTACGGGATTGGAGATCTTGGACAGGGCGCTTATGATTTTGTGGATTTTCTGAAAAATGCAGGTCAGACACTTTGGCAGGTATTGCCGCTTGGACCTACAGGATTTGGAGATTCACCGTACCAGAGTTATTCGGTATTTGCAGGGCAACCGCTTTTGATCAGTCCGGAAAAATTGACAGAGCAGAAACTGCTCTTTGGCTATGATCTGGAGAATATTCCGGCATTCGACGAAAAGAAAGTTCATTATGGAGAAGTACAGAGTTGGAAAAATGGGATCTTTGAAAGAGCATTTGCTGTTTTTGAAAAAAATGAAGATTCAGATCTGCAGGAAGAATATGAGGACTTTTTAAAGGAACATGGATTTTGGCTGGATGATTATGCCTTTTATATGGCACTGCGTGGAGCCAATGGAGACCAGGGCTGGCTTAGCTGGGAAGCATCCTTGCAGGATCCATCCGCAAAAGTTCGCAAAGAATGGGAAGAAAAGCTGGAAAGACAGATCCGTTATCAGAAATTTTTACAGTTTGAATTTTATAAACAGTGGGGCGAATTGAAGACCTATGCCAATGAAAATGGCATTCGTATCATTGGAGATATGCCGATTTTTGTTTCAGTAGACAGTTCGGATGTATGGGCAAATAAGGAATTGTTCTGTCTGGATTCGAAGGGTTACCCGACAGAAGTTGCGGGTGTTCCGCCAGATTATTTTAGTGCTACGGGACAGCTTTGGGGAAATACTTTGTATCGCTGGGAAGCACATAAAAAACAAAACTATCAATGGTGGATCTTACGTATCAAAACACAGCTTCTGCAGGTGGATTATCTGAGAATTGACCATTTCCGCGGCTTTGAGGCTTACTGGGCAGTTCCGGCAGGAGAGGAAACAGCAATCCATGGGGAGTGGAAGAAAGGTCCGGGAGCGGATCTTTTTACAGCGATCCAAAAGGAACTGGGAGAAGAACTTCCGATTTTTGCAGAAGATCTGGGTCTGATCACACCGGAGGTAGAAGAACTTCGTGATCAGTTTCAGTTTGCAGGGATGAAGGTTCTCCAGTTTGGCTTTGAAGGAGAGAGCGACGGCAGTTTTTATCCACATAATTTTTCAACGACCAATTGCGTTTGCTATACGGGAACCCATGACAATGATACGACAATGGGCTGGTATGAAAAGGCATCGGAAGAGGCACGAGACCGTGTCAGACGTTATTTGAATTGTGATGGAAGCAATGTCAGCTGGGATATGATCCGTCTTGCGATGAGTTCGGTTGCCAGATATTCCGTTTATCCAATGCAGGATGTGCTGAGATTGGGTTCGGAAGCCAGAATGAATGTACCTGGTGTTCTGGGGGAAAACTGGAATTGGAGATTTAAAAAAGATGAAATACAGCAATGGCATGAGGTGGAGCTGAAGAAGATGACAGAGTTGTTTTATAGATAGGAGCGTTTCATGAGACTTTTGATTGATGGGTTATTTTTAGCACTTTACCTGATTTTGGGAATTCCGGTGCTTTTGATCCTATGTTTGCTTGGAAAAACAGAAAAGTGGAAATATCGGAGTGATCTGTGGGCACTTCGCATGGTACAGTGGGCATTTCGCTGTATGTTGTGGATTGCGGGCACAAAGCAGACAGTGATCGGGGCAGAGAATGTGCCGAAAGACCAGCCGGTATTGTACATACCAAACCATAGAAGCTATTTTGATATTTTGCTCATTTATTCGAAGGTTCCGGGGCTGACAGGCTTTGTGGCAAAGGATTCCATGCATAAATATTATGTGCTTCGTGACTGGATGAAGAAATTGTACTGTCTGTTCTTGAACAGAGAAAATCCAAGGGAAGGGTTAAAAACCATTTTGCAAGGCATTGAATATGTGAAAAATGGTATTTCCATCTGTATTTTCCCTGAGGGAACCCGTAACAAGGGAGAAGAAATGCTGATGTTTAAAGAAGGAAGTTTCAAGATTGCTGAAAAGACAGGCTGTCTGATCGTTCCGGTAGCCATTAACAATTCTGCGGAAATTTTTGAAAATCATATGCCTTGGATCCGTTCCTGTCAGGTGATCATTGAGTATGGAACACCGATTGACCCGAAGACGCTTTCTAAAGAAGAAATGAAGCATTTGGGCGTCTATTGCAGAAATCAGATCCAGCAGATGCTGGAAAAGAATGAGAAACTTTTAAAAAATGCATAATAAAGTGAGAAAACAGTGGATAGGCAAAATTGGTCTGTCTGCTGTTTTTTTGCTTTAAAAGCTGCGAATATATCAAAAATTCGTAGCATAAACTGTTTCTGAAAGGAGGTATGCGGTTATGGAATTAAGACAACATCTGATCCATAGAAAATTTGATAAATCGGAGGCAAAAAATCAGATCAATATTGGGGATGATTACAGCATTCCGGAAGGTAAACCGGACATTGCAGGAATTTTGCTGAAGAAGGCTGAAATGGCAGTGGAAGAAGTTCATACGGAGAAGGGAAAGATGCGGGTCCGTGGAACCATGAAGGTACAGATTTTGTATATGACGGAACGTTCCGAGAAAAGTCTGGCAAATTTGGGACTTGAGATCCCTTTTGATGAGGTATTGTATATGGAAGGTGCGGTTTCGGGAGATCATCTAAAGATTGACTGGAATATAGAGGATCTTCGTATCACCATTATTCATCCCGGAAAGATCAGTGTACGTGCACTGGTTCTGCTGTCCGGCCGTATTGCGGGTATGGAAAATCATGCGATTACGGAGAATATTTCGGAAGAGGAAGGGGTTCATACATTGACCGGTTCTTTTTCTTATGCGGAACCGGTGATTTTAAGAAAAGACAGTTACCGTATCAAGGACGAAGTGACGATTCCGGCAAATAAGCCGAATGTAAAGAGTGTTTTGTGGCAGGATCTTCAGATGCGGGGACTGGATCTTCAGGTGCGGGATGGAAAACTGGCTGTGAAGGGAGAGCTGCTGTTTTTTGTGCTGTATGAAGGTGAGGAGGAAGGCGGAGCTGTTCAGTGGTTGGAACAGACGGTACCATTTCATGGAACTTTGGATGTTCCGGGGCTTTTGCCGGAAATGTTTGGAAATCTGGAAACAGAGATTGCCCGCCAAAGCATGGAGGTAAAGCCGGATTATGATGGGGAATTGAGAATGTTTCAGCTGGAACTTCTGTTGGATATTTCTATGGAGATCTATGAGGAGCAAAGCTGTACGGTGTTAAAAGACGCTTATAGCATTCGGAAACAGATCCGCATGGATTCTGAGAGGATTTCTTATCATAAACTACGCATGTGTAATGATGTGAAATGTAAAGTCAACGGAGAACAGACAGAAGATGGCGAAAAAATTCTGCAGATCCTGGGGCATCAGGCACAGCTTCAGGGACGAAAGGAAAAATTGACGGAACAGGGAATTTTACTGGAAGGAACTTTAGAAGTAAGGGTGCTGTATATTACAGCGGATGACCGACAGCCGTTTCAGTGCAGAAATCTATTGATTCCTTACAAACAGCTGATTGAAATTCCGGGAATGGATCCTTCAGATTTCTGGAAGGTAACGGAACGTCTGGAACAGATATTTTTAGGGGTTCCTGAGAGTGACCGGATCGAGGTGAAAGGGCTGATCGATCTGAGTGTCTGTATATTCGAAAAAAGAGAAATGGAGAATATTGTACAGATCGTAGAAGAGGAATATGATCCGGAAACGTATAAAAAACAGCCGGGAATGAAGATTCATTTTGTGCAGCCAAAGGAGACACTGTGGGAGATTGCCAAGGAAAATCGCGCGTCCGTGGAGAGTATCCAAAAGCTGAATGAGCTGCAGACGGAGGAAGTTCTTCCGGGGCAGAAACTTTTGCTGAAAAAAATGGCGTTGGAAAAAATTATATTGTAAAAATCCAGTTTTTTGCGGAATGGAAGGTTGCATTCGGAACTGTATTTTCGTATAATATACATAGTATATTGTATACAAAATACATGGGGTGATAAAATGAATCAAATTAGATTAAAGGCACTTGCAAAGATCAATCTTGGTCTGGATGTTTTAAGACGTAAAGAGGATGGTTATCATGAGGTAAAAATGATCATGCAGACGATCCGTCTTCACGACCAGATCCATATCCGTAAAATCGAAGAGGATGAGATACGGATCTCTACTAATCTGTATTATCTGCCGAATAATGAAAATAATCTGGCCTATAAGGCCGCAAAACTGCTGAAGGATGAATTCCAGTTGCCGGGTGGGATTGCTATCCGTTTGAGAAAAATAATCCCGGTAGCAGCCGGTATGGCGGGCGGTAGCAGTGATGCAGCAGCGGTGCTTTATGGAATCAATAAAATGTATGGTCTGCGTCTTTCTATGCAGGAATTGATGGAGCGCGGGGTAAAGCTGGGAGCAGATGTACCTTATTGTATTATGAGAGGAACTGCTCTTGCAGAAGGCATTGGAGAGGAATTGACCAAACTTCCGGCGATGCCTATGTGCCATATTCTGATCGCGAAACCACCGATCAATGTATCAACGAAATTTGTATACGAAAATCTCCATGCCAATGATTTGAAGCCGGAGGACCATCCGCCGGTCGATGTGCAGATTGAGGCGTTGAAAGAAGGAGATTTAAGAAAATTGACGGCACATATGGGAAATGTGCTGGAACGTG
This sequence comes from uncultured Lachnoclostridium sp., assembly GCA_964561705.1. Classification (GTDB taxonomy): domain Bacteria; phylum Bacillota; class Clostridia; order Lachnospirales; family Lachnospiraceae; genus HGM12587. The sequence goes on along the minus strand of CAZLQJ010000043.1, from coordinate 6,572 downwards.
TGACGGTGCCGGAGTATCCGGTGATTAATGAAATCAAGCAGATGATGCTGGACTGCGGAGCGCTAGGCGCTATGATGAGCGGAAGCGGACCGACGGTATTTGGTATTTTTGAAGGCAGCACCCAGGCCAAGGAAGCCTATGAAAAGATAAAAAAGAGCGGGCTTTCGAGACAGATCTACCTGACAACACCATACAATCAGAGAGAGAGGAACAAATGATATCAGGATTGACCATTGAAGAAAATGCATACCTGCCTTTGCGGGATGTGGTATTTCAGACATTGCGCCAGGCAATCTTAAAAGGGGAGCTTCAGCCGGGAGAACGTTTGATGGAAATCAAACTGGCAGAACGTCTGGGAGTCAGCCGTACGCCGATCCGTGAAGCGATCCGGAAACTGGAATTGGAAGGTCTGGTGGTGATGATTCCGAGAAAAGGGGCGGCAGTTGCCAATATTACGGAAAAAGATACCAAAGACGTTTTAGAGGTTCGCAGAACTTTGGAAATGTTTGCGGTGGAAGTTGCCTGTGAACGCATTACCCTGCAGCAACTGAAGGAATTAAAGGAAGCGGCAAAGGCTTTTGAGGACTCAAAAGGGTCTATGGATCTGATCAGGATTGCAGAAACTGATATGAAGTTTCACGAGATCATTTATGAGGCAACCCAAAATGAACGACTGGTTCAGATGCTAAACAACCTGCGGGAAAATATGTATCGTTACCGGATTGAGTATTTAAAGGATCCGCATTATTATGATGGACTGGTAGGAGAACATCGGGAAATTTTGGATGCCATTGAAAAGAAGGATAAACAGCGCGCCAGAGTGTGCATGAGAGATCATATTGACAATCAGCAGTTTGCGGTGATCAGCAAAATCAAGTAGGTGGTATAACCTCGAAAAAGATTGTCCATACTTTTGCTAAATCGATGATAAAGGAGTAAAAGTATGAAGCGATATATGATGCTAGGGATCCTCTGTGGGTGTCTGCTGATCGGAAGTCTTTATCCACGAATGATCTTGGAACACCATGTAGCATTGGTGGATGAATATGGTAATGAAATCGTGCAGGAAGCACCTTACCGGAGTGATCTTCCTGTGAAATTGGAATTTAGGTTTCTGCGTTTTTTCCGGTAAACTGCGGAAATCCTCCGCAAATGATGAGTGAAAAGAAGGGAAAGCACTTATGCAAAATAGAAAAGAAGCACCCATCGGTGTGTTTGATTCCGGTGTGGGTGGTTTGACTGTGGCCAGAGAGATTATGCGTCAGATCCCTCAGGAGCGTATCGTATATTTTGGAGATACGGCCCGGGTTCCGTATGGAAGCAAATCCACGGATACATTGATCCGATATACGCGTCAGATCGTTCGTTTTTTGAAAACAAGAGGAGTGAAGGCGATCGTAGTAGCCTGCAATACGGCAAGCGCGGTGGCACTGGATGCAGTAAAGGAGGAACTGGATATTCCGATCATTGGTGTGGTCGGTCCGGGGGCAAAAGTTGCTGCGGAAGCGACCAAAAATAACCGTATCGGCGTGATCGGTACAGAAACGACAGTGAACAGCCGTATGTATGTAAAAATGATCCGGGAGCTGAAGCCTCAGGCAGAGGTTATCGGGAAAGCCTGTCCGCTGTTTGTGCCTTTGGTGGAAGAAGGCTGGACGAAAGATCCGGTGACGGAGGAAGTAGCAAGACGGTATCTGACGGATCTGCAACAAAGTGATATTGATACATTGATTCTTGGCTGCACTCATTATCCGCTACTGCGCCATATGGTAGGTAAGCTCATGGGAGAACGGGTAACGCTTGTAAATCCGGCGTATGAAACGGCAAGGGAACTTCGGGAACTTCTGGAAAAAGAAGGAATTGCAAATGACGGAACCAATACAAATTTTGAAAATCCGTATGAGTTTTTCGTAAGTGATGCGGCGGAAAAGTTTAAAAATTTTGCAAATTCCATTCTGCCTTGTGATGTTACGAGTATTAAGCAGATCAATATAGAGGAATATTAGAATGACAAAAGATATTTTATTGACGATTTCCGGGCTTCACGAAACAGATGGAGAAGCGGATGCACCGGTGGAGGTGATCTCTCCGGGACAGTATTTTTTGAAAAATGGGAAACACTACATCCTTTTTGAAGAAGTATTGGAAGGACTTGAAGGATTGGTAAAGAGTACCCTCAAATTTACGGAAGATCAAGTGGAATTTATTAGAACGGGAGCCGCTTCGGCGCGTATGATCTTTCAAAAAGAACAGGAGCATCGGGCACTTTATCAGACTCCGATGGGTCCTTTGATGATCTCTGTCTATACAGAGGATATTATTTCCAAGATTGAGGATGAGCAGATAGATCTGGAAATTGTATATTCTTTGAAGGCGGAGGAAGAAATTTTAACGGAAAGTACGGTTCGCATTCATATCTGCCAGAAAGAACTGAAGAAATTATAAAAAAATAATGATGGAGGCAACATGCCTCCATCATTATTTTTTGAATCTTGCGAAAAATCCTTTTTTCTTCGGTGCCGGCTGGTCTAAACCACCACGTGCACTTTTGATTTCTGTGATGTAGATACCGCTGACTACAACTTTACATTCCTTTTTTACAGGAATAAGCTGGAATACTTTTTCGTCTGCGATCAGAGTCATGATCCTTGGGCCGACTTTTGCTTTTACGACCGGGAGTTTAGATCTGCGCAGATATTTCGGTGTCTGATCGATCACTGCTTGTGGAAGACCGGATTCGTTGAGTTTTAATCGCTTTTTGTCAATGATCAGCATGGATAAGGTCTGTGCCATAGCTTCCATCTGTACCTGCTGTTCACGCTGTCTTTTCTGCATTTTGTTACCAAAGTAGTAAAGCACTCCAAGTAAAACTGCAACGATGATCAGGATCACAATCAAAATTTTCCAAAACATCTTTGTACCTCCGTCTATTTTCTCCGGATTTCTCCGGAAAATTTTCCAATGTACTGTTCATCATTGTAACATTCTTTGGCATTTAAGGCAAGCAGAGTTTCCAAAAAGAATGAAATATAACTGTTGAATTTTTTTGTGGTTATGCGGTATAATACATAAATATATGCTTTGAAATATAGGTGCGCAAAAGGAGAAAACGATGGAAGAATTTTACAGGATTGTTTCCACAGTGTTTCAGTTTATGTGGACACATATGTTTGGCATAAATATTTTATTGGCGATCGTCATTGTATTTTTTGAACGAAGGGATCCGAAAACGATCTGGACCTGGCTTTTGGCTCTGTATTTTGTCCCGGTCCTTGGATTTTTACTGTATCTGCTGATCGGGCAGGATATGCGGAAAAGCAGGATGTTCAAGAATAAGGAATTGGATGATGCCATAGCATCTGCAGTATTAAAGCAGGAGAAAAGGGTAAGAAAAAGGGATATTTTTGCATCAGGGGATGAAAAAATGTCTAGATATCATGATCTTGTGATGTATAATCTGTCAGCGGCAAAATCGGTTTATACCGACGATAATGAAGTGCAGATTTATACCAATGGAAATGAATATTTTTCTGCATTGTATGAAGCAATTGAAAAAGCAGAGGAATTTGTTCATATTCAGTCCTATATCATTAAAAATGATGAGCTTTGGCAGGCTTTGGAGGAACTTCTGGCAAGGAAGGTGCGTCAGGGAGTTCAGGTGCGGATCCTATATGACAGTATGGGCTGCAGGAGTATGAAACGAAATGACTGGGAACGTATTCGCAGCAAGGGAATCCTTGTAGGGGAATTTTTCCCGGCATTTTTTAAAAAGCTCCATCTGCGTATTAATTACCGCAATCATCGAAAGATCATTGTAATCGATGGAAAATCTGCTTATGTAGGCGGATTTAACATTGGAAGAGAATACCTGGGAAGGGATAAAAGGTTCGGCTACTGGAGGGATACGCATCTTCAGATCATAGGTGCAGCAGGGGTCAGTCTTCATATCCGCTTTATCCTGGACTGGAATTATGCTACAAAACAAAATCTTTTTCTGGAAAAGAATCTGATCAGAGAATTTACTCCGGGAACAGGAAGTGACGGTGTACAGATCATTTCCAGCGGGCCGGACACCTTGAATGCAGAGATCAGGGATAATTACCAGAAATTGATTGGGAAAGCCAGAGATCATGTGTATATTCAGACACCATATCTCATTCCGGATGAGATCATTTTAAATGAGATCAAAATGGCAGCTTATGCAGGAATTGATGTGAGAATTATGATTCCGTGTAAGCCGGATCATCCGCTGGTTTATTGGGCAAGCTATTCTTATGTGGGAGAACTTTTGGATGCAGGAGTCCGGTGTTATACCTATGATCGTGGATTTTTACATGCAAAGGGAGTTATGAGTGACGGGCTGGTATGCAGCTATGGAACAGCCAATATGGATGTTCGGAGTTTTTTGTTGAATTTTGAAGTCAATGCAACAATCTATAGTCCGGATACTACGGCAAAATTGGAGAAGATCTTCGAAAGAGATCTGGAAGATTGTACAGAGATCACGCCGCAGATTTATGCACAGCGGAGTTTTGCGGTACGGTTTAAAGAACAGTTCTCAAGGATGTTTTCTTCTATATTATAAAAATGATGTGAAGACCGGTATTTTCCGGTGTAAAAACAGGAGGTTTATTATGAAAAAGAAATTAGTGACATTATTATTGGCAGGCTGTATGGTATTTTCACTGGCTGCATGTGGAAACACAGCAGATCAGGATACTGCAGACAATACACAGCAGACGGAGCAGGATGATACAGCGGATGCAGCAGATGACGAAGAGAGTGCGATAGGAACCAGCAAACTGATTGAGCTGGGGGAATACAAAGGCTTGACTTATATACCGGCAGATGTGACAGTTACCGATGAGGAAGTAGAAGAAGAGGTGCAGAAACAGGTATCTACTTCTACCGTGAAGAATCCGAAGGAAATTGCAACTGAAACCTGTGTTGTAAATATTGATTATGTTGGGAAAAAAGATGATGTTGCTTTTGACGGTGGTACTGCAGAAGGCTATGAGTTGGATCTTGCAAACAGTAACTTTATCGAAGGATTTGCAGAAAGTATTGTGGGGATGAAAGTTGGAGAAACAAAAGATTGTCCGATGACTTTCCCGGAAGATTATCATGCAGAGGAACTTGCCGGAGCAGAGGTTGTATTTACCATTACAGTAAATGAATGTTGGGAAAATGTACCGGCAGAACTGAATGCAGAATTTGCGGAAAGCAAGGGGTATGACAGTGTTGATGCACTTTATGCAGGTGTCAGAGAAGAACTGGAAACTACCAAAGCAGATCAGGCAGAAAATGCAAAAAGAACGGAACTGATCGATCAGCTGATCGCAAGCAGTACATTTGATATTACAGAAGATGAGATTCAGGAATATGTAGATAGTTTATATTCCCAGTATGAAATGTATGCTTCCTACTTTGGCTATGATCTGGAAACTTATGTGACAGCGACAACAGGACTGACTTTTGAAGCATTTCAGGAACAGTGCAGAGAAGAGTCCATTTACCGTATCCAGAGCGGATTGCTTCAGACTGCGATTGCAGAAAAAGAAGGCATTGTAGTTTCTGAAGAAGAATATACTGCAAAAGCAGAAGAATATATGGTTTCTATGGGATATTCCGATCTTGCAGAATTTGAAGAAGTTTATACAAAGGAAATCATTGAAAAACAGGTCATCGCAGACATGGCACTGGAAATTATGATCGAGAATGCAGTAGCCGGAGAATAAGATATGCGTTACTACATTTCAGATCTGCATTTTTATCACGATGGATTAAATCATGCGATGGATAATCGTGGATTTCGAGATGAACAGGACATGAATGAATATATGATCGCCCAGTGGAACCGCCGCGTCAGGAAAAATGACGAGGTGGTCGTGCTGGGCGATCTGTCCATGGAAAAATGGGAGAAAACAAAGCAGGTTGTGGAACAGCTGAAAGGAAAAATCTACTTAATCCAGGGAAATCATGACCGGTTTATCAAGGATGCAGCCTTTGATCCGTCTTATTTCGCATGGGTTCGTTCTTATGCGGAAATGCATGATAATGGCAGAAAGGTCATTTTGTCCCATTATCCGGTATTTTGTTACAACGGGCAGAATCGCTTGAGCAAACATGGAAATCCAAAGACCTATATGCTTTATGGCCATGTGCATGATACGCTGGATCAGAGACTGGTAGAACAGTTTCAGAAGATTACGAGAAATACCCTGCGGGGAGAAAATCCCATTCCCTGCAATATGCTGAATTGCTTTTGTATGTATTCAGACTATGTTCCGTGGGGACTGGATGAATGGATTGCATACCATGAGGCGAAGGCATAGAAATAACATCCTCTGCATACATTGTAAAAAGATGTTTGCAGGGGATTTTTTTGAAAGATTATATTGAAGAAAGAGCCGTGGAAGTCGCTGAATTTATCATAGAAAATAATGCAACGGTCAGACAAGCGGCGAAGAAGTTTGGGATTTCGAAATCGACGGTACATGTGGTTGTAACAAGATAGAACGGATATAGTAAGGTTAGTTACCAGATCTGAGATAAATCACAGGTGTAATTTG
>CAZLQJ010000042.1:0-17232 GCA_964561705.1 uncultured Lachnoclostridium sp. | reverse complement strand
GGGCATTGAAAGAAATGCAGTGGGCAGTTGGAACGGAACTGATCAGCGGTATTGTTGAAGTCAAAGGTGAGCAGATCGTAGCGCGTGACCTTGCACCACAGGGCAACGCTACAAGAGCCCAGATGGCAACGATTTTACAGAGATACTGTACAAAATAATTTCAAAAAATCAGGGGATGACGATTTCGTCATCCCCCTTTTTGTATTGTGGTTAAATTTTGTGTTCTTCCAGCCATCGCAGGGCGCAGTAGGTGAAAATACTGCTTCCAATGGCCAGCGCATCTTCGTTGAACGTAGTTTTTGGATGATGCAACGGATAAGCACAGTCTTCGGATGCATTTCCGGCTGCTAGTGCGATCATAATTGATGGCACTTCGTGACTGATATAGGCGAAATCTTCAGAGCCTGTGGCTTTTGCACCGGAACTGGCCATTGCGGCAAGGGCATCGGCAGAAAAGGCAGAAGTCGGACCTAGAAGTTCCTGACAATATCCGGTGAGATCTGCGGAGAGGGACTTGTCGTTGAGAAGGGTTGGACAGCCACTGGTAAAGCGAACTTCTGCCTTGCCGCGGAAGGTTTTGGCAATCCCCTCGCTAATCTGAACCAGTCGTTCTTTTAAGTGTTCCCGTACGGTTTCATCGTAGGCACGTAAGGTTCCGCAAAGTTTTGCAGTATCCGGGATGACATTGCTGGCAATTCCGGCCTGCATTACACCAATGGTCAGTGCTGCTTCCTCAGCCATGGCAAGTTCTCTGGCATGAATTTCCTGTAAGGCGATCACAATGTGTGAGGCAATGGTGATCGGGTCAATGCCAAGCTGCGGCATAGCACCATGTCCGCCCTTTCCCTGAATATGAATTTCAAAATAATCTGCCCCTGGAGCACTGACACCGCCGCCACAGATGACGGCCCCTCCGGTCTTCAGAGGCATTCCTAAGGTAACATGGAGCATCATGGCTGCATCCGGTGCCGGATCTTTTAATGCACCGGCCTCGATCATGTCTTTGGCACCTTCAAAGGTTTCCTCACCGGGCTGAAAGAAAAGTTTTACGGTGCCCTGAATTTCGTCTTCGTGATCTTTTAAAAGTTTTGCAGCCCCTAAAAGCATGGAAGTGTGTAGATCGTGACCACAGGCATGCATTGTTCCGGTGGTTTCCGACTGAAATGGCAGTCCTGTCTGTTCGGTGATTGGAAGTGCATCCATATCTGCCCGTAGAAGAAAAGTTTTTCCGGGATGTTTTCCTCCTACAAGGGCTGTCAGACCGCATCTGCCGTATTCCTTCGGTTTATATCCCATAGAAATAAGCTGTTTCATCACAAAATCCTTTGTTTTGGGAAGAGAAAGACCAAGTTCCGGAGATTGATGAAGTTGTCTTCGAAAGGTCGAAAGCAGTGGCTGTATTTTTTTTGCCTCAGATAAGATGATTTCTGATTTCATAATGTCCCCCTTTGTGTTATAATAGCAAAACACGACCATAATAGTATGTCCTGCAAAAGAAATGTTAATCTGTTTTACAAAAGTCTAATTGCAGTATATACTGATTAGGAGTTCATTACAAATAGAAAAATGGAGGAGAAGTTTTGGGTAAAAAAAGACAGGATGGACATCATCAAAATGGACAGTTTGCAAATTCTATCGGATTTGTACTGGCATGTGTAGGTTCTGCCGTAGGAGTGGGAAATATCTGGCTGTTTCCGTATCGTTTGGGGCAATACGGAGGCGCAGCATTTTTGGTTCCATATCTCATTTTTGTTGTGTTGTTTAGTATGGTAGGGCTTTCCGCGGAATTTGCCATGGGCCGCCGGGGAAGAACCGGTACTTTGGGCGCCTATGAATATTGCTGGGAAGCGAAAGGAAAGAAAAAAGCCGGTGCTGTTTTGGGATGGATCCCGTTAATCGGTTCCTTGGGAATTGCCATTGGTTATGCGGTGATCATCGGCTGGGTTTTACGCTCGGTGCTTGCAAGCATTACCGGTGAACTGATGGTTACGGAATCATCAGAATTTTTTGCACAGATGTCTACGTCATTTGGCAATATTCCATGTCACCTTCTGGTGATCGTGATTACCTGTGTACTGCTGTTTTTCGGCGTGACAAAGGGAATTGAAAAAGCAAATAAGATCATGATGCCGGCATTTTTTGTATTATTTATTGTGCTGGCTGTACGAGTTGCATTTTTGGATGGTGCAGTGGAAGGTTATCGCTTTTTATTTGTGCCAAAATGGGAGTATCTCTTTAATATAGAAACCTGGGTTATGGCGATGGGGCAGGCGTTCTTTTCCTTGTCGATCACAGGTTCCGGTATGATCGTTTACGGGTCGTACCTGAAAAAAGATGAAGATATCTTAAAGGCATGTAGAAATACGGGATTTTTTGATACCTGTGCAGCATTGATCGCAGCATTGGCAATCATGCCAGCAGTCTTTGCCTTTGGAATTGAGCCGACCAGTGGACCACCATTAATGTTCATTACCATTCCAAAGATCTTTGCACAGCTGCCGTTTGGAAATCTTTTCTCGGCATTGTTTTTTATTTCGGTTGCGTTTGCCGGAATTACAAGCCTGATCAATATGTTTGAAGCGGTTTGTGAGTCCTGGCAGAGAAAATTCCACCTGTCCCGTCAGGCAGCAGTGGTCATCTGCGGTATCATTGCTTTTGCGGTAGGTGTATTCGTAGAGGATGGAAACAGTGTGGGAAGCTGGATGGATTTCATCACGATCCTGGTAGTGCCATTTGGCGCATTTCTTGGCGCATTCAGCATTTACCATGTGCTGGGATGGGATGAGATCAAAAAAGAAATGCAGCTGGGAAGAGCAAAACAGCTACCGTCCTGGTTTGGATATGTTGCAAAATATATTTATGTGCCGCTCGCAGCACTGGTGTTTATTTTAGGCATCGTTTACGGCGGGATCGGTTGATCTGATTAGAAAATCAGAGTGCGGAGTTAGTCTTCGCACTCTTTTTTTGCCTTTCACTGGATTTCGCAGAAAAAACACAAAAAGAACACTCTTTTTTCACGGTTCTTTCAAAAAGAAAACAAAATTGCTTCTTAATATAAATATAAGGAGTAGAGAAAGGAGCGGGAAGATGATAGAGATTAGTCATCTGACGAAAAAAGATGGCAGTCAGACGTTGGATGATTATGAGGGACTGAGCAGTCACCTTCATGTGGAATATAAAGATCTTCCGGTGATCTATGCACTGGAGGGACATGGGGAAACATCCCTGGACACTTCCTTTGCGGAATGTATCAGCAAGGAAAATATCGAGTTAACGACAATCAATCTTTTGCAATATGATAAGATCATTAGCTATCTGCAAAATGGAGGCTGTAACGGACACGGAAGAAGTGTCTGAAGAATAAATTAGGTGAAATTCGGGCGCATGGTCGTAGAATCCCCCTCTACGTACTCTGCTTCCCCCGATTTTCGATGATAATAAGTAGTTTTGTAAAGTTCCGGGTCTACCTGTGTCAGAAAATCGGAAGGGGTAGATCCGGTAATCTCCTTAAAAACACGGTTGAATGTGCGGATATTGGAAAAACCACATTCCAGGGCAATGTCGATCATCCGGTACTTTTGGGTACCGAGTCGCTGAATCGCCTGCTCGATCCGAACCATATTTAAATAGGTAACGTAATTCATACCCATCAGCTTTTTAAAGGTTTTGGAAAAATGGCTGGGCGAAAAATGCATCATACTTGCAGCGTGCTCCAGGCTTAATTCTTCCGCATAATGGTGATCGATATAATCTAAAAGTTCCTGGAAATCTGTCAGCATACGTGCACGGCGGCTTTCATCTTCTACATTTTCTGTTCTTGGGAGCTTTCTTTTTAGAAGAAACCAGAATTCCCGGATCTGAGAGGTAATGATTTCTTTATAATAAGGCTGTTTTTTTTCTAATTCCTCCGGAATAAGAGAAAAGATTCGCAGCAACCCCTGAGAAAGCCCCAGTTCCTCTAATTCTCTAGCGGTGATCAGTGGACTCTTGAAATGCGGATTTTGAAATCTGGAACTGATGAGATTGGTATCGAAAATCAGAAAATCCAGTTTGTTTTTGGCATCATAGGAATCGCTATAATGGATCTGACCGCTTTCGCAGATGACAAGATCCCCGGCATGTGCCGTAAAGCTGTGGTCAGCCACGTGAAAACTGCATTCTCCGGAACGGACATAAACAAATTCGATTTCTTTTTGCCAATGTGCCACAAAACTGATATTTTCATATCCGGCATACCATACCATTAAATCTGAATTATAATTTCGAACCTCATGAAAAGCTTTCATATAAAATCTCCCGCTGAATCTATTGATTTTTTCTCAGAATAACAAAAATCACAAAAAATGTCCATATCCGAACGATTTTTTACGTGCATTCTGCGGGAATGTATTGTATAATCAGTACATAAAACCAAGCAAAAGAAGGTTTTACTTGGTAAAAATGCGCAGAAATAAAAATGGAGGTATACGCAAAATGGCAGAGAGCAGATTAATCGGTGATTATCCTGTAATTGGTATCAGACCAACGATCGATGGACGTAGAGGAGCTTTAAAAGTTCGTGAAAGTCTGGAAGACCAGACAATGGGAATGGCTTTGGCAGCTAAGAAATTATTTGAAGAAAACTTAAAATATTCGAATGGAGAACCTGTAAAGGTTGTAATCGCAGACACTACGATCGGACGTGTAGCAGAAGCGGCAGCTTGTGAAGCAAAATTTAGAAAAGAAGGCGTTGCAATTACATTAACAGTAACACCTTGCTGGTGCTATGGTTCAGAAACCATGGATATGGATCCTACAACCATCAAAGCTGTTTGGGGATGCAACAAAACGGAAAGACCAGGTGCAGTATATTTGGCATCCGTTCTTGCAACACATGCACAGAAGGGACTTCCTGCATTCGGTATTTACGGACATGACGTACAGGATATCGAAGACGGTACAATCCCGGCAGACGTTGAAGAAAAATTATTAAGATTCGGCCGCGCAGCAGTTGCAGCAGCATCTATGAGAGGAAAATCCTACTTACAGATCGGTTCCATCTGTATGGGTATCGGCGGATCTATCATTGATTCAGATTTCTTAGAAAGCTACCTGGGCATGAGAGTAGAATCTGTTGATGAAGTAGAAATCATCCGTCGTATGACAGAAGGCATCTATGACGAAGCAGAATTCCAGAAAGCACTCAAATGGGCAAAAGAAACCTGCAAGATCGGTTTTGATAAGAACCCGGATGAATTAAAGATGAGCGAAGAAAAGAAGGCAGAACAGTTCGAATTCGTTGTGAAGATGGCAGTGATCATCAAAGACTTAATGAACGGAAACAAGAATCTTCCGGAAGGCTGTGAAGAAGAAATGGTTGGTCACAATGCCATCGCAGCTGGTTTCCAGGGACAGAGACAGTGGACTGACTTCTATCCAAACGGTGACTTCGCAGAAGCAGTATTAAATACATCCTTCGACTGGAACGGCGCAAGAGAGCCATACATCCTTGCTACAGAAAATGACGTTCTCAACAGTCTTGGAATGTTATTCATGAAACTCTTAACAAACAAAGCGCAGATGTTCGCAGATGTTCGTACCTACTGGAGCGGTGATGCGATCAAGAGAGTGACAGGATATGAGATCGAAGGCGAAGCAAAAGACGCTGACGGTGTAATCCACCTGATCAACTCCGGTGCATGCTGTCTTGATGCAAATGCAGAAGCAAAAGACGAAAACGGCAATGCAGTGATGAAACCTTGGTATGAAGTAACTGAAGAAGATCAGAAAGCAATCATGGGAGCTACAACATGGAACCCGGCTGATAACGGATACTTCCGTGGCGGCGGATTCTCTTCAAGATTTGAAACAACAGCGACCATGCCTGTAACAATGATCCGTCTCAACCTTGTAAAAGGTTTAGGACCGGTTCTTCAGATCGCAGAAGGATGGACTGTAGGTCTTCCTACAGACGTTTCTGATACACTTTGGAAGAGAACAGACTACACATGGCCATGTACATGGTTTGCTCCAAGATGTGACCACAAAGAAGGTTCTCCATTCAAAACAGCATATGATGTAATGAACAACTGGGGTGCAAACCACGGTGCGATCTCCCATGGACATATTGGTGCAGATTTGATCACAATGTGCTCTATTTTAAGAATCCCGGTAGCACTTCATAACGTACCGGAAGATAAAATCTTCAGACCGGCAGCATGGAATGCATTTGGTATGGATAAAGAAGGCGCTGACTACAGAGCTTGCGCTGCATACGGACCATTCTACAAATAAATTGATTGCTTCATAAATAAAATGTGAATAGAAAACGAGAGGACGAGATTTGCGTCCTCTCGCTTGCTTAAGACTCAGATTTAGGGCAATGTGAACGATTAAAAGGACCTAAAATGTACAAAGTGCACAAAAGAAGGGCGAAAAATGTCACAAAAATACCTAAAATAACAACAATTGTGTTGACGGGGTTTTGAGCAAATAGTATAATGCTTGTTAGCAATCAAGACCGAACAGAGGGTACAATGTTCGGTTTTATGTATTAATTAGGGAGGAATAGTAAAGGTGGAAAAAATCAAACAAAACGCATTTGTAAAGAAGGTGGGATTTAACAGAATTATCCTGATTGGTGTACTGCTCCTGATGTACCTTGCATTTGGTGCTATGACCGGCGGAAAGTTCTTCGGTATGTCCCGTATTATGATCACCCTGAACTATGTATACTTCTTAGGCTTCCTTTCCTTAGGAGTAACGTTTGTTATTGCGACCGGCGGAATTGATTTCTCGATTGGACCGGTAATGTTCTGTTGTTCATTGATCGCAGGTTACTGTCTGACATCTTACGGTGTCCCAATGGCAGCTGCGTTAGTATTAAGTATTCTGATCGGTTTTGCTTTTGGTATCTTTAATGGTTATCTGGTATCTTATTTGAACGTGCCGCCATTTATCGTATCCATGGCAAGTTTGAACATTGCAAAAGGTCTTGCAGCAGTATTTACAAAAACACAGTCTGTAAGCTGGCCACAGGCAAATGCAGTTGGCGGATGGTTCAGAAATCTCATCAGCTACAACGGCATTCCGGTAGGTCTGATCATCTTCCTGGTAGTGGCAGTGATCTGTGCGATCATCTTAAACAAAACAAAAGCTGGTCGTTACATCCTTTGCTTAGGAAGCAATGAAGAAGCAGTCAGACTTTCAGGTGTTGACACCAAGAAATGGAAAATGCTTGCATACGTAATCTGCGGTATCTTAGTTGGTATTGCATCAATCTTCTTCGTAGCAGCATATTCTACAGTACAGCCAGGTTACGGCGATCAGTACAACAACGAAGCAATCGCAGGCTGTGTAATGGGTGGTACATCCATGGCAGGTGGTATTGCATCAATCAGCGGTACAGTTATCGGCGTACTTATCATCTCTCTGTTACAGCAGGGTATTCTTGCAATCGGCTTTACAAAAGAATATCAGTACATTATTACAGGTTTGATCGTTATTGGTGCGGTTTACTCAGACGTTTCTGCTAGACGCAGAAAGAACTAGTGAGAATACAGAGAAAGGATAGGTAAGAAAATGGGCGATATTATTTTAACAATGAAAGATATTGACAAATCTTTCCCTGGTGTTCACGCGCTGGATCACGTAGATTTGGAAGTTAGAAAAGGTGAGGTTCTTGCACTGATGGGTGAAAATGGTGCAGGTAAATCCACTTTGATGAAAGTTTTAACAGGTATTTATAAAAAAGACTCCGGTACCATTACATATGAAGGCAAAGAAGTAGAATTTAAAAATACGAGAGAAGCCCAGGATGCAGGTATCGTAATCGTACATCAGGAACTTAACATGTTAGGTCACCTGACAGTAGCACAGAACTTATTCATCGGTAGAGAATTCATGAATGGTGTGAAGATCGATGATAAGAAAATGAACGAAGAAGCACAGAAGCTTTTCGACAGATTAAATGTAGACATTGATCCTACAGAAACTATGGCAAACTTAACGGTAGGTAAACAGCAGATGTGTGAAATTGCAAAAGCAGTTTCCTTTGATGCAAAAGTTATCATCTTCGACGAACCTTCCGCAGCACTTACAGAAGCTGAAATCGAAGAAATGTTCAAGATCATCAGAGATCTGAAGAAGAGAGATATCGCAATGGTTTATATCTCCCACCGTATGGACGAAATCAAAGTGATTACGGACCGTGTAACCGTTATGCGTGACGGTACTTATGTAGGAACTTTGATTACAAATGAATGTACAAAAGAAGATATCATCAACATGATGGTTGGTCGTGTAATTTATGAAGATCCTAAGACAGAAAGTGCTGTTCCGGCAGATGCTCCGGTTGTATTAAAGGTTGAACACTTAAATGCAGGTAAGATGGTGCAGGATATCAGCTTCGAACTTCGTAAAGGAGAAATTTTAGGTTTCTCAGGTCTGATGGGTGCTGGACGTACAGAAACAGCCAGAGCATTATTTGGTGCTGACCCTAAGACAAGCGGTGATATTTATATCAACGGCGAGAAAGTAACGATCAACAGCCCACAGGATGCTGTAAATTATGGTATCGGTTATCTTTCAGAAGATAGAAAACGTTATGGTATCGTCGTTCAGAAAACAGTTGCTGAGAATACAACCATGGCTTCCATGAAAGACTTTATGAAAGGTCTCTTCATTGATAAGAAGAAGGAAGAAAAGGTTGCTCAGGAATATGTAGATGCACTTGCAACAAAAACTCCGGGTGTTGACCAGTTGGTTGTAAACTTATCCGGTGGTAACCAGCAGAAGGTTGTTATTGCAAAATGGCTTGCCCGTGACTGTGATATCTTGATCTTCGACGAACCTACAAGAGGTATCGACGTTGGTGCGAAGAACGAAATCTACAAATTAATGAACAAATTAGCAGCAGAAGGAAAATCCATTATCATGATTTCTTCCGAAATGACAGAAATCTTACGTATGAGCGACCGTATCGTCGTTATGTGCGAAGGTAAGAAAACTGGTGAAATCGATATTTCAGAGGCAACTCAGGAAAATATCATGAATCTTGCTACAAGAGAGATTAACTAGGAGGGAGAAAGAAGATGGGTAAGAAAAAAGGTTTAATTAATGGACGTGAGGCGATGGTTGTAGGGATCATCGTTGCGATGATCGCAATCTTCAGCATTCTCAGTCCTACATTCAGAACTTATAATACGATTGTATCCGTATCAGACTGTGCATACTATATTGCATTGATGGCAATTGGTGTTACATTTCCACTGATCACAGGTGGTGTAGACCTTTCCATCGGTACAGGTCTTGTATGTTATGCATTGATCGGTGGTTATCTGACCGTACATCAGGGAATGCCAGTAGCAGTAGCTTTGGTTGTTACCATTATCTGTGGTGTACTGATCGGTATCTTAAACGGTGTATTAGTTGCAATCATGGATTTGCCTCCATTCCTTGCAACACTTTGTACCTGTATGATCACTCGTGGTCTTGGACCAGCACTTTGCGGTGGTTTCGGTGTTTCATGGCCATCATCCATGAACGCAGCAGGATGGTTCAGAAAAATCTTCCGTGTAACAATTAACGGAAAAGTTGTTCCTGTAGGTATCATCCTGATCGTTGTATTGGTAATCATTATGTCCTTCGTATTAAATCATACAAAAGTTGGACGTTATACAATCGCAATCGGAAGTAACAAAGAAGCAACCAGACTGGCTGGTGTAAATGTTAAGAAATATCATATTACAGCTTATGCAATCTGTGGTTTCTTTGCAGGTCTTGCAGGTGTTGCTTATGCAGCAACTTATGCAACCATTTATCCGGGTTCAGGTGCCGGCTTCGAAATGGATGCGATTTCCGGTGCCATCGTAGGTGGTGTATCTGCTTCCGGTGGAACAGGTACGATCTTAGGAGCATTCTTAGGTGTTATCGTTATCTGTTTAATGAAGGTAGGTTTACCATTTATCGGCTTACAGGCAAACTGGCAGCTGATCATCACAGGTTTCGTATTACTTGGTGCGATCTTGATCGATGTAATGAAAAAGAAAGATGTAAAATAATTGCTTTTATGCCTCAAATGAGGTAAAATGTAACCAGTGAATATGTGTCGGAAAGACATCATATAAATTAATTTTTATATTCATTTTTAAGGAGGAAACAAAAATGAAAAAGAAACTTTTAGCACTCTTACTCGGCTCAGCTATGACATTTTCTTTAGTAGCTTGTGGCGGAACAGATGCACCAGCAGATGATGCTCCAAACAATGATGCAACAGCAGATGATGCAGCAGACAACACAGCAGATGCAGCAGCAACAGATTTACACTTCGAAGTTATCGTTAAATCTTTCCAGTCTACATACTGGCAGGCAGCTGTTACAGGTATCAACCAGGCTTGTGAAGAATTAGGCGTAACAGCAAACGCTAACGGACCAGCTACAGAATCTGATATCGCTGACCAGGTTAACATGCTTGACGCAGCAATCGAAGCAGCTCCAAACGGAATTGGTTTAGCAGCTTGTGATACAACATCAGTTCTTGCTTCTCTTCAGACAGCAAAAGACAAAGGTATCCCAGTAGTATGCTTCGATACAGGTGTTCCAGATGCTCCAGAAGGATCTGTATATGCTACAGTAGCAACAGACAACCTTGCAGCAGGTGCTTGTGCAGCTGAAAATATGTACCCAGTAATCAAAGATAAGATTGCAGCAGCTTCTGCTGACGCTCAGGTACGTATCGGTGAAGTTAACCAGGATGCTACAGCTCAGAACATCCAGGATCGTGGTCTTGGTTTCATCAACAAAATGATCGAACTCATCACAGCTGATGGAAAAACAGTTGCAGTAGTTGGTAACGAATTCTATGTAAACGCTTGCACAGATAAAGGTGACGAAGCTACAGCAGATGTTATCATCGAAGTAGGTGTTCCTTCACAGACAACAGTAGCAGAATCTACAATCATCGCTTCTGGTATCATGTCAAAAGCTGATACAATCGCTATCTTCGGTTCTAACCAGGTTACAGCTGAAGGTGTTGTAGGTGCTAACGAAACTCTTAACGTATTAAGCGCAGACCCAGCAACAGGTATCGTAGCAGCAGGTTTCGATGCTGGTACACCACAGAAAGAAGCTATCAACGCTGGTATCTTCATCGGTTCTGTAACACAGTCTCCATTAATGCAGGGTTACGAATGTATCAAAACATTATATGCAATCTGCCAGGGTGAAGAAGTAGCTGATATGCCAATGAACGGTTACTGGTATGACACTACAAACATGACAGATGACAGCATCGCTCCAAACCTTTACGACTAATTCTTAATATAAGATTTTATAGTAAATTGCGATAATCAGAAGGGATCGGATTTTCCGATCCCTTCTTCAATTATAGGAACTTTGAGATCCGAAGATCTGCCACTTTGCAGACCTTCAGAAAAAATTAAGTAATTTGGATGGAAATAACCATAGAATTTTTATAATTTTCGTGTATAATCTTTATTGGTTTCAGAAATTGAAAGAAGGTAGAAAATATGGTAAAATTATCTAAGTTCTATATATTGGCATTGTGTGCAGCAGTGGTTTTAAGCGGTTGCGGGGAAATCAAAAAGACAACATCACAGGAAACCGTGGAAACTGTATCACCGGATGAGGGCACTGAGACGACGGAAGAGGATTCTGAAGTTGAGGATGAAAATACAGAGGAAGCGGATGAGAGTGCGAGTGTAGAAAAGGCATCCCTGCTTATGAATGGCGTTGATTATCTGGATCCGGAAGGAATTCCTTTGGAGGCCGGCATAGAGATTGCTATGATTGCGACAAATTCCGGCAGCGATTTTTATGAGCTGCTGAAAAAAGGTGCAGTGCAGGCGATTTCGGATTTAAATGCGGCACTAGGTTACACAGGAAAAGAAAAAATGAGTCTTTCCTTTGATGCTCCGAAAAAAGAAAGTGTTGTGGATCAGATCAATATCATTGACCAGTTCCTGGATAAGGCACCGGATGCACTTTGCATTGCATTTACAGATTCGTCAGCATGTAAAACGCAGATGCAGATGGCGAAAAATAACGGCATAGATCTGATTGCCTTTGATACCACAGATGAGGAACAGACAACGTCCTCTCTGATTGCCTCAGATAATATGGCGGCTTCTGCAGAGGCGGCGGCAAAAATGTTTAATGCAGTAAATTATAGAGGAAAGATTGCTGTCATCGTTCATAACTCTTTAAAACAGACGGGACAAGATCGTTATCGTGCCATAACCAATGAATTGGCAGAAAAGTATGCAAACAAGGATCTGCGTTTTGTGGATGTCGTATATCTGGCACAGGATGATCGGGAGGAAGATGTGATTTTGGATGAACTTCTGGAAAAACATCCGGATCTTTCAGGTATTATCTGTACAGATATGGAAACGACAGAAATGGTCATTGATTATGCGAAAAATATGAAAGTGCGTAATTTTCAGATCGTAGGATTTGACCTAAGCGATAAGATTGCGGATGCGGTAGAAAATGGACTGGTGTTGGGGACAGTAGCCCAGGATCCGTATCATATGGGATATGCCACTGTGATCGCAGCAGCCCGCAGCATTTGCGGTATGAGTAACGCAGAAACAATCTATACAGATCACCTTTGGGTGGACAGCTCCAATGTAAACAGTGAAGAGGTTTTGGGACTGTTAGAACATTAAAAGAGTCAGCGCGGCTGATAATATAAAAAATAGGGGGATTTTATAATGTTAAAAGGTATTCCACAGATTTTATCACCAGAATTATTAAAGGTATTATGTGAAATGGGACACAGTGACCGTCTGGTTATTGCAGATGGAAATTTCCCGTCAGAATCCATGGGCAAAAATGCCATTGTGATCCGTTGTGACGGACATGGTGTTCCAGAAATTTTGGATGCGATCTTAAAAGTATTTCCACTGGATACTTATGTAGAAAAACCAGTGAACCTGATGGAATTAATGCCTGGAGATGTAGGTAAGGTAGAAACTCCAATCTGGGATACTTACAAAGAAATCATCAAAAAACATGATGACAGAGGAGCAGACTGCGTAGGAAATATCGAAAGATTTAAATTCTACGATGAAGCAAAAGAAGCTTATTGTATCATCGCAACCGGTGAAAAAGCAATTTATGCAAATGTGATGCTCCAGAAAGGCGTTGTCGTAGAATAAGGCAAATGAGTCATACCGCTTCCATGGCTGTGGAAGCGGTATTTTTTACGGGGGTTCGCTATTTCCGGCTGTTCTGGAATATTTAAAATATCCCGAATCACTTCTTTCAGAGTAAGAATCTCCTGAGAAAGACTTAAAATGTCATCTGATATGAACTTTTTAGAAAGTTTATAGTTTTGTAATTTTTTTCTTGTAGACTTTTGAAAAAAAATAGATTAAAATGACATCAGTATAGTAATTGAGAGGGACTTTGTCATGGGGTACAAAAAGAGCGTTTATAAATCATTAGCTATGATTTCGCAGGTGGGTATTTCCATGCTGGTCCCTATTTTTTTGTGCTGTATGCTGGGACTTTTTATAGAAAAGCAGTTTTCTTTTCCGGCATTTGTTCCCCTGTTTTTTCTGGGGGCGCTGGCCGGTATGAGAAATGTCTATGTCATGGTTGCTGCGATTTATAAGGAGGATGACAAAAAGAAAAATGATAGAAAAGATGGATAGCTTGAAGCGGACTGTTTTGGAACTTTTCATCGGAATCCTGATTTTTGGAATACTGTTTGAGGCTGTGGGCATGTTATTTGTAAAAGACAGGATTTCCTATTCTATAGGGATTTTGTTTGGGGTAATCATTGCCATGGTGCTGACCGTTCACATGGCACATAATCTCGACCAGGCGTTGTGCTGGGATGAAGAGTATGCTAGAAAAAGTGTCAGAAGCAGTGCTGTTTTGCGTTATTTTGGAGTTGCAGCAGCGATGGTTGCATTGGCTTATTTTCGGATTGGAAATATTCTTTCTTGTTTTTTGGGGATTATGACATTGAAGGCAGCGGCTTATACACAGCCGTTTGTTCATAAATCAATCAATCTGATTTTAAAAATTGAGGAAGGAGGATGTGAAAATGCCATCATTGATGACGATGACGAATTTGATTTTGGCGAGTGGGCAGAGCGCAGATTTCATGATTCACGGTTTGATTAAACTGGAACTGTTTGGTCAGGAACTATGGATCACGACGACTCATGTCAATATGTTGCTCATCATAGCTGTAATCATATTGGCCGCATGTTTGATCAGGGCAAATCTGAAAGCACCGGATGAAACGCCCGGGATGCTGCAGAGTTTTGCAGAAGTTGCCATTGAAATGCTGGAAAATATGGTTGAGGGCATTATGGGAAGCAATGGCGGCAGATTTGTCAATTATATCGGAACGATTTTTATATTCATTCTTCTGAGTAATATTTCCGGTATTTTTGGTTTGAGATCGCCTACGGCAGACTTTGGTGTGACGTTACCACTGGGCTTGATGACATTCTTGATCGTTCAGTATCAGAATGTGAAAAATAACAAGTTTGGTGCAGTGACCAGCCTGTTTGAGCCTGTTGCATTTTTATTCCCGATCAACCTGATCGGTGAGATCGCCGCTCCGTTTTCTTTGGGGCTGCGTCTGTTCGGTAACATTTTATCAGGAACTGTAATCGTTTCTTTGTATTATGCAATGGTACCGCTGCTTTTTAAGATTGGAGTTCCTGCTGCGCTGCATGTGTACTTCGATCTGTTTTCAGGCTGTATACAGGCTTATGTATTTAGTATGTTAACTATGGTTTATATTAGTGAAAAATTATAAGATGAAATTTAGGAGGAAATTATTATGACACAGATTACAAACGAAGGTTTAATTTTGGCTTGCTCAGCAATTGGTGCAGGAATTGCAATGATCGCTGGTATCGGTCCTGCGATTGGACAGGGTTTTGCAGCAGGTATGGCTACAAATGCAGTTGGTAAAAATCCGGGTGCAAAATCAGAAATTACTTCTACTATGCTTTTAGGACAGGCCGTTGCGGAAACCACAGGTCTTTATTCTCTCGTAGTTGCCCTGATCTTATTATTCGTACAGCCTTTACTTGGTGGATTAAGCTAATCTTTGAAAAGACGAATAGAGAGGAGGCGGTGTTTTGGAGAGATTATTCGGACTGGATGCCCAGCTGCTCTTTGAAATTGTACTGTCAATGATCGCGGTATTTGTTCTCTTCCTGGCATTGTCCTACATTTTGTTTGATCCTGTACGTGATATGTTAAAGAAACGTCAGGAAATGGTGCAGGAAACAAAGGATACCGCAAACAGGGAAAAAGAAGACGCACTGAAATTAAAAGCGGAATATGACGAAAAAGTCAAAAATGCAGAGGCTGAGGTGGAAGAAATCTTAGGTCAGGCGAGAAAACGTGCGCTGAAAAATGAAAAAGCCATTTTAGATGAGGCGAAAGAAGAGGCTGCGCGGCTGATTGCCAATGCAAATGTGCAGATTGAACTGGAAAAGAAAAAAGCCATGGACGATCTGAAGAAAGAAGTTGTCAGCATTGCAACGATGATGGCAGGAAAAATGGTGGCTGTTTCCATGACTGAAGAGGCAAAGGATCAGCTGATCGAGGATACCTTAAAAGAAATGGGTGATGACACATGGCAAAGCTAGTATCCAAAACATATGGGGATGCATTGTTTGAGCTTGCTTTGGAAGAAGAAAAAGTGGATGCTTTTTTTGAAGAAGCAAAAACTTTTTTGGAAGTCATTCGTAAAGAGGATGAATTGGTGAAGTTCATGAGGCATCCGAAGATCGTGAAAGAAGAAAAGTTAAAAACAGGGAAAAAGATCTTTGATGAGAATTTTTCAAAGGAATTTGCAGGATTTTTGATGATCCTGGTACAGAAGGACCGTTTTACAGAGGTAGAAAAGATACTGGAATATTTCATCGGACGGGTGAAAGAATATAAAAAGATTGGTGTGGCGTATGTTTCTACTGCCGCAGCGTTAAGTGACCGTCAGAAGGAAAGCGTGGAAAAGAGACTGTTGGAAACTACAGCTTATGAGGCTTTTGAGATGAATTATACAGTCGATGAGACCTTGCTTGGCGGCATGGTGATCCGTGTGGGTGACCGGGTCGTGGATACAAGCATAAAAAGTAAGCTTAAGAGTTTGTCGAAGCAGTTATCATCCCTTCCAGTGGGGTGATCGGGGCAGACTTAAGAAAGAGGGTGTAAGTTTCTATGAATTTAAGACCGGAAGAAATTAGTTCCGTAATTAAAGAACAGATTAAACAATACGCCGGACAGATGGAAGTATCGGATGTTGGTACGGTGATCCAGGTAGCAGATGGGATTGCCCGTATTCATGGGCTGGAAAAAGCCATGCAGGGAGAACTTTTGGAGTTCCCGGGCGATGTTTACGGCATGGTGCTGAACCTGGAGGAAGACAATGTCGGTGCAGTTTTGTTAGGCGATCAGAAAAATATTAGTGAAGGCGATACCGTAAAGACCACCGGACGCGTAGTGGAGGTTCCGGTAGGCGATTGTATGCTCGGACGAGTGGTCAATGCGCTGGGACAGCCGATTGATGGAAAAGGACCGATCAATACGGAAAAATTCCGTCAGATCGAGCGTGTGGCTTCCGGTGTAATCAGCCGTAAATCCGTTGATACACCGCTGCAGACGGGAATTAAGGCCATTGATGCCATGATTCCAATCGGAAGAGGCCAGCGTGAGTTGATCATCGGCGATAGACAGACTGGTAAGACAGCCATTGCCATTGATACGATCATTAATCAGAAGGGCAAAAATGTCAAATGTATTTATGTTGCCATTGGTCAGAAGGCTTCTACGGTGGCAACGATTGTAAGAACTTTAGAAGATCACGGTGCTTTTGACTATACAACAGTGGTTGCTTCCACTGCCAGTGAGCTGGCTCCGTTACAGTATATTGCGCCGTATGCAGGATGCGCTATCGGCGAAGAATGGATGGAAAACGGTGAGGATGTTTTGGTGGTTTATGATGACCTTTCCAAACATGCAGCTGCTTACCGTACCCTGTCTTTACTTTTGAAACGTCCACCTGGACGTGAGGCTTATCCGGGGGATGTTTTCTATCTGCATTCCAGACTTCTGGAACGCGCTGCGAAGTTAAATGATGACCTTGGAGGCGGTTCCTTGACGGCTCTGCCGATCATTGAAACACAGGCCGGAGACGTTTCTGCTTATATTCCGACCAATGTTATTTCCATTACAGACGGTCAGATTTATCTGGAA
>CAZLQJ010000041.1:0-17481 GCA_964561705.1 uncultured Lachnoclostridium sp. | reverse complement strand
CCCTTGAAAAATCAATGCTTTTCCTAGTTGTCTCTATTATACATCCAACCCCGATACATGAAAGTTTTCCAACAAATACCTGATAAATTTGTGGAAGTTCATCCAAACTTGTTTTTCTGATAAATTTTCCCACACGAGTTATGTACTGTTCCGGGTTTGCAAGCAAGTGTGTCGGTGTATCATGCGGAGTAGACATTTTCATACTGCGAAATTTCCAGATCATGAAATATGTGATTTTTCCATTTTTTTTCATACCGACACGTTTTTGCTTAAATAAAACCGGACCCGGATCATCAATCTTGATTGCAATTGCTACAATCAACATTGGAATCGTGAGTAAAACGATTGCTACCCCCGATATCACAATATCAAATAACCTTTTTATTATATGCTTATACATTTCAGTTTCTCGACCTTTCCCTCAAATTCTCATTTTGATCTTAGAGCCGAACCATGTTCCTACTCCTCTACCGTCAACGTAAATACTTCCACATTCGATGTTTTTCCATTTGCACCCGTTGCGTAGACGTTGATGTTATAAGTTCCAACCGCTTCAAGGTTATAATCGCCGCTGATGTGAATAGAACGGCTTAAATCCCTTCCGTCGACATCCACTGCTCTTTCTACGTAGCGAAGTACATTAAATCCTTCTCCAACCTTTACGGTTGCTTCATTCTGGATCATTTTCAGCTGAGGTCCTTCCCCCTGATCTGCCTGATCCTGACTATCGTCTTCTTCCTCATCTTCATCCGGATCAGTTTCTGTAGAAGAAGCCTGCTGTGTTTCTTCCTCTTGATCTTCTTCCGGAGTTTCTTCCTCTGCCGGTTCTTCCAGTGCCTGATAACGTACTTCCCGTTTCAATGTTCCTACATTATTTGACTGATCTTTAGCCACATAGACAACGATGGCATTGCCGTCATCTGTCGGCAGGATTTTTTCTACTCTGACACTTTCGGTCACATCACCATCTTTGTTATCTTTTGCAGTAATGCCTTCCAAAAGAACTGCCTGATCTTCTCCTTCGGTATAAGTCAGCTGATTCTTTCCCTCCAGTCGGATGACCGGAGCCTGATTGTCTCTTGTAAATATTCCAACTCCTGCCAGAGCTGCCAAAACAACACAGCCGCCCGCAAGAATTGCTGTTATGCCTGTTTCTTTCATTTTTTATTCCTCATTTATAGTACTGCTGCCATAATATTTTCCATAGTAACCGCTATTTTTTAAAGCTACCTTATTTAACACTGCACCCAGGATCTTGCAGCCTGTTAATTCCAACTGTTTTTTTACCTTCTGTGCAAATTTGTAGCTGACTGTTTCTGCAGCAACGACCATGACCACACCATCAGCCAGTTTTCCGGTAATCAAGGCATCCCCTACACTGCCCACCGGCGGGCAGTCCAAAATAATATATTCATAAACTTTTCTCATTTCTTCCAGAAACTTGGCAAATTTCTTTCCGGACAAAAGTTCTGACGGATTTGGCGGAACCGGTCCTGCCAATACCATATGTAATTTTTCCACATTGGTTACACTGACCATATCATCCATGCTGCACTGACCGGAGAGATAATGAGATAATCCATTTTTTGCATTTTTGATCTTATAACGTCCCACCAGGACGGATCTTCTCATATCGGTATCAATGAAAAGCACACTTTTCCCTGCCTCCGATAAGTTCAAAGCCAGATTCAACGACACACTGCTCTTTCCTTCATCCGGTGTACAGCTGGTCAAAGCAATCACCTTGACATCCTCTCCTGCAAAACTGATATTGGTTCTTAACGTTTTATAGGCTTCACGCCCGCTGAAATCCATGGAATCTAATTGATTGATCGTAATTGCCTGCATCTTCTTTTCCTCCACTCTTTAGGCCTTTGCCTTTTTGGTACTGTTACTCATACTTTTCTGTGCTTTTCTGCGTCTTTTTTCATCCTTTTCCAGGTTGCGGTCCCTCGGAATGCTTCCGAGGGTGCTAAGTCCCAGATAACGTTCGATATCGTCCTGGGTACGGATCGTATCATCTAAAATAAATAACACCGCTACGATTCCGCATGCCAGAACACCTCCCAGCATACCGCCGAGGATAGTATTTTTGGAAACACTTGGAGAAGCTTTATGTTCCGGAAGGTTTGCCAGTTCTACTGTATTGACTTCACCTACCCCCATAACATCGAGGATGGTTTCACTGGAGATTTCTCTGACTGCATTGGCAATGTCCTGTGAAAGATAAGGATCTGTGCTGCTGACTGAAATTTCTACAATACGGGTTGAGTCAGGAACACTGACGGATACCATTCCCTTTAAAGTTTCATATTTCATATTCAGATCCAGTTTTTCAATAACTTTTTCCAATACGGTACGTCCCTTTACAAGCACCTCATAGTCGGAGGTCATCATCGCACCGGTCTGCAGGTTGCTGTAATTCGTAGCACCTTCCTGCATGCTGATTACATAAACACTGGTCTTTGATACATAAGTATCGGCCATCAAAAACATCGAGGCACACATCCCCAGCAGGGCACAAAAAATTGCTGAAACAATGATGACTTTCCATTTTTTCAGCAATGCGAAAAACAACTCCTTTAAATCTATTTCCATTTCCTGATCATATGCGAAATTATTATTTTCCATTTCCTTTTCCTCCTCTAGATGATCTGATGATTCAGAACCTTCTTTGCGTTTTCAAAGAAAAGTTCCCGACATTCCTCAGGTCCATATTTTTTATAAAGCCACTCTGCTGCTTTTCCAAACTTTGAGGGGCGCTGATTTGTATCATGGGCATCCGTAGCAATAAAGCTGACCAGCCCGTTTTCGATCATGGCATTTACAAATCGTCTTTTTTCAAAATCCATGATCCCACTCGTCAGACTTTTTGCATTGATCTGACAGTAAGCTCCCAAATCTGTAATCTCTGCGGCAAATCCGGGATCGTCTAAAAATGCACGATACCGTTCCACATGAGCGATGATCGGATAATATCCTTCGCTCAAAAATTCATAGATTCCGTTTTGGATCGTTCTTTGATCTGTATTTTCGGAGAATTCCAAAAGTACATATTCGGAACCCGCCATAGTCAGTGCTTCTCCTGCCTTGACGATCCTTAAAAGATCCTCACTGTAATACAATTCATTGCCTGCATACAGGCGGATCGATATTCCTTGTTCTTTTGCCACTGCCCGCAATTCTGACAGACGTCGGCGTATTTTTTCCGGTTTTGCATGTCCCCGGCTGTAGTGAAAATGAGGAGTGGCGATAATCGCGGTAATTCCATCCTCTGCAGCGATCTGCAGCATTTTCACAGACTCTTCCATCTGTTTTGCGCCATCATCGATCCCTGCCAGAATGTGACTGTGAATATCTATTTTCTTCATAATCCTTCCATTCTAAATCTTTCCATTATTTTCTTTTTTTAAATTCATCCAAATCCAAATTATAGCATCTTCTATCCAGACTGTCTACTCAATTTGTCATTTTTACTCGTAGAAATTTTCACTTTATTTTACTCAAATTTCGTACAATTGACAAGTAATAATCCAATTTCTATAATTTTTTTCAAAAAAAGACAGCCAATGTCTATCTAGACTTGACTGTCAGAAATTTTTTTATACCGCAAGTACACGTACCGCTTTGGTTGGTGTATTGTAATACATGCTGGTGATCACAATCCCCGTTTTTTTGCTCTGTGCATGTACAACCTGTCCGTTTCCGATGTACATGGCAACGTGATGAATGCTTTTTCCTCCATAGAAGATCAGATCTCCCGGCTGTACTTCAGACAAACTCACACTGCTTCCGCAATGTGCCTGAGACTTAGAAGAATGCGGCAGGGATACACCATATTTTGCATAGACAGACATGGTAAATCCAGAGCAGTCGGCACCATTGGTAAGGCTTGTCCCTCCCCAGCGATATGGATTTCCTACAAACTGCTTTGCATATTCGCAGACTTCCATTTGAATATCTGTCACACCTTTTCCATAGAGGTATTCCATCATGGTAAGGGCCGTTTCTAATTCTGCACCGGCATCCAGCAGTTCCTGTGCCCGCTCATTTGCCGCAATTCCTGTCAAAAGGTATTCTCCGCTGACATAACCGCAAACTTCGCCTGACTGGATCTCCATCCAGTCTCCTGCGCTGGCAATCACTTCACAAACTGCATCTTTTCCAATCTTTCCTACTACCTTAGCTTCACCATCTGCCGCTTCGCGCACATTGATATATCCGCTCTCCGCATCGATCACGCCCAAAACAGTATATCCTTCTACAACAGAAGGGGCAACCACACCCGCAAGTGCGACTTCATCAGAAGCCTGCGTCATGCTCACGGTCACACCGGCACTTACAACATCCGATAAAGAAGCTGCATCAGCATTCATTGTTGGCAAAAAGCATGCTCCTGCAATGACAAGAGCCAGTACTGTATTTTTTAAAATCATAAAACGCTCCATTATTTCCCCCTGCGAAAAGTTACAACTTTTTGCAGGAATTGTTACATATTTGTTACATTTCATTAACCAAGTATAACAGTTTTTTTCATTTTGTCAACAAAAAAATATCCCCTGAGTGCACACCCAGGGGATTCTTCTATCATTTTATTTAATTTTCTTCAAAGGTTCCAGATATTGTTCTCTGCGGTTCATCTGTTCTGCAATGTAGGACTGGTCGGAAGATGCATGAAGTTCCTGCAGGTATGCATGATGATTTTTCATGATCTCTTCATTGTCTTTTGCCAGCAACAGCATGGCAATATTCGAACACTGGTCTGCAGTACGTTCAAAATAGGTCAGCATATCCATAAAGATCAGCCCGGTGTTGATTGCACAGTCTCCGCGGCACAGACGATCTGTGTGACGTTCTTTCAAAAGAAGTACCATATCATCGATCACTTCTTCCAAAGGTTCGATCCGACGGACAATATATTCATTATCCATGGCAATGGCCTCTACAGTCAGACGAAGGATTTCCGTGATCGCATCTGTGATAATGGCAAGTTCCTTCTTTGCTGTATCTGAAAATACCAATTCTTCATCACTGGATTTTTTCGCCATTTCGTCAAAATTAACGGCATAATCACCGATGCGTTCTACATCTCGGATACAGCGCATCAATACACTTCTCAGGCGGTTGTCGCTATCTGCTTCAATATAACCGGACAGCTCGATCATATAGTTATCCGCTCTGTCTGTAAACACATCCAAACGCTCTTCATTGATCTGGATCTTTTCTGCACGTTTTTCATCATATTTCTGGAACTGTTTTAAACTTAATTCCAGGTTTTCCTTTGCAGTGGATGCCATACTGGAGGCAACTTTTGCTACACCGCCGAGCGCAACTGCCGGCACACCCATCAGCTTCTTATCAAGACCTGCAAGTTCCGGATACACTGTAACATCTACAGAATCATCTTTCACGACCTTACATGCAATCCATACCAGGAAGTTTGTAAATGGAAGTAAAAAGACTGCCGTAGCAAGGTTAAAGATCGTCTGGAAATCTGCGATCATGCCACTGTCTACCACGCTTTCCCAAAGTCCGGTAAATCCACCGGCTGCGCGGATGATGCTCATAACGATCATAAATACAATGGTTCCGATACTGTTAAATACGATATGTACCACACCGGTACGTTTCGCATCTTTGGAAGATCCGATAGAACAGACCATTGCAGTGGTTACGCAGGTACCAAGGTTGATCCCCATGATGATCGGATAAACCAGTTCAAAGGTCATGGCTCCCGTCGAAGACAATGCCTGTAAAATACCTACCATCGCCGAAGAACTCTGCACAATGACCGTCAGTACAAGTCCAGCCAGAATACCAAGCAGCGGCATATCGCTGAATCTTGATAAAATATCCTTAAATGTCTGTGACTGAGATAATGGATCTACTGCATCAGTCATAGAAATCAATCCCATAAAGAGAATACCAAATCCCATGGCGATCAATCCGATATTTTTTGCTGATTCCTTCTTCACAAACATGATCAGGATGATACCAATAATCAATGCGACTGGTGCCAGAAATTCCGGTTTAAAGAACGTCAGGATCGATCCTCCTGCAGAGTCAATATCCATCAGTCGCAGCAACTGTGCAGTCACTGTCGTACCAATGTTTGCACCCATGACAATGCTGACTGCCTGACGCAGATTTAAGATTCCTGCTCCGATCAGACCTACGGTCAGTACGATTGTTGCTGTGGAACTTTGGATCACTGCCGTTACCAGTGCACCGGTCAGAACCCCTAATACCACATTATGTGTCAATTTTCCGAGAACATTTTTTAAAGCTGTTCCTGAGCCCTGCTTTAAGCCATCGCCCATGATTTCCATACCGTAAAGAAACATGGCAAGTCCGCCAAGAAGTTTTACGGCCATCATAATTATGTCCATCGTTTTTTCTCCTTTTTTTCTTTCGAATAGTCAAAAAGCGTATGCTGATTATCTACTCAACATACGCTCTACTCCTATTCTACACTAAAATTATCGTTCTTACAAGTAATTTTAACCTTTTCTTTACTTAATATTCATCTAAATTTTACGATTCCCTTGTGTTTTCAGATATTCTCTGCCCCAGCATATATCTTTTTCCAGCTGATTTTTCAGCTCATTCAAAGATGCAAATTTCTGCTCCGCACGCTCAAAAGCATAAAATTCCACGATCAGCTCCCGGTCATAAAGATCCCCTTCAAAATCCAGAAGGTGGGTCTCAATTCCCTTTGCTTCCTGACCGCTGATGGTCGGTTTTACCCCAATATTCGTAATCCCAAAGATTTCTCGTCCGTCAACCCTGGTCTTTGTCAGATAAACACCATTTGGTGGCAGCATTTTTTCTTCATCCGGCAAAATATTGGTCGTCGGGATCCCTAAAGTTCTGCCAATCTGATATCCATGAACGACAGTTCCCGATACATAATAAGGATACCCCAGCATTTGTGCGGCCTGCTCCATCCATCCTTCTTCCAGCAGACTGCGGATACGGGTACTGCTGATGATCTGATCCCCCATACATTCTTTTTTCAGGATTTCCACTTCATATCCATAGTTTTCCGAAAGATCTTTCAAAAGGGCTGCATCCCCTCTTCGCTGATGTCCAAACCTAAAATCTTCTCCCACAGCAATATATTTCACGTGAAGCTGTTCCACCAAAACTTCTTTCACAAATCGTTCCGGTTCCATCTGAATGATCGGCACTACAAAAGGGCATTCGATGACATAATCGATCCCCAAATCCAGAAAATGCTTCTGACGCTCTTTTTTCGTAAGGATCGTACGACCCTTGCTTCCCAAAAATACGGTTCCCGGCATTTGCCCGAAGGTAAATACCACACTTTTAAGTCCCTGGGTCTTTTTTTCCAGAATCTTCTGCATCAACTTCTGATGACCTTTGTGGATTCCATCAAATTTTCCCAAAGTGACGGCACTTTCTTCCGGTATCCAAAAATCAAGTGTATGATCAATCATTTTCATAAAACATTTTTACAGGCTTATAATTCCTGCGCCCTTCAAAATACTCATAGATCCCGATAAAGGTATCTTTCGAATCATAAACACGGATCCTTTTTACACCTTCCGGTACCGCTTCCTGAAACATTCTCCGTTCCATGGGATTTCCATTGTGTGCGATCAGATCAAATTCCGGTGCTGTCCACATTTTCGGTGCATCTTCAAACAACTGATCCACAGAAATGATGCGAGCTTCCACCGTTCCTTCCCTTGCCATTGCTTCTATTTCTGAAAGTTTTAAAGTATCTTCCAGTGTAAAACTTCCAACTTTTGTCCGGAGCAGCTGTTCCATACAGCCCCCGCAGGAAAGTTTCTGTCCAATATCATGGCATAAGGTACGGATATAGGTTCCTTTGGAACAATGGACGCGCATTTGCACCCTCGGAAGTTCTATCTTTTGAACTTCAATAGAGAAGATTTCCACATTTCTTGCTTTTCGCTCCACGGTTTTCCCCTCTCTGGCAAGCTCATAGAGTTTTCTTCCATTGACTTTCAGAGCAGAATACATCGGCGGAACCTGGGCATAGGAACCTACAAACGATTGGATCGCCTCGGCCACTGCTGCCTCATCTGCTTCCACCGGCTGTTCTTTTAAAATCTCGCCGGTTGTATCCTGGGTATCCGTTTCTACCCCAAGCAGCAGAACGGTTTCATAGATTTTATCCTTATCTGTCAAAAGATCACAGACCTTGGTCGCTCTTCCGATACATACCGGGAGCACTCCTTCCGCATCCGGATCCAGCGTACCTGTATGCCCGATCTTTTTTGTTCTTAAGATCCCGCGAAGCTTCGCTACCACATCAAAAGAGGTAAATCCTTTTTCTTTATATACATTGATAATTCCGCTTTTCACACTCTCTACTCCTAAAGCTGCTTTTCAATCTGTGCAATCAGACGCTCCAGCACTTCCTGACAATCTCCGGAAAGTTCACAGCCCGCTGCTTTGATATGTCCTCCGCCGCCAAATTTTCCGGCAATGCTGCT
This sequence comes from uncultured Lachnoclostridium sp., assembly GCA_964561705.1. Lineage (GTDB taxonomy): Bacteria > Bacillota > Clostridia > Lachnospirales > Lachnospiraceae > HGM12587. The sequence goes on along the minus strand of CAZLQJ010000041.1, from coordinate 8,995 downwards.
GACATTAACCGTTCCATTGGAACGCATGCTTACCTTAAAATGACCCTTTTCCAACTCATAGAGGAAAATGGCTGCTTCTGTCCCTCTCGTATACCTTAACTGACTCACAATGCCGTCTAATTCTTTGGAGGTAACGCCATAAGTTTCCAGATCCTCCAGTGTCACAACCCCAGCCACGATTTTTCCATCACAAAAAAGTCGGCTCTCCATCAGTGTTTTTCCCAAAATCTGATTCTGCTTCTGAGATTTCTGATAAAAAGTCTCGTCAATGATCCGGCTTGCTTCAATTCCTGTTTCCAGAAGGTCTGCTACGATCCGAAACGTTTTCGGCGATGCGTTGGAATACTGGAACACCCCTGTATCATGGGCAATTCCCAGATACAAACATTCTGCGATCTCTTTTGTAAAATTTTCTTTTCCAATGAGTTCACTAAGAACTTCTGCCGTTGCACCGGCATCACTGACGATCAAATGCTCATCGGCAAACCCTGGATTACTGATATGATGATCGATCCCAACCGTCTTTTTCGCACTGTCAAAATATTTGATAAATTCCCCGTGACGCTCCCTGTCTGCGCTATCTAATGAAAAACACAGATCAAAGCTGCAGTCTTCGCCACAGTCGTGGACGATCTTGTCTGCATTTTTTAGCATGAGAAATTCCGGCATAAATTCCTGTAGATAAACCACTGCCCGAATCTTCGGAAAATAGGTTTCTATATAATTATAAAGTGACAGGCAGGAGCCGATACAGTCACCATCCGGTCGTATATGACCTAAGATGGCAACTGTTTGTGCACCCTGCAATAATTCTTTCAGATTAAGCATCCTCTTCACCTGACATCTGATCGCCGTCATTTGCTCTGACATCATTGATCAGTTTGGACATTGCCACACCATATTCAATGGACTGGTCCACTACAAATTTGATTTCCGGCGTATTTCTTAAATTAATGCTTCTTGCCAGTTCTCTTCTGATATAGCCTTCAGCACTTTTTAAGCCTGCCAGTGTATTTTTCTGGGCTTCTTCATCTCCCAAAACACTGATATAGGCCTTTGCGGTCTTGAGATCCGGTGCCACTTCTACAGCAACCACTGTTGTCATCGGGCTGATTCTCGGATCTTTGATCCCGCCACGGATAATATTGGCAAGTTCTCTTTGAACTTCCATATTGATCCTTGTATTTTTAATACTGTTTTTTCTCATTTTCTAACTCCTATCCTGGAAAATACCTGCGGTCTTAGCGAGGAACTTCTACCATGATATAAGCTTCTACGATATCCAGTTCCTGAATTTCACCAAATTTTTCAAATACAAGACCACATTCATAGCCTGCTTTTACTTCTTTTACATCATCTTTGAAACGTTTTAAGGAAGCCAACGGACCTTCAAAGATCTGTTTTCCTTCACGGGTAATACGTACAGAGCATCCTCTCTGGAACATACCGTCAAGGACATAAGAACCTGCAATGTTACCCACACCGGAAGCTTTGAAGATCTGACGGATTTCTGCATGACCGATAACTTTTTCTTCAAAGATCGGATCAAGCATGCCCTTCATCGCGCGCTCTACGTCTGCGATCGCATCGTAAATAACACGATATAATTTAACTTCTACCTTATCGCGTTCTGCAGTTGCTTTTGCCTGTACATCCGGTCTTACATTAAATCCGATAATGATGGCACCTGATGCACTTGCCAGCATCACATCAGATTCGTTGATGGCACCTACACCGCCATGGATCACGCGGACTGCAACTTCTTCATTAGACAGCTTCATCAAGCTCTGTTTTACGGCTTCTACAGAACCCTGAACGTCTGCTTTGATGATCAGTTTTAATTCTTTTAAGTTTCCGGACTGAATCTGGGAATACAGATCGTCTAAGGACATGGTCAGCTTTGTATCTTCCAGCATCTTTTCTCTTCCTCTGGCGATAAATGCTTCTGCCATAGTTCTTGCTTCTTTTTCAGTTTCCGGAGCAATCACAATGTCTCCTGCTTGAGGAACATCTGAGAAACCAAGGATTTCTACCGGTGTAGAAGGACCTGCTTCTTTCACTCTGCGTCCCTTATCATCCATCATGGCACGAACTTTACCACATGCAACACCTGCTGTGATCGCATCACCTACACGAAGTGTACCTTTCTGTACAAGCACTGTCGCAACCGGACCTTTTCCTTTATCAAGTTCCGCTTCGATAACAAGACCTCTTGCTCTTCTCTTTGGATTTGCTTTTAATTCCAGCATTTCCGCTGTTAAAAGTACCATTTCCAAAAGATTTTCAATACCTTCACGTTTTTTTGCTGAAACCGGTACGCAGATGGTTGTTCCGCCCCAGTCTTCAGGAATCAGTTCATGTTCTGCAAGCTCTTTCATCACGCGATCCGGATTTGCTGCTTCTTTATCCATTTTGTTGATGGCAACAATGATCTCAACCCCTGCTGCTTTTGCATGGCTGATCGCTTCGATGGTCTGCGGCATGACACCGTCATCAGCTGCAACTACCAGGATGGCAATATCTGTGGAATTTGCTCCACGCATACGCATGGAAGTAAAGGCCTCATGTCCCGGTGTATCCAAAAATGTCAGCTTCTGTCCATTGATATTTACTGTATAAGCACCAATGTGCTGGGTGATACCGCCCGCTTCTCTGTCTGTGACATTGGTATGACGGATCGCATCCAGAAGGGATGTTTTACCGTGGTCAACGTGACCCATAACACAGACAACCGGTGGTCTTGAAACTAGAGTTTCTTCTGAATCTTCTGTATCCTCCAGGAATTTTTCGATGACATCTTCTACAACCTCTGCTTCCGGCTCAAAGTTGTATTCCATAGCGATTTCGCCTGCCTGTTCAAAATCCAGCTCTGTATTGATGGTCATGATCTTTCCTGCCAGGAACATTTTTTTGATGATCACAGATGGCTGCATTTTCATTTTTTCAGCCAGATCCTGTACAGAGATCTTTTCCGGAATCTGGATGACTTTCGGTTCATTATCATCCTTCTTCACTTCCTGAACAACCTTCACCGGTTTTTGGAATCTTCCGGCTTTGTTCATTTTTGCTTCTTTTTCTTCGAACTTATCCACTACCTTTTTATTGGATTTTGCCTGCTGATTCTGGTTGTGTCTGTTGTTATCGCGGTTCTTTTCCAATGGTTTTTCTGCTGCCGGAATTTCTAAACCGCCTCTGTTGCCGCCCGGTCTACGATTTCCGTCGCGTCTGTTGTCATTGTCCTTGTTGAATGGTCTTCTTTCGCCGTTCTGACCATCTTTGTTAAATGGTCTTCTCTCGCCATTCTGGTTATCTCTGTTAAATGGTCTTCTCTCACCATTCTGGTTATCTCTGTTAAATGGTCTTCTTTCCCCATTCTGGTTATCTCTGTTAAATGGTCTTCTTTCGCCGTTCTGACCATCTTTGTTAAACGTTCTTCTCTCGCCATTCTGGTTATCTCTGTTAAATGGTCTTCTCTCACCATTCTGGTTATCTCTGTTAAACGGTCTTCTTTCACCATTTTCCGGACGATTCTGACCTTCTTTGTTAAATGGCTTTTTCTCTCCCTGCGGACGAGGTTTTCTCTCATTTTCCCTTTTCTGCGGATTTGGTTTTACACCACCTCTGCTGTTCTGGGAATTATATAATGCAATGATCTTCTTTTTCTTTGGTGCTTCTTCCTGCTTTGCTTCTTCAGTTTTTGGAGCTTCCGTCTTTGGTGCTTCCGCTTTTACAGCTTCTGTCTTTGGTGCAAATGCTTTTTTTACCATTTCGATCTGTGTATCTTCCAAAGCACTGGCATGAGTTTTTCCTTCCACTCCGTTTTTATTCAAAAATTCCACAATATCTTTACTTGGTCTGTTTAATTCTTTTGCTAATTCATGTATTTTCTGTTTTGCCATTTATTCTGCTACCTCCGCTATAATCTCTGCCTCTTTTAATCTCTTCTCGATAGATTTCGCAAATCCTTCTTCTGTCACTGCCAAAGATGCACGAAATTCTTTACCCATACAATGTCCCAGTTCATCCTTCGTCCCATAAGCATACATAGGAACCTGGTAAAAGGTACACATATTGCGAAACATCTTCTTTGTATTTTCTGACGCTTCCGCTGACACGATTACCAGAAATGCACTTCCGGATTTTATGGCCTTTTCTGTAGAAAATTCGCCGCTGACCACTTTGCCGGCCTTCATTGCCATTCCGATCATTGAAAAAATCTTATTCATGGATTTCGCCAAACTCCTTTTCTAATGCTTCATATACTTCCTGTGGGATCTTCACTTTCAGGGAACGTTCCAGCCCTTTATTTTTCACCGCTTTGGAAAGGCACTCTGCATTTCTGCAAAGATATGCACCTCTGCCATTTTTCTTCCCTGTGGTATCCAGAACAATGCCCTCGTCACATTTCAACACACGCATCATTTCTTTTTTGGTTTTCATTTCATTACATCCGGTACATTTTCGCAGCGGAATCTTCTTTTCTATACTCAATCTATCACTTCCTAAAAATTATTCTTCTGCAGACTCGTTCGCATCAACTTCATAATCATATTCGTCATAGGTTTCTTCTTCCTCTTCATACACTTCGTAATCAAGGAAACCTTCGATTTCTTTTGCCTGAGTTTCAGACTTGATATCGATCTTAAATCCTGTCAGTCTTGCTGCAAGACGCGCATTCTGTCCTTCTTTACCAATTGCCAGGGATAACTGATAATCCGGAACTACGACTTTTGCTGTCTTTTCATCCGGATCAGCCAGTACTGCAACAACTTTCGCCGGGCTTAATGCATGTTCGATCAGGATTGCCGGGTTTTCATCCCAGTTAATGATGTCGATTTTTTCACCGCGAAGTTCTTCTACAATAGCATTGACTCTGGCTCCGTTTAAACCAACACATGCACCTACCGGATCAACGTTTGGATCATTGGACCATACAGCGATCTTTGTTCTGGATCCTGCTTCACGGGCAATGCTTTTGATCTCTACGATACCATCTTTTACTTCTGTTACTTCTGATTCAAATAATCTCTTTACCAGTTCCGGATGTGTTCTGGATACCAGGATACGAGGTCCTTTGGTGGTATCACGTACTTCCAGAATATAAACACGAATACGTTCTGTCGGCATAAATACTTCACTTTTTACCATTTCGTTTTCATTTAAAACCGCATCCACTTTTCCTAAGTTTACGCTGAGATTTTTACCAATGTATCTCTGAACCACGCCTGTTACGATGTCTTTTTCTTTTCCATAATACTGGTTATAAAGTACTTTTCTTTCTTCTTCACGGATTTTCTGCAAGATCACGTTTTTCGCATTCATGGTAGCAATACGTCCAAATTCTTTGGATTTTATTTCGATCTGTACAATATCACCAAGATCATATTTGCTGTCGATCATTTTTGCTTTTGCAAGGCTGATTTCCAGAACATCATCTTCCACTTCTTCCACAACAACTTTTTCTGCATATACTTTATAGTCGCAGGTTTCATGGTTCATAACCACTTTAATATTGTCAGCTTTTCCAAAATGGTTTTTACAAGCTGTCAGAAGGGAATTTTCAATGGCTTCCAACATAGTTTCTTTGCTAATATCTTTTTCTTTCTCTAAAACGTTAAGAGCTTCTAATAATTCGTTATTCATTTTCCTTTTTCCTCCAAACATGTATCGTTCTGTGCTAAAATTCAATATATTGTCTGATCAGTGCAATATCTGCACGATTGAATGTCATAACCTCTCCGCTTTCCAGCTGCAGGGTAACCGTATCTTTATCCCATGCATCCAGCAGTCCCACAAATTCTTTTTGTTTGTTGATCGGTTTGTAAGTACGAACCTCAACTTCTTCTCCTAAATTTCTCTGAAAATCCTTATCTTTTTTCAAAGGTCTTCCAAGTCCCGGCGAACTTACCTCCAGGATGTAGGCATCTTCAATATAATCCTCTTTATCCAGGATTTCAGAAAATGCACGGCTGACAAGTTCACAGTCATTGATATCAATACCGCCTTCCTTGTCAATGTAGATACGCAGATACCAGATTCCGGCTTCTTTTACATATTCCACATCTACCAGTTCAAAATGGTTAGCATCCACGATCGGCAGAACAAGTTCTTCTGTCTTCGCTTCATAGATTTCTCTTTTTGACATTGAAATCTCTCCTCTCTATTCAGTTGTATGCAACACATACAAACAAAGAGTGGACTTTCGTCCACTCTTTGCCACGTTTACCATGTTACGCAACCATTATAGCACATTTTTCAGCGTTTGCAAGGGATTTTCGTATTATTTTCCATGTTTTCCCTGTTTAATCTTCTCGTCTGTCCTATTTCTTGGTTCCTTTTGAATTTCTCGCCGCAACACGCAGGCTGCTCAATGTCATTTCTGTTTCCTTATAGAGGATTGTCGGGGCATTTTCCTTTGTAAATACATATGCATTTTCCAGCTCATCTTTTGTACCCAGCTTGATTCCATGATTTCCCACGGCAGTTTTCTTCATTTCCGGTATTTCATCCATGGCAATTTTTAAGAAATAACCAATTTTTGACTGTAATACCGCAAATTCACTGTTTTCTACTTTAAGTACACAAAGAACTTCATCGTTTTCTGCCAGTTTTGTCGATGCAATTGTCTTTTTCGCCACTTCAAACTCTGCACCTGCGACCAGCTTCACCATCCCCGTTTTCGTCACAAATAGCAGTTTTTCATCTAGGATCTGTGCAAGGGCAAATACACCGACCACCCGTTCCATGCTGCTGTCAAAGTTACTGTAATTGTCGATCGGCACCCCTTTATCACGGAATTTTCCATATGGCACATCCATCACCTTGATCTGGTGCATTTTTCCGGTATCCGTAAAGATTGCCAATCGTCCGGTGTTCATCACCTGTACCACATAACGGCTTTCTTTATCCGCCGCCTCCTTATTTCTCTCATAGGTAGCCAGATCAATGGTTTTTGCATATCCGAAACGATCCATCAAAAACATTACCGGTGCTTCTTCAATCTTCTTTTCTTCATAGACAGCGGCGGCCGCATTTTCGATCACTGTTTTTCTCGGGCAGGAATATTCCTTCTGATAACCGTCCATTTCCTTCAAAAGAACCTTGGTCATGGTCTTATGGTTATCCAGCACATCTGTGTAAAATGCGATTTTTTTCAAAGTCTCCTCATGTTCCCTAATCAGTGCCTCCACTTCCAGACCAATGAGCTTTTGCAGGCGCATTTCCAGGATTGCCTGGGTCTGACGTTCTGTAAACCGAAGTTTTGATGCATCCGCCCGGGAAGCTTCAGACCGGAATTTAATAGGTTCCGTCACACCATTGGTCAGACATGCTTTGGCATCTTTGACATTTTTACTTCCTCTCAGAATTTCAATGATCAGATCGATCACATCACAAGCCTTGATCAATCCTTCCTGAATTTCCTTTTTATCCAGTTCACGATTTAGTAAGGTCTTATATTTTCTTCCTGCAAGTTCATACTGAAAATCTACATAATGCTCCAGCACTTTCCGGATGCCCAAAGTTTCCGGTCTTCCATCTGCAACTGCCAGAATATGAACCCCAAAGGTATCTTCCAGCTTGGTTTTTTTATAGAGAAGATTTTTCAGATTTTCCACATCTGCACCTTTTTTCAATTCCAGCACAATGCGGATTCCTTCTTTTGAGGACTGGTTGGAAATATCCACAATATCCGTTGTTTTTTTCGTTTCGATCAAGGCTGCAATGTCATTTAAAAACTTCGCAATGTTATTTCCGATCATGGTATAAGGGATTTCTGTGATGACCAGACGCTCTTTTCCGCCTTTCACCGCCTCAACTTCTACTTTTCCACGAAGTTTGATCTTTCCCATACCGGTTTCATAGATTTCTTTTAATTCATCTTTATTGATCACGATTCCGCCGGTTGGAAAATCAGGCCCCGGCATAATTTCCAGTAGTTCTTCTGTGGTAATCTTTGGATTTTTCATATAAGCCTTGGCAGCTTCCATCACTTCGCCAAAATTGTGTGGCGGTACATTGGTCGCCATTCCTACAGCAATTCCTTCCGTGCCATTGATGAGCAGATTCGGCACACGTACCGGCAGAACTGTCGGTTCCTTTTCTGTTTCATCAAAGTTTGGCATGAAATCCACCACATCTTTGTCAAGATCATTTAGAAAAACTTCCTGCGTTACTTTCTGAAGTCTGGCTTCCGTATATCGCATGGCAGCCGCTCCATCTCCTTCAATGGAGCCAAAGTTTCCATGACCGTCTACCAGCGGCATTCCCTTTTTAAACTCCTGTGCCATGACCACCAGGGCATCGTAAATGGAACTGTCCCCATGTGGATGGTATTTACCCATTGTATCACCTACGATACGGGCACATTTTCTATAGGGCTTATCATATCGGATGCCCAATTCATGCATATCATACAAGGTTCTGCGTTGTACCGGTTTCAAACCGTCTCTGACATCCGGCAGGGCTCTTGCAATAATAACGCTCATGGCGTAATCAATGTATGATTTCTGCATAACCTCTGAATATTCTGTTCTGATAATTCTCTCTTCCATCGGTCATCCTCCTAAAAATCAAGTTCTGCATCTTTGGCATGTTCATGGATGAACGCTCTGCGGGGCGGTACGTCTGTTCCCATCAGCATTTCCGTTACATCCGATGCCATTCTTGCATCTTCGATCTCTACTCGCTTTAAAATTCTCGTCTCCGGATCCAGGGTAGTTTCCCAAAGCTGTTCCGCATCCATTTCACCAAGACCTTTATAACGCTGCAGGGTAAAACTGCCCTTGTGACGTTTTCTATATTCTTCCAGGGCTCTGTCATCATAAAGGTATTCTTCTTCTCCTACCTTTGGCATCGCCTTGTAAAGCGGCGGCATGGCAATGTAAACATGTCCTTCATAGATCAGTTCCGGCATAAAACGGTAAAATAAAGTCAGAAGCAGGGTGCTGATATGGGCACCGTCCACATCCGCATCCGCCATGATAATGATCTTGTC
>CAZLQJ010000040.1:0-17621 GCA_964561705.1 uncultured Lachnoclostridium sp. | reverse complement strand
ATATCAGTATTTCATTCATAACACTTGGAGGGTGAAATGCCCTCCACTCCCTCGTTTCATAAACGATGCAAATCGTTTGACTATAGAATCCTAATCTCTCCTAAAAACAAAAAACACATCGCCAGCAAGGCGGTGTGTTTTTTGCATGCACCCGATTTCTCCGTCATATCCTCTCCCACGCAGCATAAAATATAGAAACTTCATTTGGAGCAATGATGGATTATTTATGGGCCGGAATGCTTTTGCTGGGAATCTTCTACGGTTCCCTGACAGGAAATATCTCAGCGGTTGCGGATGCCGCCTTAACCTCCGCCGGGGAAGCCATTACCCTTTGTATCACAACCGCCGGCATTTTAACTCTTTGGACCGGATTAATGGAAATTGCCCGGACCAGCGGACTGATCCGCAGTGCAGCCCGATGGGTCCGCCCTTTGATCTTTTTTCTCTTTCCGGATCTTCCCAAAGATCATCCGGCAGCGGAACAGATCTCCTTAAATTTTATTGCCAATTTTCTGGGACTAAACTGGGCGGCCACGCCGGCAGGGCTAAAAGCCATGGAGGCATTGACAGATCTGGAACAAGAACGGGGAAATCCCTCCCCTGAAACTGCCAGCAATGAAATGTGCGATTTTCTCATCATCAATATTTCTTCCCTGCAGCTGATTCCTTTGAATATCATAGCCTATCGGCAACAATACGGCAGTGTCCACCCCACAGGCGTGATCGGACCTGCCATTCTGGCAACGCTGATCAACACACTCGCCGCAGTCATCTTCTGTAAATGTATGCGAAGATTTTCCATTAAGACAGGAAGGGCAGGATCCTAAAATCCTGCCCTTCTCTTCATCCGTTGTGATACCATTTCCGCTTGCAGACAGAACAGTGACTAACCCCCTGACAGTTTGCAATCTCATCTTCCACATGAGCTTCTCCTTTAATATTTCTCACCAATCTTTCCTCCTATTTTTTAATGATCTCTATCCTAGCACAGGGGGCGTAACAAAAGCGTAACTTTTCCACCCCATCTATGAACAAACCATAAATTTTTTATATAATTTCAAGATTTTTCCTTGATTTTCCGGAATAGATGGATCTACAGACCTCATACACTGTTAAAAAGTACCGGAGAAACCGATGAAGCTGTTATCCAGTTTTTCAGAATTTATGGTTCCGATTCTGATCTTTTATATCATTGCCATGGGCGTCTGCAAGAGGCGGGATGTTTATGAGGATTTTACCAAAGGAGCAAAAGAAGGGCTTTCCACAGCGGTGACGATCATGCCTACCATGATTGCCCTGATGATCGCTGTAAATGTCCTGCGCGCTTCCGGATTTTTGGAATTTTTGACCGGATGTTTCCGACCCGTCGCTGAAAAACTGCATTTTCCGGAACCTTTGATCCCGTTGGCACTGATCAAAACCTTTTCCGGCTCTGCCGCCTCCGGTCTGCTTCTGGATCTTTTCAAGGAATATGGGGCTGATTCTCTGATTGGGAAAATGGGGGCTCTGATGCTGTCCAGTACCGAGACGATTTTTTATACCATGTCTCTTTATTTTATCACTTACGGCATCAAAAAGACCCGTTATACCCTGGTCGGATGTCTGATTTCCACGCTTGCCGGAATTGCTGCAAGCTTTTTTCTGGCCCCTTATGTATGATTTTCTCTCAAAATCTGTGAAACTTCCTAAAGCAAAAAAAGGGCGGGATCTAAAATCCCGCCTGATTTCTATCTTTTCACAGCAACGCCTGATAAATGTCCCGTTTGGATACGCCCCGATCCTTTGCGACACATTTCATGGCTTCTTTTTTGTCCATTCCCTGTGAAAGATAAACTTCCATATGTGCTTCCACAGACAATTCTTCCCAGCGGGCACGTTCTTCCAGAACCAGTTCCTGACGGTCTTTTCCCTCAATGACCAAAACACATTCGCCCTTCGGCTCCTGCGTTTCATAAAACTTCAAAATATCCCCAATGGTGGATGCAAAGGCCGTTTCATGTTTTTTGGTAAGTTCCCGGCACAGGGTCATCCTGCGGTTTCCCAGCGTCTCTAGAAGTTCCTTTAAGGTTTTGACCAGCCGGTGCGGTGCTTCATATAAAATGATCGTTCTGGTTTCATCTACCAGTTCTGCCAGCACTGTCTGACGTTCTTTTTTATCGGAAGGCAAAAAGGCCTCAAAAGCAAATCTTCTGGTTGCCAGTCCCGACAGGGTCAGGGCTGTGATACAAGCCGCCGGTCCCGGCAGGGAAGTGACCGAAATGCCTGCTTCGTAGCACATACGCACCAGATCCTCCCCCGGATCGGAAATGCCCGGTGTTCCTGCATCGGTGATCAGTGCCACATTGGTTCCCTCCTGCATTTTACGGATCAGAACCTGTGCTTTTTCGATCTTATTATATTCGTGATAACTGGTCATGGGTGTGTGGATCTCAAAATGGTTCAACAATTTGATACTGTTTCTCGTATCTTCCGCTGCAATCAAATCCACTTCTTTTAAGGTACGCAGCACCCGATAGGTAATGTCTTCCAAATTTCCGATGGGTGTGGCGCATAAATATAATTTTCCCTGCATGTCAGACCTCATAATACATTTTCTTTAATTCTTCCGTATAAACCCCCGGTGCATCATAAACGATCAGCGGCGGTTCCACGGTAATTCTGGAATTTCCCCCTTTTAATCCCTCGATCAGCACCATATTTGGTTCTTTATCCACATAGGGGTACACCAGACGCATCCGTTTCGGTTCCAAATGATAGTTCACCATCAAAGACAGGATCTCTGCCAGACGAAACGGACGGTGAACCATATAAAATCTTCCTTTGGATTTTAGGACCTTCGAAGCCTGTGAGATCATGTCTTCCAGCGTACAGGTGATCTCGTGACGCGCAATGGCTTTGGCATCCTTTGGGTTGACGATTCCGTGATTTCCCGTCATATAAGGTGGATTCATGGTAATGACGTGAAAAGAAGCAGCACCAAAAATTTCTACTGCCTCTTTCATATCGCCTGTCACAATCTTTACTTTTTCTTCCAGTCCGTTCAGCGCAGCACTTCTTTTGGCAAGATCTGCGCTTTCCTCCTGAATCTCCAGTCCATAAAAGACTTCTCCGGAGGTTTTTGCCTCCATCAGGATGGGAATGATCCCGTTTCCGGTACCCAGATCCAGTACCCGCTCTCCGGATTTTGCCTTTGCAAAGGAGGACAAAAGCACTGCATCCATGCCAAAACAGAAACGTTCCGGATTTTGAATGATCCGGTAGCCCTTACACTGAAGATCATCGATCCTTTCTTTGGGTCTTAAATTAATTGTCTCCAAGCTTTGATTTTCTCTCTTTTCTTTCCAAGGCTTCCAGTGCCTTTAATTCATCATCCGCCACTGCATTTTTTTCTCTTCTTCTGCGTGGTTTGAAACGCAGCTCGCTTCCCTTGTATTCACGGATCTCTTTTTCATCATTATCCAGTGTTACGACCACTTTAACCAGCTGGCGAAGAACGCTTAAGGAAGATACCTCTCCTTTCAGTCCATCCGGTGTAGTCACATAATCTCCCACATTTGGAAGCCGGCTGTTTAAATCTTCATAGGTTTCCTGCTCATTTTTCAGACAGCACATCAGTCTTCCGCAAACGCCGGAAATCTTGGTCGGATTCAAGGACAGATTCTGTTCTTTTGCCATTTTGATGGAAACCGGTACGAAATCTGCAAGATAGGAATGGCAACAGAGCGGTCTTCCGCAGATGCCGATCCCTCCTAAGATTTTGGTTTCATCTCTGACACCGATCTGGCGAAGCTCGATTCTGGTCTTAAAAACTGCTGCCAGATCTTTTACCAGCTCACGAAAATCGATACGTCCGTCCGCGGTAAAATAAAACAACACTTTGTTGTTATCGAAGGTATATTCTGCATCGATCAGTTTCATTTCCAATCCGTGTTTGCGGATCTTTTCCTGACAGATTTTAAAGGCTTCTTTCTCTTTTTCCCGGTTTTTTTCCGCTTTTTCATCATCCTCCGGTGTTGCCACACGCATCACCGGCTTTAACGGCTGGACAATCTTATCGCCTTCTACTTCTTTTGCTCCGAGAACGACATAACCGTATTCTACGCCTCTGGCAGTCTCAACGACTACGTGATCTCCCTGTTCAATCTCTAATTCTCCAGGTGCGAAATAATACACTTTTCCGGCATTACGAAAACGCACACCTATCACTTTTACCATAGTTTAATTCTCCTTCATGGTCAGCAATAAAAGCTCCATGGTCAGCTCAAAATTTACATTGGCTGCCAGACGGATCTTTGCCTTATCCAATGCATTCAAAATCATTTCAATTCCTTCATAGGAGCTTTTGGATGCCATCTCTTCAATGGTCATGATCTCATCTGAAAATACCACCGAAGATGGATTCCATGTTGCTTTGTATAATAAGACATCTCTGTACCATACCAAAAGCAGATCCAGATAGTCCGAAATGTCTGTTTTAAATTCTGTAATTTTATGCATGCTGTCGATCAGCTCGGAAATTTCCATTTCCTGAATATATTTTACCAGATGAACGGCATGCTCTTTCATCTGTCCAAATTCTTCGGAAAGAGCCAGTCTTCTCGCTTTTCCGATATTTCCCTGTGCAAATGCAACGCAGATATCTGCCTCATAGTCCGGGATCTTCACCTGTTCCATAAGATATTTTCTGACTTTGCTGTCTTTGACCGGTTTTAAGTGCAAGGTGACACACCTGGAAAGAATGGTCGGCAGAAAACTCTCTGCATTGGTCGTCAGAAGCAGGATCACTGCGTAGGCAGGCGGTTCCTCAATGGTTTTCAACAAGGCATTTTGCGCCTGTACATTTAATTTTTCCGCCTCATCCACAATATAGATCTTATAAGGACCTTTGTAAGGTTTGATCATCACATCCCCACAAAGCTGCTGTCTGATATCATCCACACTGATCGTGTTTGGTTTTTCGTGGGTGATGCGGAGGATGTCAGGGTGATTCTTTCCTTCCGCCTGTTTACAGGAAATACACGTTCCGCAAGGTCGATGTTCCGTTCCTTCACACTGCAGCGCCGCCGCAAAAATGTCTGCAAGAAAGTTTTTTCCCGATCCCTTTTCTCCATCTAAAATATATGCATGGGATACTTTTCCCATGGAAATTGCACTTTTTAAATGTTCGACCAGCTGTTCATGGCCGATCACGTCCTGAAAGCCTGACATCTCCGTACCTCCCTCCGAATGCATCACTTACCTGCTTATTGTATCACAAAAAGCTATGCCGCCGCAACTAAAGAAACGTTTTGATATATTGGGTAATCTCACCGAAACAAACAGCGAAATCATCATTGATAAAACGCTTTTGAATGCCTGCGGCCTTGATATTTTCTTCAGAAAAATCCTCACTGTCTGCTAAAAATCTGCGACACATTTCCTGATATTTCGGCTGATCCTGACTGCGCTCCCGATCCAGCGCTCTCTGAAGGCGCACCCCGTCATCTACTTCAATATAAATCGGCTCCAGCACCTGTTCTCCAAAATACCTTTTACACGCTGAGTAAGATTCCAAGGTACCGATCACCAGGTAATTTTGTTCCTTTAAGTCGATCTGCTCGTCACAGACCGTAAAATAACTCCAGATCCCATGGATCGTCTGATAGGATCTGCATTCAATGACTTTATGTTCTCTCTGTAAACGTTCCAGCTTCTGATCATCTACGAAAAAATACTCTTTCCCGTCAGTTTCTCCTGCCCGGATGGGTCTTGTGGTATACATGACAATGGGTTTTAAGGAAAGTTCCCGATCCTCCATCAGCTGCTGATAAAGGGAATCCTTTCCCGAAGAACTTTTTCCCATTAAGTAAAAAATCTTTCCCATAGGTTTCTCCTTAAATGCTGCAGATGACGATGCCGATCAGGATCAACGCCATTCCCAGCGCCATCTTTCTATTGATCTTCTCTTTTAAGAAAATGCGTCCCAAAACTGCTACAAATACATAGCCCACAGCTTCGATCATCGGTCCAATGGACAGCGGAACGTATTTGTAGGAATACATGGTCAGAAAAGAGGATAGCAAAAAGATGCTGTACGCCGCAATGACCAACGGATTTAAATATTCTTCAATTATATTTTTGTATTTCCTGTTTGCACCCTTTTTTAAAAGGATCTGGGAACAGGAGGAAATAAATACACTAAATAAAAATAAACAGATAAATGCATACTTAATGTTCATTGTTCGTCACCACCAGATATATTCCTGCCAAAATAACCACTGCCCCGATCACGGTCTTTAAGGTAATCGCTTCATCAAAAAGCAGGGCACCCCAGACCATTCCCCAGACGATGGTAATTCCTTTGTTTGCATAAGCTACCGTCAACGGCATGTACTTTAAAACTCTTTGCCATGCCAGCGCATAGAAAAACAGTAGAAACAGTACCAGACCGTAAAATAAAAAGAATTTAAAGGAAAACATTTCCTGACCTGATGCCATTTTTGAACAAACGCTCTCAATGGAGTACAAAAACAGCAGAAGGTGCAGACCTATGATTACTTTCCAGCTTGTTTTCTTTTCCAAATCCTTTGCCTCTCTTTCTCTTAAAGTTCTATTTTTGCAGATCTTTACTGAAACTGGTAGACCGCATAGGCAGCTCCATCAGCCCCGAAAATGGTCTCCGTCCAGGCTTCCTTCACATTCAAATAATCTTTGATGCATTGTACCTGATAATTATGGAGCATGATCACGTAGGTATTTTCCCCGGTAAGGGTTTCGGCCACATTTTCCACTCCATGACGTTTCAGTTTTTTCTCATAATGCGGGCAGTACGCCGACCAGTCCCCTAAGGGAATATAATTCATATATTCCGGTTCGGTATTTTTGATGGTCACCCGCCCGTAAAGTTCTGTCATCGTGGCCACATCCATGTAATACAACCGGTCGGGATCTTTTGCACAATATTCTTTGATCGTCTGTACATCTTCATAGGTATGGGCTTTTTGAATATTTTCATAGCGATAGGAAGTTCCATTCCAAATTCCAAGGATCAGCATGCCTGCTGCCAAGACCGTTTTCCACACACCTTTTCCCGGAAGGAACAAAAGTCTCCTCTTTTGCATTTCAAAAAGCACATGAAGAAGCACTGCCAGACTGATCAGGCTCATGGTCACTTGGATCCTTTCAATGGCTCTGCTCCAATACGTAAAATATAGCCACAAAACACCGGCGGTTCCCCCTTGGATTCCCAGATAAATCGCCAGATCATAGCTTTTTTTCCACAAAAGCCAGCAAAAAAGCACACCAAAAGCCACAAAAAGCAGAGTGTTTTCCACACCATAGGCATTGGTAACCACATCTTTTCCAAATGTTTTCACTGCCTGAAGCACTTTTCCCGCAAATGTAATGCCTTCTTCCTGTTCCATCTGCCGGTAGGCCTCTAAATATTCCGGAAATACCTCTTTGGGAAGGTCCCCTAAAATCGTATAATCGTAGATCCGGATCAGATCAAATTCTTCTTTGGAAAGTCCCAGAGAATCATAGAGTTCCTGATGTTCCTCATAATCTGCCAGATCGTAGAAATCATAAATATCTGTCCGGTCATTAAAAAATTCTTTAAATTCCTTCCAGCCTTCTTTGGAATAGGCCGATGCATCTGCCAGAAACAGGGCTGCTGTCACCGCCAGGATCATAAAAGGTGCTGCAAGGGTCACCGGTCTTTGTTCTTTTTTTCCAAAAATCTTCCATAAATAAACCAGCCCCGTGGCCGGAAGCAGCATATAAAATACATTTGGCCGGATGGAAAATGCAAGATTTGCCAAAATACCGGTCATCAGGATATTCTTCCCATCGGTTTTGGACGATGCATACCAAAAAATCGCTGCAAGCCCTACAAAAGCTGCGGTAGTCGTATAGGTCAGCTGCACGTAAACTTTCAGCCACAAGGACAAAAATACACCGGCTGTGATCAAAAACATCCACAATTTATTCTTCCAGCTGCTGCAAAAACTCTGCAGCCGGTAAATGATCGTACCCAAGGCAAAAATCTGTGCGCCCATCAGGAAGATTCCATACCACCCAAAGTTTCTGGTGATCTTATACAGCCGGCTGATCAGCCAGGTCAGTCCATACGTCATCTGGATTCCATAGCTTTCCGGTGTGCCCGTAAACTGTCCCGATAAGATTTCTGCGATCATGCGGTCATCATTGGTGGAATAGACGATGGGAATCCATTTGTAGATCACCAAAAACAGGAATGCCGAAGCTGCCATACTTCCGGCAAATTCTAAAATCTTTTTCTTTTTTTGATTCTGAAACATGGCATTTCCTTTATAGTCATAACTTTTTTCTTTTTTTGTAAACTTTAAAGTTTATTTTTCTTCTAAAATCTTTCTTGCTACATAAACACCGCTGGCGGATGCATGGGAAAGGGAATGGGTAACACCGCTTCCATCACCGATGACGTACAAGCCTTTGTGTTTGGTTTCCAGATTTTCATCCAGCGATACTTCCATATTATAGAATTTGACTTCTACACCATAGAGAAGGGTATCATCATTTGCCGTTCCCGGTGCGATCTTGTCCAATGCATAGATCATTTCAATGATACCGTCCAAAATACGTTTTGGAAGCACCAAACTTAAATCTCCCGGTGTGGCAGCCAGTGTCGGGCGTACCAGACCTTCTTCAATACGGGATTTGTTGCTTCGTCTTCCGCGTACCAGATCTCCAAATCTTTGAACGATAACACCGCCGCCTAACATATTGGAAAGTCTGGCAATGCTTTCTCCGTAACCGTTGCTGTCCTTAAACGGCTCTGAAAAATGCTTGGCTACAAGCAGGGCAAAGTTTGTATTTTCTGTATGCTTTGCCGGATCTTCATAGCTGTGACCGTTTACGGTAACGATTCCGTTGGTATTTTCATTTACTACGGCACCATGCGGATTCATACAGAAGGTACGTACATTATCCTCAAATTTTTCTGTACGGTAAACGATCTTGCTTTCGTACAGTTCGTCTGTCAGATGTGAGAAAATGACTGCCGGAAGTTCTACACGCACACCGATATCTACACGATTTGATTCTGTCGGGATCTCCAGATCTTTACATACGGTTTCCATCCATTTGCTGCCACTTCGTCCTACGGAAATGATACATTTCTCGCAGTCATACGTTTCTCCTTTTGCATGAACACGGTAGGTTCCATCGACGATCTCTAATTTTTCTACCGGAGTATCAAAGTAGAAATCCATCTGATCTTTCATGGCATTGTAAATATTTTCCAGAACGACATAGTTAATGTCTGTTCCCAGATGTCTGACAGATGCATTTAACAGTTTTAATTTGTTCTGCATACAGATTTTGTTAAACTGGGTTCCGGCTGTGGAATACATTTTTGTGCCTTCTCCGCCGTATGCCATATTGATCTCATCTACATAATTCATTAATTCCAGTGCTTTTGCTTTTCCGATATATTCGTAAAGTGTACCGCCGAAATCATTGGTGATATTATATTTTCCGTCAGAAAATGCGCCGGCACCGCCAAAACCGCTCATGATGGCGCAGCTTTTACATTTGATACAGGATTTTACCTTATCTCCATCGATCGGACATTTTCTTTTCTCCAATGCATGACCCGCTTCAAAAACAGCAATTTTTAATTCCGGATCTTTTTTTGCCAGCTCATAGGCTGAAAAAATACCGCCAGGTCCTGCTCCAACAATAATTACATCATATTTCATCTTTTGATACCTCATCTATACTTCTGTTGATTATTTTTCCGCATATACATAAAAAAGGAACTGCATATTTGGATAAATATCAGCTCCCTCAACATCACTATATGCAACTTATTATACCCCGTCCCCCATTTTATTGTCAAGTATTCCGGGGATTTGGGGGCGTTTCTGAAACTTTATGAAATTTTGAAATAGCATTGAAATCTGTCTGGGAGTTTGTTATAATTATAACAAACTTTAGATAAGGAAGGATAGGCTATTACCTATACCCATCTTAGTTACTTCATTACATATAAAGGGGGACATATTAATGAACTATGATGATGTACAAAAGGTTTCAAATGCTGCAAAAGCAAAAATCTCACTGCTGAACAACCATTTCGGCAAATATTTTATGCGTGCAGTGATGGCAGGATTTTTCATTATCGCTGCGATGATCTTCTCCAATGTTACCGGAAATGTTTTTTCCGGCGAATCACCGGCCTGGGGCAAATTTTTAAGTGCCTGCGTGTTCGCACTGGCAGTTCTTTTGATCTCCATGATCGGCGGAGAGCTTTTTACCGGCAACAATTTTGTCATGGCTTTCGGTGCTTTTGACAAAAAAGTCAGTTGGAAGGATGTCGGTAAGGTATGGGTTGTCAGCTACATAGGAAACTTTGTAGGCTGTGCCATTTTGGGACTGATCTTCGTTCTCGCCGGCGCATCCGGAACTGCTGACTATTATGCAAACTTTATTCCAAACAAACTGGCACTTTCTGCCAGCGCCATGTTTTTCCGGGCAATCCTTTGCAACTTCTTTGTTTGTCTTGGTGTCCTTTGCGGCATTAAATTAAAAGAAGAATCCGCAAAAGTTCCTATGATCATTTTCTGTATCGCAGCCTTTGTCATCGGCGGTTTCGAACACTGTGTTGCCAACATGGGAAATTTCTTCGTTGCCTATCTTCTGGTTCCTGGCTTATCCTTAGGTGCCATGGCAAGAAGTATGGTGATCGTGACCATCGGAAACATCATTGGCGGTGCCATTGCTCTGGCATGGCCGCTTAGAAAAATGAGCATGGATCAATAATCAGAGAAATCAAAGGCTTTCGGCCTTTCCTACAAAAACAGCTGTGGGGCATCCGTATCGATTCACGGATGCTTCCCACAGCTGTTTTTTATTTCCCGATTCTTTTCAGTAAAAATGGAATCACACTTTCAAAATTTACGCCATAGGTAATGGAGCCCGGCTCTTCACAGGTAATGCGGATACATTCGGATGTATAATCCGCAGCCACTGCTACTGCTTCCTTCCATTCCATTCCATTTACCATTGCGCCTACACAGGTACTGGAAAAGATATCTCCGGTTCCATGATAGCTGACCGGATGTTTCTTATGCTGATAATAATAATATTCATCTTTCCGGCTGTCATAACCCATAACACCGGTCTGTCCCTCTTCAAAACTTACCCCGGTCAAGATACAGATTTTGGTACCCAGCTGTGCCAATGCCTTTAATAACGTCTTTACATATGCTTCATCATAAGTTTCCCGATATTCGATTCCGGTCATATAGGAAGCCTCTGTAATATTTGGCACGATCACATCCGCCTTCGCACACAAGGTTGCCATATGAGCTGCAAATTTTTCATCAAATGCCGGATAAAGCTTACCATTGTCAGCCATTGCCGGATCTACAAACAGCAGGTTCGAATCCGTCTTAAATTTTTCAAACATTTCCTTCATCAGATCAATCTGCTCAAAGGACCCTAAATATCCCGTATATACCGCGTCAAATTCAAATTTTTCCTTCTTCCAATGCTCTGTGATTGGCTCAATCTGGTCTGTCAGATCTTTATAGGTAAAATTCTGAAACATGGTATGGGTGGAAAGCACCGCTGTAGGTAAAATTGCAGTTTCCACGCCCATGGCAGAAATGATCGGCAGTGCTACGGTCAGGGAACATTTTCCTACGCAGGAAATATCCTGCACAGTTACAATTCGTTTCATTTGGCATAACCTCTTTTCTATCTTTCGTTTACATTTTTCATATTTTCTATTATACTCAAATGTGACCATATTAAAATACCCAATTTTACATTAATTTAAATGCCAGATAAGGAGTCACTTATGCTTACTTATTCCTTTGAAAACAAAAAAAACAGCAGTCTCTATGAATATCTCTATCAGCAGATCAAACAGGATATTCTCAACGGCCAGCTGTCTCCGGACGAGAAACTTCCTTCGAAAAGAGCCCTGGCAGAACATTTAAATATCAGTACCATTACCGTGGAAAATGCCTATAATCAGTTGGTGGCAGAAGGATACATTTATTCCCGCCCAAAAAGCGGATTTTTTGTGTCCCATATCAGTTCATCCGAAAAGGAAACTCTGGCGGTACAGATCCAATTTCCAAAAAATGATCCTGCACCGCAAAAACCGGATTATTTCGCGGATTTTGTCAGTAACTCCACTTCCGGACAGAATTTTCCCTTTCATCTTTGGGCAAAACTTCTGCGAAAAACCATGTCAGATAACTATGAGCAGTTAATGGTCAATTCTCCGTCCATTGGTATCTGGGAACTGCGCCGGGAGATTGCAAAATATCTTTTACAGTTTCGCGGAATGAATGTATCTCCGGAACAGATCGTTGTCGGTGCCGGAACAGAATATCTTTACGGACTGATCATCCAGCTTTTGGGACACGAAAAAATCTATGGGATTGAAGATCCGGGATATCAGAAAATTTCTAAGATCTATCAGGCAAATGAGGTGAATTGTATTCATCTTCCTATGGATCCTTGCGGAATTGACCTGTCCGCTTTGGAAAACAGTCCGGTACAGGTTTTGCATATTTCACCGTCCCATCATTTCCCGACCGGAATCGTGACACCGGTAGGGAGAAGATATGAACTGCTCTCCTGGGCATGCAACAATGATTCCCGCTATATTATCGAAGATGACTATGACAGTGAATTTCGCTTTACGGGAAAACCGATTCCTTCCCTGCAAAGCATAGATATGATGGAGAAAGTCATCTATATTAATACATTTTCCAAAAGTCTGACTTCCACCATCCGTATCAGTTATATGGTTCTTCCGCAAAAACTGATGCGAAAATATGGTCAGGAATTAAATTTCTACTCCTGCACCGTATCGAATTTTGAGCAATATACACTGACCAGTTTTCTGTCTGAGGGTCATTTTGAAAAACATATTCACCGGATGCGGAATTTCTACCGCAGTCAACGGGATCTGATCATGGACTGCATTAAAAAGCATCCAAAATACGAAAAAGTCCGGATTTCCGAGGAAAATTCCGGACTGCATTTTCTCTTAAATGTTGATACGACCCTTTCTGACGAACAACTAGCAGCCAAAGCCGCAAAAAACGGGATTCATATTTCCTGTCTGAGCCAATATTTTTCCAACGGATCCGGATATCCGCATACCCTGCTCATCAATTATTCCGGTATCAGCAGTGAAAAAATCCCAAAGGCTGTAGAACTTCTCTTCGACAGCCTTTGGGAATGATCGTTTATTGATAAGCAAGACAGAATCTCTGCAGGATTGCTGCCACCTGCGCTCTGGTAGCATTTCCCTGCGGTTCCAGATATTTTACCCCTTGATTATCCACACCGCTGATCAATCCGGCTCCAACAGCC
The DNA here is from genome assembly GCA_964561705.1 of uncultured Lachnoclostridium sp. GTDB lineage: Bacteria > Bacillota > Clostridia > Lachnospirales > Lachnospiraceae > HGM12587. Next base: position 4,262 of record CAZLQJ010000040.1, on the reverse strand, counting down.
CATTTCATCCCCGGTGCTGCCCAGTCAGCAACCTTCTCTGCTCCCACCAGTCCGGCAAAATCACTGGTCTGATCGACCTTGTATCCGCAATAAAGGGCATATCTGTACATCATAATTGCCAGCTGCTCACGGGTCACATCTGCATTCGGACTGAATTTTCTATTCACCGTATCTCCCGTCACAACACCTGTACTGTAGGCCCAGGCAACCGCATTTGCATACCATGCACTCTCCGGAATATCCAGAAGTTCCGTAAATACACGACGATCCGTAATCTGCGGATTTCCCTGCATATTATAGAGTACCTGTGCCACCTGCGCCTTTGTGATCTTCTGATTCGGCGCAAAGGTATCCGTACCGGTCATACCAGTCATGATTTTATAATCATAAACATATTGAATATACTCTTTAAACCAGTCTGCTTCCACCACATCACTAAAAACATCCGAAACATCCACCAGTTTTACTTCTGACATTTCCTTCTGAACGCTTTCATAGAAACGATTCAACAAATTCTCCCGGACATCAATCTCAATCTGTGTCAGTCCATCTGCTTTTTTCGCTTCACTCACGGCTCTTTCAAATGCTTTTCTTAGATCGGCATCAATTTTCGTATATATGTTTCCCGTCCGGTCAATACGCTCTGCCTTTTCAATTAAGCCATCCAATGCCTCCATCGTTCCGGCGCCATTACTGCCCTTTCGCAGACACAAAGGCTTAATTTCCCAGAAAGAAGGTTCTCCCACATAACCGGCTTTGATAACCACTTTAATCTTTTCGGTGCGAACATTGTCAAATGCAACGGTTTTTGAAGCGAAATAGGTACCGGTTGCATCATTTTCATCCCCAAGATCTGTTCCTTCACAGATTTTCCGGTAATCCTTTCCGTCCCAGGCCCAGATTTCATAACCATCATTGGCATTTCTGTAAGAAACATACTGCTCAAAAGTGATTGCATTTATCGTTGATTTTTCTTCCAATGTCAATAAAATCTCTACATCCCCGACCGGTGATTTGGAAGCCCAGCGGGTATCGGAATTTCCATCGATCATCAACGCTGCGTCATAGCCGTCCCAATTTGCTGCAGCCGTCTGTGCCTGCACAAAATTCGGCGCATTTTTCCCATGATCTTTTAAAATCTGATAAATTTTCTGAAATGCTTCATAACTTTCTGAACCCTTCTTAAATTCCGGATCCTCTGCCAGAATTGCATCTCTAAACTGATACCACTTCCAATAGATCTGCGCTAATTCATTTTCTGAAAATGATTCATCCTCTGTCAGATAATAAATTTCTTCTGCAACTTCCTGCCACTGTTGGTAAGCCTGCACAGTATCCGGCAGATCAATGGAATACACCACACCGGCTTCCGCCTCAAAGGTGATTCGCCCATTTTCAAGATCTTTTTCCACAGCGATTTCTTTTCCATCTGCATAAACCACTGCTTTGGTAATGTTCGGATATTCTCCCACAAATTCGCTGCTTTCCTGAGTTCCTTCGTAGCATACGGTAAATTCATCTGCCGCACCATTTTTCCATACTTCGCCAATGGTAAAATTACCACGGGCCTTCAACCCCTGAACCTCACCATCTGACCATTCTGCAGGAATTGCCGGAAGAAACTGTACATAATCTAACTGGGATTGAAGCAGCATTTCAGCCACACCGGAAGTCAGACCATAATTTCCATCAATCTGCCATACCGGCGTACCATTTTTCATGGTTTCTCCGCCGCCGCTTCCGTGAGAATCAAATAAATTATACTGTAATCCGGAGGAATTACCTCCGATCAGGTTCTTCAGCAGCTGATACGCCTTCTCTCCATTGCCGGTTCTCGCCCAAAGATTTATCTTATTTGCCTTTGACCATCCGGTAGAATATTCCCCACGCTCTGTTAAAGACTGAATCGCTGCATTCATGTAGGCCTCGTTTTCCTTATTGATCAAGGTTCCCGGATACAGTCCTACCAAATGAGAGGCATGTCTTTGTTCTCCCGGGTGACCAATGTACCATCCACTGTTTGGAACCGCAATCTCTGCCAGATTTCCTGCCTTCGCATAAGACTGGTTATGACCATTTTTCAGTCCAACACGAGTTTCTTCATACCATTCTTTGATGCCGTTCGTTTCATTGATCTCAATCGGGTCCAGTTTCTGCATGGTTTCTTCCCATTGGTTCAAAAGTACCGGATCCTCACCTACGATCCTTCCGGCCTCAATACATTCTTTATAAAGCTCCCATACCAAAGACTGATCGTAAGTCGTTCCCACCGCTGTCGGTCCCTGTTCTTCCGAAAAACTTGGTGCTACAACAACACGCGCCTGCCCATTATATGGAGAATCTTCGTCATGAATCACCTGATAGCCGGAAGTCCATAAATACTGGTCCCAGAAATTGGCTGCCTCCTTCATGATCGGATAAATCATCTCTTTCAAATATTCTTCATCTTGCGTAAATTCATAATGAGCCCAGAGATTCTGGATCGCCCAGGCAGCTCCCGTAGGATTCCATCCATATTCCTGTGCATTTGATGGCGCAGTCATCCCAAATGGGTTATTTTCGGTATGAACAACAAAGCCTGTATGATTTTCCACTGCACCCTCAATGCCGTGTACCCGTTCCGCTGTTAATCGTCCCGGTTCTCTTAAATTTTCCATGTATTCCACCATGGTAGTGCCACATTCTGCCAGATTTGTTACATAAACCGGCCAGTAATTCATCTGCACATTCACATTGAAATGATAATCCCCTGTCCATGCAGAAGCACCTACCGTCCACAAGCCAACCAGATTGCTTGGCAGCGTACCTCTGGAACCTGCAATGGTCAGATAACGGCCAAACTGGAAGGATAAAACCTCCAAATATTTGGAATATTCTCCATTTCGATAAGATGCCACCAGTTCATTCGTCGGAAGATCTGACAGATCTTCGCAAAGATCCAGAGAAACTCTGTCAAACAATTCCTGATGGTCCGCCAAATGATTTTCTTTTAATGTTTCATAAGATTTTCCCGCAGCCACAGTCACACGTCCGTCCACCACAGTAGTCAGATTTTTCTCCCTATCCCGATAAGTCGGATAATCATTCTTATAATCTGTCTCTGCAGCCATAATGATCCGAATGCTGTCTGCACCGGTTACCGTATAACCCTCTTTTGCAACATTTTTCGTAATCGTCCCACCTACCGGGATTACCTGCATCGTTGTACGGAATTTCAACCCATTGTCCGTCACGGTTCCTACAATCGTGCATCGATGATTTTGCTCATCAAAAGACGTCGTTCCTGATAAATTACTGTTGTTCAGTTCCATGCATATTGTAACATTTAATTTGCCTGCCTTTGACGCTGTCAAATTCGTAACCATTACCTGATCCGGATAACTGACAAAATGCTCCCTTTGATAATCTACACCATCAAAAGAGAAACTTGTGGAGGCAATCCCTGTCTGAAGATCCAGTTCTCTTCGATAATTGTCCACATTGGTATCCGTGATACCCATCGCACCAAAATCCAGCCAGATATCACCAAAATCTTGATAACTTCCTTTATTTAAGTTGTTTTCACCAGGAAAACGAATAGGCACATATCCATAACCGCTCATAGAATCATGAAATACATCCGTAGATTTATCATCTAAAATCTGACGATATTCCTCAATCTCTGCTGCGGTATATGCCGTACTCTTATTTCCAAACTGATAATTTGGTCTGCTACTTGACGGACCACCTGTCCACAATGTCTTTTCATTGAAATGGATTCTTTCCTTTGAAATACCCCCAAAGATCAAATTTCCAAGATTTCCATTTCCCAATGGCAGCGACTCCTGCATCCATTCTCCACCGCTGTTTTCCGCTGTCTGAATATTTGCCGGTGTCCGATACCAAAGTTTCATCAACTCATTGATCTCCTGATTTTCCTCAGCTGCAGAAACCTTTAACTCTGTCGTCCGGCCTCCGCCAAATCCGGAAACTGTAACTGCTGCTGTCAAAACCACCGCCAAAAACCGCCTAAACAAATGATTCCTTCTCATACTACACATTTCCCCCATAAATTTTTATCGTTTTCCACAAAACAGGTACAATGTTCCACTTTATCCCCGAAACAAACTGTATATCATTTTTATTTTAACATAGGGAAACCTTAAACGCAAACAACAGTTCCAACGCTGAACGCAATGCAGAAACAAACTGCGGATCAAAAAACAGTAGCAAATAATCCGATCCGCCACACACAGAAGACCGCAGGGAAGTTGCCTTCCCTG
>CAZLQJ010000039.1:0-17826 GCA_964561705.1 uncultured Lachnoclostridium sp. | reverse complement strand
AATTTGCAAATGAAAAGCAGATTTTGGAAAGTGCATATCAGGAGTACATGGATTTGAAAAAAGCCAATCTGTGGGGTACAAAGAAATATTTTTAAAGACGGATGGTCCGTATGGGAAAGAGAATTGTTTTATACAACTTGTTTGTGGTAAGACAATTCTATTTTTCAATATAAGGAGTTCTTATGGAGTATGCAGCCCGGTTATATACAACTGAAAAGACGAAAAAGTCATTGCCGCGGATCCTGTTAAAACTTCGGATGCGCAGACCGCAGCCAAAGATCTGGCTGATCACTCTGGCGTCCAATGATAAAAATCTCTTGGATATCTTTTGGGGGACATATTATATTCAGCCAATGTTTCAAAAACAAAATCCTTATATTGTGGGGATTGCAGAAGATGAAGAGCAGGCGAGATTGCTGACAGTAAAGATCCTGGAAGATGTGTATCAGAAACAGGGGAATTTTGATGTCAGAACATATTTTAAATTTCAGGAGTAGATCGAGGCTATGATGGGTATCATCTTATTAATTTTAAAATTTGCAGGAATTTTGCTTTGTATCTGTCTGGCAGTTCTTCTCGCTCTTTTGCTTTTGGTGCTGTTTGTCCCGGTCCGATATGATCTTCGAGGGAAAAAAGAGGACAATCTTCAGGTGGAAGGAAAAGTACATTGGTTGCTGCATATCGTTACCTTGGAAATCAGATATGAAGATGAAGAAATGAAGAAGATCCTGCGTATTTTTGGAGTACCTGTATGGAAAGAATAAAAAAGATCATCGAAAATGTAAAACGTACCATTCAAAATATCTGTGATAGCATAAAAAATGCAAAGTCAGAGATTGATTTTTACAAAGGTTTGTGGGATGATCCAAGAGGAAAACATGCAGTTTCTCAGATTTGGAAATGGCTGATAATCCTTTTAAAAAAAATAAAACCCAAACAGATAGAAGGAAATGTGATCTTCGGGACGAAAGATCCGGCACTGACTGGTCAGTTGATCGGCGGAATTGCAGCAGTTTATGGTTTTATGCCTGAAAAACTCCGAATCATTCCTGATTTTGAGGAAGAAAGATATGAGGGAATACTTCACATCAGAGGAGGAATTAGACTCATTTATGTATTGGCTGCGTTGATCCAGCTGATTGCAGATAAAAATGTCAGATATGTGTACAGAAAAATTCAAGCCAAGGAGGATATGGATAATGAATAATAACACATTTGAAAAAACAGTAGAATCTTTATTTAAGGGAATGGACAGCTTTATCACGACCAAAACGGTGGTAGGTGATGCGCTTCATATTGGTGATACGATCATTCTTCCGCTGGTTGACGTATCCTTCGGCGTAGGTGCGGGTGCGTTTTCCGGTGAAAAGAAAAACAATGGCGGCGGTGGTATGGGTGCTAAAATCACTCCAAGTTCCATTCTTGTCATTCAAAATGGAACGACAAAACTGGTGAATGTAAAAAATCAGGATGGTATTACCAAAATTTTGGATATGGTACCGGATTTGATCAATAAATTTACATCCGGAAAAGAAGAAACACCGGTAGCAGATGCCATGGAAGAAGAATTGAAAAAACAGGAAACAAATTCTGAAGAATAGCATAAGATAAAGAAAAAGGAGTGCAGCATGAGAAGGGAAACTTTGGGAGCCGCGCTCTTTTTTTGTGGACTTGGCATTTTGATCACTTTGTGTGATCCCTTTGACTCCTGGTTCTTCCGGTTTTGTGTCAGTGCAGTGCTGATGCTGCTGGGATGGAAGATTGGAGGATGCTGTTGAAGGGTACAAAAAAAGAGCCTGAAGTTCAGGCCCTTAAATGTTCTGCATTAAGCTCTTTCAACTAAACCGGATTTTAAGCAAGAAGTACATACGTACATTTTCTTAGCATTTCCGTTAACGTTTACTTTCACAGATTTTACGTTTGCTTTCCACATTTTGTTATTTCTTCTATGTGAGTGGCTCACAGCGATACCGAAATGAGCGCCTTTTTCACAGATTGCACATTTAGCCATAATAGCACCTCCTTATGAACATAATAAGCCTATCAGGCTCACAACATATGTTATTCTAACAGAAAGATTTCTGTTTGGCAAGCAAAAAAATAAAAAAATAAAAAATATCTATGCTTTTTTATGATTTTCATGTATAATATCATTGCGAGGGTATTTTATCCTTGTAGATAGTAAGAAGCGATTCAATGATTATAGCATAATAAAGACAGATTTTTATGGAGGTGCCTTATGAAAGGTTATCAAAAAACTGACCTTGGACAGGTTGTGATCGATCCGAGGGTAGTAGTATCTTATGCAAGTGATGTCGCAAACGGTACTCCGGGAATTGTCGGAATGGCATTTGTGGATGCAAAAGATGGTATTACAAAGCTTTTAAAAAGGGAAGCTGCTTTTAAAGGAATCAAAGTAACGATTGAAAATAACAAAGTGTCTATTGATTATCACCTGATTATCAAATTTGGTGTCAATGTATTGAGTGTACAGCAGAATCTTTTAGACAGCGTAAAATACAAGATCGAACAGTTTACCGGTCTGGAAGTTGAAAAAGTTACGATGTATATTGACGGCGTCCTTTATGGAAAGAAAAATAAAGGAGGCGTAATTTAGTGACGATGAAATCAATCAATGCAGAAATGTTTGCAAAGATGTTTCTTGCCGGTGCGAAAAATTTAGAAGCAAAAAAAGAGTGGATCAATGAACTGAATGTATTTCCGGTGCCGGATGGTGATACCGGAACCAATATGACATTGACCATTATGGCAGCAGCAAAAGAAGTAGGAGCGATGGAATCCTACTCTATGGAAAACCTTGCAAAATGTATTTCCTCAGGTTCTCTTCGTGGTGCCAGAGGTAACTCGGGCGTTATCTTATCCCAGCTGTTCCGTGGTTTATGCAAAGTCATCAAAGAGGAAAAAGAAATTGACGTACCTGTAATGGCAGCTGCTTTACAAAAGGCAGTAGAAACTGCATATAAGGCAGTTATGAAACCAAAGGAAGGTACCATTCTGACAGTAGCAAAAGGCGGTGCGAAAAAAGCAATCGCCCTGGCTGATGAAACCGATGATCTTGTTTATTTTATGCAGCAGGTTGTTGGAGAGATGGAAATCGTTCTTTCTAAAACACCGGATATGCTTCCGGTATTAAAGGAAGCGGGAGTGGTTGACTCCGGCGGACAAGGTCTTGTAGAAGTATTCCACGGGATGATGGATGTTCTGGAAGGCAAGGAAGTAGATTATACCATCGAAGGTGCACAGGCAGAAGCGAAACCTGTAAAGATCAGTGCTCAGACAGAGGCAGAAATCAAATTTGGATATTGTACAGAGTTTATCATTATGCTTGAAAAAGCATACAATATGGATACAGAGCTTGAATTTAAGGCTTTCTTAGAGAGTATCGGTGATTCTATTGTTGTTGTATCTGATGATGATATTGTAAAAGTGCATGTGCATACAAATGATCCGGGACTTGCAATCCAGAGAGCCTTGACCTATGGTTCTCTGACAAGAATGAAGATTGATAACATGCGTGAAGAGCATGAAGAAAAACTGATCAAAGAGGCTTCCAGAATTGCAGAAGATGCAAAGAAGGAAGAAGAGGCAAAAAAAGCATCTGAACCGAGAAAAGAAATGGGATTTATCTCCGTTTCCATTGGTGCAGGTGTTGGTGAAATCTTTAAAGGTCTTGGTGTAGACTATCTGATCGAAGGCGGTCAGACTATGAATCCAAGTACAGAAGATATGTTAAATGCAATCGATCAGGTTCATGCGGATCATATCTTTATTTTACCGAACAATAAAAATATCATTCTGGCTGCAAATCAGGCAAAAGCATTGTGTGAAGATAAGGAAATTCATGTTATTCCGACCAAAACAGTGCCACAGGGAATTACAGCGATGATCAATTATCTTCCGGATCTCTCTCCGGAGGAAAATGAAAGTACCATGGAAGAAAGTATTTCCACTGTAAAAACCGGACAGGTGACTTATGCAGTCAGAGATACGAAAATCGATGATAAAGAAATCCATGAAGGAAATATTATGGGAATTGGTGACAGCGGAATTTTAGCTGTTGGCGAAGATTTAGAGGCTACAACTCTGGAAATGTTTGATGCATTGGTAGATGATATGTCTGAAATCATCAGCATTTATTATGGGGAAGAAGTGGAAGAGTCCAAAGCGCAGGCATTGGGTGAAAAAGTTTCTGAATTGTTCCCGGATTGTGATGTAGAAGTACATTTTGGCGGACAGCCGATCTACTATTACGTCGTATCAGTTGAATAAAGATTGTTAAAAAGGGGAAATCGCTGATTTCCCCTTTTTAAACCTAAGAATAAGGAGATTTGGATGAATGCACAGATTGGATGGTTGGATGATCCGGAAGTTTTCCGTGTAAATCAGCTGGAGGCGCACAGTGACCATTGTTATTATAGAAATCATGAAGAATTGAAAGCGCAGGAACAGCTTCTTTGTCAGTCTCTGAATGGTCAGTGGGATTTTTTCTTTTCTAAAAATGCAAAGAGCCGCCCGGAAAAGTTCTATGAAGAAGATTTTGACAGAAGCCATTTTGGAAAGATCACAGTGCCGGGACATATTGAACTAGCAGGCTATGAACAGATTCGTTATATCAATATCCTGTACCCGTGGGAAGGAAAAACTTACCGTCGGGGAGCATACAGTTTGAAAAATGCCGGGGATGGAGCCGGAATGTTTAGTGAGGCGGAGGATAATCCGGTAGGGTCTTATTTGAAAACGTTTGATCTGAATAAAGAGCTTAGAGGCAAAAGTGTACGTATTTGTTTTGAAGGCGTGGAGCAGGCAATGTATATATGGCTGAACGGCCAGTTTATTGGTTACGCAGAGGACAGTTTTACGCCGTCTGAGTTTGATTTGACACCGTATTTAAAAGAAAAAGATAATCTTTTGGCAGTTGAAGTTCATAAAATGTGTTCTGCTGCTTTTTTGGAAGATCAGGATTTCTTCCGCTTTTTTGGAATTTTTCGAAATGTGACGTTAAAGGCAGTTCCGGAAATCCATGTAGAAGATCTGTGGCTAAATCCGATATTGGACAAGGATCTGCAAAACGGAGAACTGTATGTAAGAATTAAAGCTGTGAGTGTCAGAAAACAGGGGTTCCGGGCAGATGTTTATCTAAAAAATAAAGAGGGAAAACTTGTGGCCAAAGAGACACTTTCTGTAAAAAAAGAGGACGGTCATTATTTGGGACAGACAAAGATCGCACTGCATAATGTACGGATCTGGGATCACGAAAATCCTTATTTGTACGATTGCTATGTGGAACTTTGGGATGAAAATGGAAATCTAATGGAGGTTGTGCCTTGCCGCACCGGCTTTCGAAGACTGGAAATCATTGACCGGGTCATGTATCTGAATGGAAAGAGATGGAAGATTTTAGGGGTAAACCGTCATGAGTGGAGTGCGAAAACGGGGAGATGCATAGGGCTGGAAGAAATGATCGCTGATAGGGATTGTCTGTTAAAAAATCACATCAATGCGGTCAGGACCTGTCATTATCCAAATCAGACTCCTTGGTATGATCTCTGTGACGAGGCTGGGATCTATGTGATGTCTGAAACCAATTTGGAAAGTCATGGGAGTTTTCAGAAATTGGGAGCCGTGGAGCCGTCCTGCAATATTCCCGGATCGCTTCCCCAGTGGCGGGAGACTGTAATCGACAGAGCCAGAACTCATTATGAAACACTAAAAAATCATCCGTCGATTCTGATCTGGTCTTTAGGAAATGAGTCCTATGCAGGAGATAACATCGAAGCGATGAATGTATTTTTTAAAGAAAAACAGGATGGAAGACTGGTTCACTATGAAGGCGTTTTTCATAACCGGGCTTATGAGGACACAATTTCTGATGTGGAGAGTCATATGTATTCCAGTCCGTCGGCGGTAGAGGAATATTTGAAAAATGATCCCAAAAAGCCCTTTCTATTATGTGAATTTATGCATGATATGGGAAATTCCATGGGAGGTCTCGGTTCTTATATGTGTTTGTTTGACCAATATGAAATGTATCAGGGCGGTTTTATCTGGGATCTGATCGATCAGGCGCTTTATGCAAAAGATGAGATTACAGGAAAAGAGGTTTTGCGATATGGCGGAGATTTCGATGATCGTCCATCAGATTACGAATTTGCCGGAAATGGTATATTATTTGCAGATCGAAGAGAAAAGCCGGCAATGCAGGAGGTGAGATATTATTATGGAAAATATAAGTAAAAAGAAACTTCGGGTCGTTTATGGAGATTTTTGTCTGGGAGTTCACGGTGAAAATTTCAGCTATATCTTTTCCTACGCGCAGGGTGGTTTGGAATCTTTGGTGAAAAATGGCATGGAGTGGCTTTATCGCTGCCCGAAACCGACTTTTTGGCGGGCACTGACAGACAATGACCGGGGCAGCAGATTTCATATAAAAAGTGGAATATGGATGAGTGCAGATCTGTTTATTGACTGTAAAAGTGTGGAGATTACAGTTGACGGGAAATCCATGGGGATGCCCTGTGCGCCGGAAAATAACCGTTTTGGTTCGGATGTTTATGCAAAGAATGTAAAAGCAGCCTATACTTACGAAACCATTACCAATCCTTCTGCAAGGGTAACCGTAACCTATGAGGTAGAGGAAAGCGGGAAAATCAAAACAGAAGTTTCTTATGAAGGGGTCAGAGGACTTCCGCAGCTTCCGGTATTTGGTCTGCGTTTGATCATGCCGACACTGGCGGATTGCTACATTTATGAAGGTTTATCAGGGGAAACTTATCCGGATCGGATGGCAGGTGCCGAGAAGGGAATTTTCGAAGTTCGGGATTTCAGCCTGACACCGTATCTGGTTCCGCAGGAATGTGGGATGCATATGGATACCCGGTGGGTAGAGGTTCAAAGACACCGAAGTTTGGATAACAGCCGAAAAGACCTTACATCGCAGACATTGCGGATTGAGGCGGACGGAAAAGACTTTGCTTTTTCCTGCCTGCCTTATACAGCAGCGGAAATTGAAAATGCGACACATCAAGAAGAATTGCCTCCGGCAAGGCGCACGGTTTTGTGCATTTACGGCGCTGTGAGAGGCGTTGGAGGGATTGACAGCTGGGGCAGTGATGTAGAAGCAAAATATCAGATTTCTGCAGAAGAGAATCATTATTTTTCTTTTACAATCTGCTGATGAAGAATGATTTTTGACATTTTGAACAACTAAATTTTACATAGATTTTACATAGATTACCTCTTTTATTTTACGTAGAGAATATAGAATATGTTTGTAGCATGTGGAAATATGCCTATTAACGAATGAAAGAGGTACATTATATGGATTTTTTTGGAATTTTAAGTATGGTAGGAGGACTTGCTTTATTCCTTTATGGAATGAACCTGATGGGCGATGGTCTGGCAAAGGCCTCCGGTGGTAAAATGGAAAAAATACTGGAAAAACTGACTTCCAGTCCGATTAAGGCAGTTTTGGTAGGAGCTGGTGTAACAGCAGTGATCCAAAGTTCTTCAGCAACAACGGTTATTGTTGTAGGATTTGTAAATTCAGGGATTATGAAGCTGGAACAGGCTGTGGGGTTGATCATGGGTGCCAATATTGGTACGACGATCACTTCTTGGCTGTTGAGCCTTGCAGGGATTGAAAGCGGTAATTTTTTTGTCCAGCTTTTGAAACCAGCTTCCTTTACGCCGATTTTAGCAATCATCGGTGTTATTTTTATCCAGTTTTTGAAGAGTGATAAAAAGAAAAATATTGGAATGATCCTGGTTGGTTTTGCAATTCTGATGACAGGAATGGATGCCATGAGTGCGGCAGTTAAGCCTCTGGCAAATGTACCGGAGTTTACCAATATTTTATTGATGTTCTCTAATCCGATCCTGGGTTTGCTTGCAGGTGCGGTATTAACTGCAATCATTCAAAGTTCTTCCGCATCTGTCGGTATTTTGCAGGCACTTTGTATGACCGGTGCGGTGACTTACGGAACAGCATTGCCAATCATTATGGGACAGAATATTGGTACTTGTATTACAGCGATGATCTCCGGTATCGGAGCAAATAAAAATGCAAGAAGAACTGCATTGATCCATTTATATTTTAATATGATTGGAACGACCTTATTTTTAGTAGTATTTTATCTGTTAAATGCATTTCTTCATTTCGGATTTTTAAATGGTGCGGCAGGTGCGGCAGGTATTGCAGTGATCCATAGTGTGTTCAATATCACAGCTACATTGGTATTATTGCCATTTTCTAAACTTCTTGTGAAACTTGCCTGCCTGACGATCAAAGATGACGAAAAGGGTACAAAAGAAGAAACTTCAGAAAAAGTGGTATCGATTTTGGAACCTCGTTTCTTGGAAATGCCGGCATATGCGACTGAAATTTGCATGGAAGCAACGGAAAAAATGGCATATTTGAGTGTAAAAGCAGTAATGAAAGCGACGAAACTTCTAAAGTCCTATGATGAAAATGAAGCGCAGAAAGTCATTGATCTGGAAAAAGAAGTAGATAGTTATGAAGATGAATTGGGAAATTATATGGTAAATCTCAGCCGTAAAGATCTTCCAGTCAAAGAAAGCCATATGCTTTCTATGATGCTTCACAGTTTGGGTGATTTTGAACGTTTATCCGATCATGCGGTAACAATCAGAAATGCTGCACAGGAAATGTATACCAAGCAGATGAAGTTTTCAGAACATGCCCAGCAGGAATTGGATGAATATATGAGTCAGGTACAGAAAATTATGGATATGACACTTAGTTGTTACAATAATAAAGATGTAGCACAGGCGGAAGCAATCTTCCCAATGGAGAAGATTGCGGAAAAACAGAGTGCGGATGCGAAAAAAAATCATATTCGCCGTCTGAGAGAAGGAAAATGTACCATTGAGCTTGGATTTGTCCAGTCAGATCTTTTGACAAGTATGGAAAGTATTGTAGATCATTGTTCAAATATTGCGGAAACTGTGTTAACCTATCGTTAAAAGGAGGAGGCTTTTATGGCTCTCATTTATATAGTAGAAGATGACAAAAATATCCGCGAAATTGAGAGTTTTGCATTGAAAAACAGTGGTTATCAGATTGAAGATTTTTCCAATGCAAAAGACTTTTATCGTGCGTTGCAGGCAAAGATGCCGGATGGAGTATTGCTGGATATCATGCTTCCGGAAGAAGATGGTTTGGAAGTTTTAAAAAAATTACGGAAAAATCCGGAAACCAAGCGTCTGCCGATCATTATGATCACTGCAAAATCCACGGAACTAGATAGAGTGAAAGGACTGGATCTGGGTGCTGATGATTATATCGTGAAACCATTTGGCGTGATGGAATTGATTTCCCGTGTCAAAGCACTGCTTCGAAGAAGTATGGGAGAAGAACAGGAAAAGGTACTGAAGGTAGATGAAATCCTAATGGATCATGAAAAACATCAGGTATTTATCGGTGAAAAGACATGTGATCTCACCTATAAGGAATATGAACTTTTAAGGCTGCTGATGCAAAATCGAGGGATTGTTCTATCCAGAGACACTCTGATGGATCGTATTTGGGGAATGAATTGTGATGTAGAATCCAGAACCCTTGATGTTCATATGAAAACACTTCGGTCCAAATTGGGAGAGAGTGCACATCATATTAAGACCATCCGAAATGTAGGTTATCGCATGGAGTAATCAGAAAATGAGAAAAAAGATCAATCAGGAACTTGTATTGATTGCAGCGGTTGCGATCATATTGACAAGTATTTTTGCTACATTTACGTATTATAGGATTTTTCAGGAAGAAGTATTTGCAAGTCTGGAAACCTGTGCAAATGTGCTGGCGCAGACACTTCCGGAAACGGATGGTTCCCTAGAAGAATATCAACTGCAGGAAAAGACAATCCGTGTCACGATCGTGGATAAAGATGGCGCCGTTTTGATGGACAGCAATGCGAATATTGGTGATATGTCAAATCATGGAACCAGACCGGAAGTAGCAGAAGCCTTTTCTGCGGGAGAAGGACGGGATGAGAGACGGTCGGAAACCCTTGATAAAAGCACATTTTACTATGCATTACGTATGGAAGATGGGAAAGTCCTGCGTGTAGCCAAGGAAACGGGAAGTATTTTAAGTATGTTTGCAGATGCCATGCCGTCCTTGCTTGTGATCGCCGTGATCCTGTTTGGATTTTGTGCCTTGCTTGCTCATTTTCTGACCAAAAGTTTTATTGAACCAGTAGAGAAAATGGCAGAAAATCTGGATGGACCGGAAACAGTTTGTGCCTATAAAGAATTGAAACCCTTTCTGGTAACGATTCAGACACAGCATCAGAATATCTTAAAAAGTGCAAAAATGCGTCAGGATTTCACAGCCAATGTCACGCATGAATTGAAAACACCGCTGACATCGATTTCGGGCTATGCGGAATTGATTGAAAGCGGTATGACAGAAGAAGCGGAAACCAGAAGATTTGCAAAGGAGATTTATAAAAGTGCTAAGAGACTGATTCGTCTGATTAATGATATTTTACAGCTTTCAGAGCTGGATACCAGAGAAACAAAGTTGGAAACAGAGCGTTTGAATTTATACGATATGGCAAGTACCTGTGTTGAAATGTTGAAAATCAATGCGGAGCCCCACGGGATTTCCATGAAAATGGAAGGGTCACCTGCTTGGATAGAGGGAAACCGTACCTTGATTGAGGAAGTGCTCTATAATCTGTGTTCGAATGCGCTGCGATATAACAAAGAAAACGGTTCCGTGACAGTTTTGGTAGAAGATACAGAGAAGGGAACGAAACTTCAGGTATCAGATACCGGAATCGGGATTCCGAAAAAACACCAGGAACGTATTTTTGAACGTTTTTACAGAGTTGATAAAAGCAGATCAAAGGAACGGGGCGGAACCGGACTGGGTCTTGCCATTGTAAAGCATATTGTGGCAGAACATCAGGCAGAAATTCTGCTGGAAAGCGAAGAAAATATAGGAACCAAAGTGACCGTTTATTTCCAAAAAGCATAAATAAAATATTAATAAAAATCCTTTTTCAAAGATCTTCTACATAGAATACAGAAAAAGGATTTTTTTATGCAGTATCTAAAGAAGGACCATCTGTGGATTGGTATTTTAAGCATTGTTTTGGTGCTTTTAATGGTTTCTTTGATTTTTCACCCAAAAGAAGAAGTTGTATCCGGATTTAAAGAGGAAGATGACAATTATTATCCCAAGCTGATCGCGCCGGAAAGAATGGTAGAGCCACCAAAGGATGGGGAAAGGATCTGTTATCTGACGTTTGATGACGGTCCAAGTGAAAATACGGAAAAAGTGCTGGATATTTTGAAAGAATATCAGGTAAAAGCCACTTTTTTTGTGATCGGAGAGGAATTAAGCGAAGAACGCAGGCCCATCGTGGAGCGGATCATACAGGAAGGTCATGCCATAGGAATGCATGCCAATATTCATGTCTATGAACAGTTGTATGCAAGCCTCGATAGCTTTTTAAAGGATTATGAAACGCTTTATGAGACTTTGAAGAGGGAATATGATATTGAAACAGCGTTGTTTCGATTTCCGGGAGGAAGCGTTTGTACTTATTTAAATAAACAGGGAAAATATTATATCAAGGAAATGCAGGAACGTGGATTTTCCTGTTTTGACTGGAATGTAAGCGGAGAAGATTCCGTGGGAAATCCGACCGTTTCTTCGATACAAAAAAATGTATTTTCAAAGGGGCTGGACTGTCGGCGGGCGTATATACTGCTGCATGACTCTGTGGCCGCAGACAGGACAGTAGATGCATTGCCGGAGATCATTGAAAAGTTCCGGGATGCCGGATTCCATTTTTCATCCTTAGAAAATGCGGAGAGTTATATATTTCCTGCAAGCAGATAATAAAAATCAGAGTTGACAATTCATCGAATTACGTTATAACAAACAAAGTTGTGTAAAAAACATAGGATTATTGGAGATATCACTATTAAACGTCAGAAAAGAAAAAGTTATTGGTTGAAAACATGTTCGAAAAAATGTTATGCTAATTTCATAGGAGGTTTTTTCTATGAATGTGGATTCGAGTATCAAAGAAATTAAAGGGATTGGAGAAAAAAGTGCGGCAGTCTTTGCGAAAGCAGGAATAGTTACTGTCAGGGATTTGGTAAGGTATTTTCCCCGTGGGTATGAACGGTTTGAGCCGCCGGTTTCTTTTCGGGATCTGCAGGAAGAAGAAGTACAGGCAGTTGCTGCATTTATTACAAAACAGCCTTCTTTGATTCGGGCAGGGAGATATCAGATCACAACGACCAATGTGATGGAAAATGAGATTTCTCTTCAGCTTCGATGGTATCAGATGCCTTTTCTTCGAAATACGTTAAAACGTGGATTTTTATATATTTTTAGAGGAAGAGTCGTAAAAAAAGGGAAAAACTATTGTATGGAGCAGCCGAAATGTTATACGCCGGCAGAATATCAGGCTTTGGAAGCCTGTATGCAGCCAGTTTATCCGCTGGTGCAGGGATTGACCAGTAAAATGATCAGTAAGGCTATGAAACAGGTTTTTGAAAATATTCCGGCCATGGAAGATCCTTTTCCGGAGGAAATCCGTAAAAAATATCAACTGGCAGAATACAATTTTGCCCTGTCAAACATCCATTTCCCAAATTCGATGGATGATTTGGTCTTTGCAAGGCGCAGAATGGTATTTGAAGAATTTTACCGCTTCGTGTGCAAGGTTCGCGCCATGAAAGAACAGTGGGAGCAGATGGAAAATCAATGCATGATGGAGCCGGTGGAGGAGACGAAAAAACTTTTAAAAAGCCTTCCTTATGAACTAACCAATGCCCAGAAAAAAGTCTGGGGTGAAATTTCCGCGGATCTTTGCGGCAAAAAACTCATGTCCCGACTGATTCAGGGAGATGTAGGAAGCGGCAAGACGATTTTGGCATTTCTGGCACTTTTGACGGCGAAAGGAAATGGATACCAGAGTGCTATGATGGCTCCGACAGAAGTTCTGGCAAAACAGCATTATGAAGGTCTAATGGAATTAAAAGCAAACAATGATCTGGATTTTCATGCAGTTTTACTAGTGGGCTCCATGACTGCCAAAGAAAAAAGACTGGCCTATGAAGAAATTTCGTCCGGAAAAGCGCAGATTGTGATCGGAACTCATGCCGTGATACAGGAAAAAGTGGTATTTTCCCGTTTGGGATTGGTCATTACGGATGAACAGCATCGTTTTGGCGTCAAACAAAGAGAAGCCTTTAGCCAGAAGGGAATCAATCCTCATGTGCTGGTCATGAGTGCAACGCCGATCCCAAGAACACTTGCGATCATCATTTATGGAGATCTGGATATTTCTGTGATCGATGAGATGCCGGCAAACCGTATACCGATCAAAAACTGTGTGGTAGATGAAAGCTGGCGGCCAAAAGCCCATGCATTTATCAAAAAAGAAGTACAGGCAGGTCATCAGGCTTATGTCATTTGCCCGATGGTAGAAGAAAATGAAGATTTGGAACTGGAAAATGTCATGGATTATACAGAAAAACTCCAGCATGTGCTTCCAGAACTGAAAATAGCTTATCTGCATGGAAAAATGAAAGCAGCAGAAAAAAATGAGATCATGGAAGCATTTGGAAGAAATGAAATTCAGGTGCTGGTGTCTACGACCGTTATTGAAGTTGGTATCAATGTTCCGAATGCAACCGTGATGATGGTGGAAAATGCAGAACGTTTCGGTCTTTCCCAGCTTCATCAGCTGCGCGGGCGTGTCGGACGCGGTTCGGCACAGTCTTATTGTATTTTTATGAGTAATTCCAAAGGAAAAGATACCAAAAAACGTCTGGAAATCCTAAATCAGTCCAATGATGGATTTTATATTGCCAGTGAAGATTTAAAACTTCGCGGACCGGGAGATCTTTTTGGACTGAGACAAAGCGGAGATCTCCAATTTGCTCTGGGAGATATCTTTACCGATGCACAGATTTTAAAAGAAGCCTGTGAAGCGGCAGAACAGTATGGAAGTCTTCTGATGGAACCGGTCAGCCAGATCAATTTGTAGCAGTTTGTTTGAAAAACAGAAAAGTTTGTCATTATTTGAAAGATTTGTCAGTGTATTAAAAATAATTCTTCATATACTAGGATTGTAACAGGAAACGAAAAACAGTTTCAGGTTCAAAAAACGTTCATTTGAAGTAAGGAGGAATTTTATATGTCAAACAAATCTTCAAACAAAACAGCAGTACCGGAAGCAAAGAGTGCTTTAGACAAATTTAAATATGAGGTAGCCAGTGAATTGGGGGTACCTTTAACAGAGGGTTACAACGGAAACTTAACCTCTGCACAGAACGGCAGCGTTGGCGGATATATGGTTAAGAAGATGATCGAAGCACAGGAAAAACAGATGTCTTCGAAATAAGCAAGAGCTTATTCGAGGGTGGGGAAGCAATTCTCCACCCTCTTTTTTCGGGAAAGGAAGTTGATTTTAAGATAAAAACATTATATACTTAGAAAAAAATGAGGAGATTAAGAAAATGAAGATAAAAGACGGATATATTTTAGATACAATCGGAGATCAGAAAATTGCCATTTCTTTAGAGCAATCCAATGACAAATTTTCAGGAATGATCAAATTAAACAGTGTGGGTGCATTTTTGTGGGAAAAACTCGCAGACGGAATCGAAGAAGAAGCATTGGTGAAGGCTGTGACGGATCAGTATGAGATCGATGCGCAGACTGCCAAAAAAGATGTGAAAGCATTTCTTGAAAAATTAGATCAAAATGGGATTTTGGAGCGATAGGATATGAATAAACAGACAAAAGATTATCGCATTGCGGAGGTAGACTTTCAGATCAGCTACCGCTATCCCTATATGGAAGAACTTTGCAGGGATTATGAATGCACAGAGCCATCAGCACAGGTGATTTCTATTGATGTCGATGAAAAAGACCTTGCCTATGAGCGTACCAAATCGGAAGAAGTATTTCCGGAGTATTCTTATGAATCTCTGGCGATTTATCGTAAAATCTGTGAGGAAATGCTTGCTTATGACAGCTTTTTGTTTCATTGTTCTGCAGTCAGCGTCGATGGAAAGGCATATATTTTTGCGGCACCGAGCGGAACGGGAAAATCCACTCATACCAGACTTTGGAGAGAATATTTTGGAGCACGGGCTGTAATGATCAATGATGACAAGCCTCTTTTTCAGGTACGTGAAGATGCCATTTATGTGTGCGGAACTCCATGGTGCGGAAAACATGGGATCCAGACAAATACCAAAGCACCGATCCATGGAATCTGCATTTTACGACGGGGAGAAAAGAATGAGATCAAAAAGATTTCTGCCATTGAAGCCTATCCGGATCTGTACAGACAGACTTACCGTCCGGAAGATCAGGCAAAAATGCGAAAAACCCTGGAACTTTTAAAACAGCTTGCGGAACGGGTACCAATGTATGAACTGCATTGCAATATTTCTGAAGAAGCAGCTGTCGTTGCATGGAATGGAATGAAAGACGCTTAAAGTCAGAGGAGCATAAACGTGGAAAAAGAAAAATGGACAACCGTCATAGAACCAAGCGGCGGCAGTTTTTTTAAAGGACTGAAGGAATTATGGGAATATCGCCAGCTGATCCGAATGTTTGTCAAAAGAGATTTTAAGACCATGTATGCCCAGACCATTCTGGGACCGTTGTGGTTTGTTTTAAATGCGTTTTTGTCATCCACAGTGATGACCGTTGTATTTGGTAAGATTGCGGGAATTTCAACCAATGGGATTCCCGGATTTTTATTTTATATGTCCGGAAATATTTTGTGGAATAACTTTTCCGGCTGTATGTCAGCAGTATCAACCACTTTCACCAGCAACGCAAGACTGATGGGAAAAGTGTGGTTTCCAAGAATGTGTGTACCGATTTCGACGGTAATTTCCCGGCAAATGCGATTTCTCATTGAATTTGCTGTATTTTTGCTACTATATCTGATCACCGGAGCTTCCGGCGTTCAGGGGAGTACCCTTTGGCTGATTCCGGTATTGCTGATCCAGACCATGGCATTATCTTTGGGATGCGGTATTTTGCTGACTTCCTTTACGATCAAATACAGAGATCTGACCGTACTAAGCAGTTTTATCCTTCAGATCTGGATGTATGCAACACCGGTGGTTTATCCGGCATCCCAGATTCCGGACGGTTTAAAAACGTTATTTATGTTAAATCCAATGGCACCGGTGCTGGAAAGTTTTCGAAGTATTTTATTCGGCGGTGAAATTCCGGTGACGTATCTTTTGATCAGCATGGGACTGACCATTGGCATCCTGGGGATTGGAATGATCGTCTTTCACAGGGCACAGCGTTCCTTTTTGGATACGGTATAAAAGAGGGGAGGAATGCACGTGAATAAGAATGTAGTGATACAGATCGAAAATACGGGAAAAGTCTATGATCTGGGAAAAATCGGCGGAACGACCCTGCAAAGATCCGTACAGAGCTGGTGGGCAAACGTTCGTGGAAAAGAAGATCCCAATCGGAGAATTGGTCAGAGGATCCGGGAAGACGGAAGATTTGAAGCCTTAAAAGGGATTTCCTGTACGATTTACGAAGGAGAGCGTATAGGGATTATCGGCCGCAATGGCGCCGGCAAATCCACTTTGCTGAAATTGTTGTCCAGAGTTACAGCTCCCACAGAGGGAAAACTTTGTATCAAAGGCCGGATTTCCAGTATGCTGGAAGTGGGAACGGGATTTCATGGAGAGCTGACAGGAAGAGAAAATATTTATCTCAACGGGGCAATCCTTGGCATGAGCAGCCGGGAAGTAGAAGAGAAGATTGATGAAATCATTGCATTTTCTGAATGTGAGCAATTTATCGATACGCCGGTAAAACGCTATTCCTCGGGAATGTATGTCAAATTAGCATTTGCGGTTGCTGCATTTTTAAATGCAGATATCTTCCTGATGGATGAGGTCCTGGCAGTGGGAGATATGATGTTCCAGAAAAAATGTTTAAATAAAATGAAGCAGATTTCATTGGATCAAAATAAAACCATCCTTTATGTCAGCCACAATATGCAGACAATCCGGGAATTATGTGATCGCTGTATTGTGCTGGACGGCGGACGGATCATCCATGATGGAGATGTAGAAACCGGGATCAGCCTGTATATGCAGGATATTCTGGAAGTAAAACAGATCTATGAATTTACGGAAAACCGGGAACAGCGGTATTCTACCGGAAATGTGACCATACAGCGGATTGAAGTCGATCATCCGGTGCTGGGCGAAGAAGATACCAGATTAACCATGCGTTTTCAGTGTATGGTAAATAAGGCTGTGAAGGGTTTGCATTTAAGGTTTACGGTTTATGATTCGGAAGATATGGTCGTGGGAACCGGGATTTCGAAATCCTTTGATCTGACGGAAGAAAAAGAAACGTGTTTGGAATTTTCTTTCCATACGGATGGACTGACGGAAGGGGAATATTCGGCAGATCTTGCTTTTGTAGAACCGTTTGGCGGAGGTCAGACAAGGCATGAATTTATTCGTAGAGCCATGGCATTTCGTATCGAAAAACGGGAACGGATCTATCAGATTTCATGGATACCGAAATCATGGGGAAATGTAGAATTCCAAAATCTAGAGGTAAAGACAATCTCCTAAAACAAAATAGTAATTTTGTAGAAAAAGTAAATAAATTGGCGGATTAGTTTTGGTAAAAAAAACCAAAATGGATTGACAAAAGAGTTTGTACTGGGTACAATATATATAATTATTTATTTCTTTTTCGTAGATGGGTGTACTCTACGAAACTTCCTGACACGAAAAGGGAAATCTCTA
>CAZLQJ010000038.1:0-18000 GCA_964561705.1 uncultured Lachnoclostridium sp. | reverse complement strand
TGTTAACCGAAGGGTTATAGGTTCGAGTCCTATCTGAGGCGCCAAACTCCGCTGATTATTCAGTGGAGTTTTTCTTTTACCATCATGAGGTATGTGACAATAATGTTGCAAAATAGACGTATTTTCGAAAAGACAATATAGTAAAATGAGAATGGTATACTATCATATTATTTGTGGATGCTTTATGGAGGTTCTTCCATGAGAAATATATTGAAGAAAATAATAGCAGTATGGCTTATATGCATTTTGTGTGTGGGAATGGTTCCGCTTTCCGGCTTTGCTACGGAAGAAGTCTTGGAGCCTGTTGTTGCGGAGCCTGTTTCTGACCCGGTACCGCAACCAGAACCAGAACCGGCTCCCGAGCCTGAACCTCAGTCTGCTCAGGAACCTGCGCCGGTCTCTGAGCCTGAGCCTGCCCAGGAGTCTGCATCTGAACCAGAACCACAGCCTGAGCCGGAACCACAGCCTGAACCGGATCCTGAACCTCAACCGGAAGTAGATCCACCCGTGGAGAATAATACTCCTTCTGAATCGGATGGCGAGAGTACAGGCGCTGAATCCTCAAAGATGCCGTCTGAAGAACCTGAAATGGATTCGGATTCCTCTGAAGAAAGTGATTCTGTAGTGTCAAATTCTCCGTCTGACGGTGGTTTGCCTACTGACGTTGATGAGGCAAAGAATGCGGACTCGACTGAACCCGTAGCTCCTTCCGATGAAATTGTAGATGAAAAATCCCCGAATTCTGAAGTGCTTGAAGTATCGATTGAAAGCTTTGATACCAGTGCACTTCCTCAGGGAATGAATGTTCCTTATGGTATGCCTGAGAACGATCTGGATTTTCCATCTTCGTTGAAAGCCGTCTGGAGTGATGGATCCACCAGCGATGTGAATGTATCCTGGAATTGTATCGATGACGATAACGGTGGAACGGAATACATTCCTGAACATGAGAATCCCGCTGCAGTTTTTACGTTTCAGGCTGTGCTTGAAGGAGAGTTTACCTGCAATGCTGAGCTGCCTATCATTTATATAGCTTTTGAAGCTGTTGCTGCGCCCCTACTTTTCGAGCCGCTTGACTGGGAGGATGTATTTGTCAAGGTCGATGAGAAGGAGTACGAAACAGGCTACAAGACCTTTACATTTAATATTAAGAAGAATTATGAAATCGGACTTTCGCTTACCGAAGCTGATGCAGAGCAACCCGATTCTGAATTGAAAAACGAAGTTGACGATTCTTTGGAAACACATAATGTAGTTATGTTCCAGAATCTTGACAGCGACACCGATTACACTGTATGGGCAAGAGCAGTTGATACCGAAGAGTGGACGGCTTTTGCAATGAAAACAGTCTGTACTGATGCTGTAAGCGCAAAACTGGTTCACCATGACGGCAGTGCTGCAGAAGTATTCTATGCAGGTGAAACGATTTGCGTTGAAACCAATCTTGAGGCGCCTGAGTATAAATGGTATCGCAGCAATCAGGAAGAAGCTGTCTCTGAAGCTGATAGTTTTACGCTTTCCCTTGATGAAGTTGGCTGTGGAATCAAATGCTGCGTTACTGAAGGCGAATATACCGCAGAATCTTTGGAAGCGCAGGTATTGCCTTTTGCGCCCTCTGAAGTCAAGCTGGATACGGCATCTGAAACTTTGACAGTTGTATTCCCGGAAACCGTGCCTGCAGGTGCAGTGGTTACCCTGGAAGGAGCGGAACAGGCTGTAATTGCAACGGCAGAGGTTGCTGAGACAGTAGCTGAGTTCAAGTTTGAAAATTTGCGTGACCAGGCGGGAAAAACGGTCAGCGTAT
Source organism: uncultured Lachnoclostridium sp. (assembly GCA_964561705.1). Lineage (GTDB taxonomy): Bacteria > Bacillota > Clostridia > Lachnospirales > Lachnospiraceae > HGM12587. Next base: position 16,196 of record CAZLQJ010000038.1, on the reverse strand, counting down.
ATCTTTCAATCAATGGTGTGAAGGGTGCTGTAAAAGAGTTCGCGGTGGTGGCTGAAAATGCTGCACCTGAACAGCTTGGGCAGGATCAGATTGTATTTGCTGCAAGCTCACAGAGAAGCATTGACTTCAGCTGTACGGATGTGCCAGGTGTTGAATTTGCTTATGGAGCAACCGGAAGCACTGAGCTGACGAAGATTTCCGGTAACCCTGAGGTTCTTTCCGGATTGTCTGCACAGACGGATTATACGCTCTATATGCGCAGCGCGGCAACCGAGACGGGTTTTGCATCCGAGTGGGTGGAATCTGGATTCAATGCTGCAACTGACCAGCTGGAAGTGGTAATTGACCAGGCAGACAGCATTTATTTCGATAGTGTGATTACGGCTGCTCCGGCGAGAACTTACATCTTTGAGGAAGGTTTCCCTGTTTTCAAATGGTACTTCTCCTCTGAAGCCGTGTTTGATGAAAAGGCTGTACTTCTGGAAGATGTGCAGGGCGCTGAATTGAACCTGCAGGAGAAAGGTTTTTCGAAATCGGATATAGGAAAATATATTTTCGTTACCTTGTCCGACGGATATGGCAATATATCCGCGGCTGCAGGTGCGCAGTTGCGCCGTTATGATGATCCGCTGCTGTCCATCGACGTGGATGAACGCATTACGGCAGGTGAAACCGTGACGGCTGTGTTCAATGGCGAAGTGGCAGAGATCACGTGGCAGTGGAAACGCGGCGAAGAGAACATCTCAGACGCAACTTCTGCCAGTTATACCGCTACCGCCGAGGATGCATACAACGTTCTTACCGTAAATACAATTCAGAATGAAACGATAGTTGCTTCGGCTTATGTAGCGGTAGATATGTGCATTCCGACTCTTGCGGTGGATTATGTGAAGGAAACGGTCGCCATTTCGGTGAACTGTGACATGCCTGACGGCTGGACGCTGCGAGCGGTTGATGAAAATGGCATTTCCGTCGATAAAAATTGGCCCAAGGGTGAATCCAGTGTAAGCTATAAGCTGGCGGATCTGGGAATTGATCCGGATAGGCATGATGCATCTGCACCGGATTATACAGCCGCACTGATCCTGATGAACGCAGGCGGCAAGGGTGAGGAAGTGCAGATCACTCTGCCTACCCGTCGGGATTATTCTGAAATGACCCTGGACATGAGTGCCGTGACGCACAACAGTGTTTCCAAGTTGACATTTGCTGTGCCTTCTGGCCTCGAACTGGCTCTTTCCTTGGAAGGGGCAGATGCACCTGATTTTAGCCTTGGAGATGGTCGAGTCTTTAACTTGAAAGAAGACACACAATACAGGATATGGATGAGGGATGCGGCTGTAGAGGATGAATGTTTTGCCAGTAAATGGATGGACATGCATCCTGTAAAGACCCGCGAAGAAGTGAGTGTAAAACTAAAGGATTCCAAGATTAAATGGAAACCGAATTGGGAATTTACAGATTTCGAAATAGTAAAGGGAGATGTAAGAAAAGCTGATATCGAAGGTCGCTGGAATGCAGCAAGTGGAGGAAATGCTGGCAAATATAGTTTAAAACTAGAGCTTAAAGGTGAAGCAAAGAAAGAATATGTATTAAAAGAGGATACGCTCACCTTAACTGTTGAACCCTTAACTATGTCTGCTAAGAATACTCGTGTTTCTTGTGAACAGTTAGTCTATAATGGGAGAGAGCAAATCCCTCAGAAATTGCGAGTATTTGTAGATGATTATGAAATTTCGCTCAGCGAGATTGAAATAAAGAATGTTGACGGATTCGATAGAATTAAAGCAGGACAACAGCGAATTAAGGTTGCTGGTAAGGGTAACTACGTCACAGGAGGCATAGTAATCGCTTACGTCATCTCCGTGGCCAAGCCGGCAGCTATCTCCTGGCCCACTGCAGGCTATCTGGTGACCGGTCAGAAGCTTTCAGAGAGTAAGCTCACCGGCGGCAGTACCAATGCAGGCAGCTTCGCTTGGGAGAATGGAAGTATCGTTCCTGCGGCAGGTATCAGCAAGCACAATGTGGTGTTCACTCCTGCGGATACCACGAACTATGACTGGACTGGTGTGACCATGGTCAAACCGGTGGACATCAAGGTTTATTCCGTTGCTTCGCCGGGAATGGAGGGTTCTACCGGAACGGATTCGGACTACAACTATGATTTCTCGGCATCCAGCGGCTATTGGGAGGGCTATGACTTCTACGGCGGCTATGAGGAAGGAGAGGCTGAAAATTCCAGCGATCGTTTGGTGGAAGCCTATCTGAGTGTTGGCTCCGGAAAGACTGGCACGGATGCTCTGGGAATCGTATACGATGTAGTGGGAACTCCTATGGACTATGAACTGTTGTCCATTCAGCATGTGATAGAAGGGGAAGAGGAGCTTACCGATCATACCTTTATGATCATTGCTCAGCCGGACGAGGAAGGCGAAATTGTGTCCCGCATTCTGCGACTTAATCTGGCGCAACTGGATTACCTCCATAAGGATAAGGACTTCAGCAACCTGCTGTTCCGCAATGGAGATGCAGAACTGTGCTTCCGTAAGGAAGAGTTGTTTACTGGTAACGCAGGCAAGCTGGCATCGTACATGCTTTCTTCCGGTGAAGATGCGATTGATTTAATGGATCTGGATTTCAATGCCATGGAAGAACCTGTTTTTACACGTGATGCGCTCAATGGCCTTTGGTTGGAAGCGCGCATTGATCCTGTGATCATTACAGGGGAAGGTGAAGAAGAGGAAAAGGACGCATGGGATGTGAGCCTGTGGCTGTGCACGGAATATACAGAGGTGGAAATTTCCACCCTGGTGCCCAGCTTTACCATTGGTTTGAATGTGAACGGACTCTTTGATGAAAGCAGACCTGAAGCCTTCCTTGAGGGAAATGGCATCGTGCTGATGGATGAAAATGAACAGGCATTGCTTCTGGAGAGTGAACTGGCGCAGATGCCCGGTGAGTTTTCCTTGACTCAGCCGGATGAAGCGGATTATTATACCGTTTATATGCCGGTAGACGATGAAGTCTGGACGGATTATTTCCCGGATACGGATCTGATGCCCTATCGCAACTATGTACTGGCAACGCCTTATGCGGGAACCGGTATGTATATGCTGGCAGAGATTGAGGAAAATCTCTGAGTCAATCCATTAAAACAAAACCCGTTGGAGTTTAACTCCAACGGGTTCTTTTATAATGTTTCCTATGATGATAGTATCTGTCTTCATAATAGTAATCCCTATCATAGTATCGGCGGTGATGCCGTCTCTTCCATTTAGGTGGCTTGGCCATCATCATGTCGATGATGATTATCGTTACGCCCAGTGCCATCATCAGATCGCCGATGCTGGCAAGACCTGTGCCGAGGGGGAGCGTATCGCCCAGGAACCACAGGGGACCGTTCCAATCTACCAATACATATTCAGGAAGATCGCCGGTTTGAATGCGTTCCACAAAGTGGAATAGATTGGGATATTCATAGATGATGGGGGTAACTGGCATCCGGAAGCCGTTTGCTGCAATTACGATAAAATTCACAAGCGTAGCTGCGCCCAGCATATCCATGCCCTTTATCCGGTGGTTGATCCAGATAAAAACCGTGAGCATCAGGTATTCCAGACATACCAGCTTTCCCAGCCATTCCGACGGTGGTGCAACCAGCAATTTGCTGAGCAAGCCGATGGATGCTTCCAATAGGAAGGCAGCGCAGGGCAGAATTGCAAGGTGCAGGCGGGCGTACCGGATATTGTTCAGGCTGCCGCCAGCCAGATAGCCAATGGGAAGGGCCGCGATTACGAAATAAACCAGCAGCATTTTATTTCTTCTCCAGGGTTTTAATGAAGGCGTCTACAATTTCAGGATCAAACTGGGTGCCTTTGCATTCTTCCATAATCTGCAGTACCTTTTCAAGGGGCATACCCTTTCTGTAGGGTCGGTCACTGGTCATGGCGTCGTATGCATCGGCAACGCACAGGATGCGGGAAGCCAGGGAGAGTTCACTGCCGGAACGTTTGTCGGGATAGCCGGTGCCATCGTAACGTTCATGGTGGCTGCGTACCATTTCGAGAACCTCAGGTTCCAGGCCGACTTCTTCCAGAATTCTGACACCAATCAGGGGATGATTGCAGATGGCGGCATATTCATCCTCATCCAAACGTCCGGGCTTGTTGAGGATATTGTCAGAAATGCCGATCTTGCCGATGTCATGCAGCACGGCGCCCTGGCGAATCAACTGAATCTGATGTCGTTTGAGCTTCATCTGGCGGGCAATCTGTACGGAATAAGTGGCCACGCGTTCAGAATGACCCTGGGTGTACTTGTCTTTTGCTTCTATGCTATTGATGAATGCCTTGATCAGGCGGGTTCTTGCACTTTCAGAATAGAGGTAGAGCTTCCAGGCGTAGCGTGCCAGAAGCAGGGGCGCCAGCATCAGGATAACAACCCACATGTATCCTTCTGTGGAATAACCAACAGCCATCAACAGGCCCATGGGCATGGCGGCGATTACGTTGGGGGTAAGGCCGAACATCATGTGCACCATATCCGCAGGAGCGATCATGTTGTTCAGGCAGAACATGGTCATCTGCAGAAGGCCGTTGATAACGAAGGTCAGCAGGGAAAAGAGCGCGGTGGGAACCAACACCGTGGGCAGGGTCAGGTTTCCCGGCGTCCATGCGGTGAGGTTTTCTACGAGCAAAGCAGGCAGGATGACCGACAGAATAACGGTTGCATTATTGAACAATACCTTTTCAATGCCGATGCTGAAGAAATGACGATATTTCTTCTTTCCTTCAACGGGATCAAAAGAGAAAAAAGTACTGATGGTGTATACAACAATAGCTGCAGCGCTTCCCCGGGTCAGGTATACTGCCAGAACGCTGATAACGGACAGATCCAGCGATTCATTGTTGCGTATGGTGATTGGGAGGGAACGGCACAACGCACAGACCAGAATGGGAATGGCGATCATGTGCAGAGAAATGGATGTTGCTCCCGTGAAGATCGGAAGGAAATATTCATAACAACTCTTGATGCTCAGGAATAAACCTATGGCAGAGATCAAAGAGATATAAATCTTCGCGCGTGTCCTCACAGAGTTCCCCTTTCGCGGCGTCCGGTTCTGCCGCTTGCTGTTGTGTTGAAATGCATAAATAAATGAATTAAGCAGGCCATCATATTGCTCTAAGAGATTATCTCCAGGAAATGTAAGCACCTGCAGACAGTACAAAAGATGCCAGAGCCATGAGAGCTGCAACGATGTTAGCCTTCTTCACGAATATAGCCTCCATTTCATAAAGGCTATGTCTTTCGCTAACCAGACATGCGATATTCCGCTTCGCTAAAATGATAGAATACCGGTTGGATTGATGGCCTGCTTAAACTTGAATACAATATTGAATTCAGCAGAGCTTGCTGATGCTGCGGTTGAGGGCGTCCAGCGTGCTGCGTACAATGCCAACAGAGGCGTTGTCGTGCTGAACTGCCGCGCCGATGAGAATCAGGGGCTCGGAATGATCCTTCTCCAGATACTCGATTACAGTGATTACAACTGCTACGCCCCAGATGTTAACCTGCTTGACTTCCAGCAGGCTGAAATACTCCCTGCCAAGGAAAGCATGTACGGCGTCCAGGGTAGCGGTGGCGATGGTACGGCTGCGCTGGATGTTGGTATCCCGGCATTTGGCTTCGCCGGAGAAGCTCTTACCATCATAGGAAAGGTGTACCTTTACCTGGTAGGTGCCGTCCTTCAGGTTGGTATCAATACCATTGAACAGTAGGCGTACGCTGCGGGCAGGTTCAAACTCCGGCTGCGGCTCCTGGTTTTCCACCTCGGTCAGTTCTCTGGGGAGGAAGGGATCCTCGGGCAGCTGGGCAATGCTGATGATGCGGTGATCCACTTCCACGCCGTAGGCAGCAAACAGCGCAGATTGTACATCGCGTGCAATCTGTTTGGGATTTCTCTCCGTGGAAGCCAGGATGTGAATTTCTACCAGCTGCTGCTCGTCGAAGCGCAGACCTGCAGCGAAAACGCCCGGCAAATGGGCCAGAATCTGGCGGCACTGTTCCGCATTTTGTTCATTCAGTCCCAATTTAAATTCAGCCATGATTACTCAGCCTTTCTGCATACTACTTTTATTATACACGAAATGAAAGTAAACAACCATTACAGACTTAGCCATTTGTAGCTCATTTTAAAGACTTCAAATCGACTTCAATTTGAAGTTCCGTTTTTGAGCCAGTTTTTGATCTTTCCGAGGGTCCCACGCTCTGAAATTTCCGTCTGATGCTCCTCGAGAACGGCTTCAAAATCTGTTTCAGACATAGCGGGGGCCAGATAATTGCCCTGCAGCACATCGCATTCGCTGTTTCCAAGGAGATCGAATTGGGCCTTGGTTTCAACGCCTTCTACCACGGTATGGATGTTCAGGTGTCTGCACAGGGAAAGAACGAATCTCAGAACAGCGGGATCCAGATCGCCCTTGGTGGAATTCCAGAGCAGGGCGCGATCTACCTTGATGACGTCCACCGACAGGGTGTTGAGCATGCTCAGGGAAGACAGGCCGTTGCCAAAGTCATCCAGGGTGACGATGAAATCTTCCTTGCGCAGATCGGCAATCAAGCGCAGCATACGCTTGGAGCTCTGTACAAGGGCGGTTTCCGTGAATTCGATTTCAATTAGATTGTGGGGCAGATGATAGCTGTTTACCAGACGGCGTACACGATCTACGCAATCATCCTCATAAACATGCAGGCGGGAGAAATTGGTGGAAATGGGTACGCATTTTTTCCGGTTATCCAGTTGGCGGCGCAGGAAGATACAGGTTTGTTCCAGCATATACCAATCCAGCGCAAGAATCAGGCCGCTTTGCTCAAACAGCTCGGTGAATTCTGCAGGGGATGCGGAAATGCCGGATGCACGGGCCCAGCGAACCAACGCCTCCGCGCCCATCAGGTGCTTGCCGTCCGGGGAGAACTTGGGCTGGAAGAAGGCAATGAATTCATTGCTGTCCAGGCCTTTCTGCATATAGGAGGTCAGCTTCATATTGTCGATGCGCTGCAGGTGTTCTTCCGCGTTATATACGGCGTAGAGTACATCGAAATGGCCCTTGATGGTTTTCTTTGCGCTGGTGGCGCGGCTGCACATATCGCTCACAGGGGACATGTGCTCATTGATGCGGTAGATACCGAAGCTGGGGAAGAGCAGGCAATCACCCAGCTGGCTCTGGAAGCGCTTGGTTTCATCGGTAATGCGGCGGGTCAGGGTATCCAGATCCGGGGCATCGGCAAACACCCAGAAGGAATCGGCGTCGCCATGGGCACAGAAGCCCTTTTTTCCGCACAGGTTCATGGCCATGGAGGTGAGCTTCTGCAAAAGCTGGTTACCCGCATCCCAACCGAAGAGGTTGTTGTAGCCATCGAAGAAATTCAGATCGAAATTGATGATGCAGGGGAATACGTTCTCAGCGGCAGCCAGTGCCTCGTAAACCCTTGCCTTGAAGGCGGAGAAGGTGAGGATACCGGTTGCGGCGTCAATCTGTTCCATCCAATGATGGCGCATACCCGGCATGGATGCAGGAGCCGTCTTCTGGCGCGCTTTGAGGCGGTACATAGCCACGTCTGCCAGATGCAGAAGCTCAGAGACGTGCAGTTTGTCATGCTGGGGTTCCAGTCGACTGGACATACCAACGGCTACACTGATTTCGCAGCCGCCGCGTTGGGCATGCTGCAGTACCAGCTGATCAAAACGGTCACGGGCTTTGCTGACGTCTTCCAGGGAAGCATCTTCAATAATGATTACGAATTCATCGCCGCCGTAGCGGTAGATATTGCCGAGGGAGCCGAATGCACCCTCCAGGCAATTCACCAGGTCACAGATCAGTTTATCGCCGGTGGGATGGCCCAGGGTATCGTTGATCTGCTTCAGGTTGTTCAGATCCACCATAAAAAGAGTGAGCCGCGGACAGGTCTGGGAATCGAGGTGTTCAATTTCCAGGTTGAATGCAGCACGGTTTTTCACCTGCGTCATGGCGTCGGTATAGGCCTGATGCTCAACATCCGAGGCATGGCTGGCGATGGCAACATGGCTCTGCAACAATGCGGAATAGAAGAAGAGCAGCAGCACATCGATACCGAGGCTCAGAATCAGCGTGTAATTCAAGTGGCCGGAAGAGCGCTGGGGAGTCAGATAGAAGGCAAGGATCGTCAGGAAAACACAGGCGAAGAACAGGAACAGGCCGTAAAGGGTGAGCCGGTTCAGGGTATCCTTCGGGTCGGAAAGGCTGAGGATCACGGCATAACAGATGCTAATGATAATCAGGAAGTGGGTGGTGGTTACGCCCCGGTTGAGTTCAAGAACATTTGTGGTATACAGCAGCAGGCGCACCAGATAATAGCCGCAGAAGGCGATGCTCAGATTGCGGTAATTCTTTTCCCAGCGAGGGAAGAGCTCAGAGAGGTAGAGCAGGAAGGGCACGGGCATCAGCATAAAGGTGCTGTGCGTAAGGAGATAGGCAACGGCTTTGTTGCCGATGCACAGCTGCAAAAGTCCCGTATCCGACAAAGCCCACAACTGTCCCAGCAAAGTGAAAATGCCCAGATAAATACGCATCCGGGAATCCTTTGATCCGTCACGGACGTGCAGGAATGCAGACAGGATCAACAGGAAAGCGCATGCCAGGCAGATCACACAGTTGCAGAAAAGCAGGAAGTTATTTGCAATCAGTGTCAGGATTACAGTGCTGCGTTGATCCAAATAAAAGTTGTAATTGCTGGAAAGCGATTCATCCGACAGGGCGGTGAGCTCAATGGAAAGCTCACATCCGGAATGGCTTTCCTCCAGCGGAACCATAATCCACACGTTGCCATAGTAATGACCGAAGGGTGTTTCATCGTGCAGGCCGTAGGAATAGATTTCCTGGGAGTCGGCCATTACACGAACCTTTTCGCTGTTGGTTTTAAAGCAGAGCACATTGCCGCTGCCATCGATGGAGGGCAGACTATTTTTCAGCAGGATGGAACCCTTTTCAATGGTGAGGGCGCGGGGGATAACGTCAATAGGGGTTTCGATTTCGTTTTCCACTATGCTCCAACCGTTGTTGAAGCCGGCTGCCTCCGGGATGGAGAGATGGGAACTATCCAGATGGAAGGTCTGCGCTACCAGCAAAATGGCCAGGCAGGCAATGAGGCATGTAATCGGAAAAACGAAAAGAAAACCGGATCTCAGGCGCTTGTGCATGGGTAAAGGGTCCTCCTTTCGTCTATCTTCAGAAATAAAAAATATATCTTAAAAACTTCGCTTTATAACACGAAAAATCCTGCAAAAATACAGATAAATAAAGAAATTATTGAGTTCCTGAGAATTTCGCAAAAACATAGAATCATTGCCACATTCTGAGCCCCCTTTCAATTGAAAACAGGTGCATGGTTGTGATACAATATATAGAAGAAAGTGGAAAGTTTTCGTTACAAAGATAGTTACAAGCAGTGCAAGTGTGCTGTAAGCATTGGAGGGAGGACGCGCATGTTTGCGTTCCGTAGAGCACGGCGTGCAGCCGGTGCGTGTCTGTTGTTGTTTTTGCTGACCTGCCTCTGGCTGGGAGCGCTGGCCGTATACGGCCGGATGGTCTGGCCCCAGGCTACCGGAGAAAAAACCTATCAGAAGAAAGATCTTCTTCTTGATGTGAGCCATATGTCGGACGGTTATATCATGGCGAAGAGCGCTCCGACGTCTAAAAAGCTCAAGCTGCGTGTTTCCCGTGGGGATACGATCTTCACCTATGATCTGAATGGCGAAGGCGAATACGAGGTTTTTCCCCTGCAGATGGGCTCGGGAAGTTATACCTGCTCCCTGTATAAGAATATAAAGTCCAATAAGTATTCCAAGGAAGCGGAATTAAGCTTCAGCGTAGAACTTTCCAGCGAAGAAGCTGCCTTCCTGTGTCCCAGCCAGTATGTGAATTATAATCAGGATTCCCCGGCAGTTGCAAAAGCGGAGGAACTCTGTTCCGGCCTAGAAACCGATGCAGAAAAGCTCGAAGCTGTGCGGGATTTTATGGTCAAGGGTTTTGCCTACGATTACGTCCGGGCATTGACCACGCCGGGCAGCTACCTGGGCGATGTGGATGGATGCTTTGAAACCCGGTTAGGCTTGTGCCAGGATCTGGCAGCCATTGCAGCCTGCATGCTTCGATCGCAGGGTATACCCACGCAGCTGGTTATCGGTTATGCGGATGATATTTATCACGCATGGAACCATGTGCTCATTGATGGGGAATACCAACGGCTGGATGTGACCGCGGCCCTTAACGGTATGCCTAACGATGCGGTTTATACCATGGAGAGATATTATTGACGGCGCATTGAGCGCAGTGTACGTGAGTACAAAGAGGAGAAGGATTATGGCGAAACAGATCAGAACGCGCCGGGCAGTTTCCCCGGAAGAGCTTTCCAACTTCTGTGCGCAGATTGCAATGATGCTGAATTCGGGCATGACGCTTTTTGAAGGTATGGAAGCGTTGGCTCAGACCCATCGCAGCAGCGCTGCAGCGGAAATGTATGAACGGCTGAATCAATCGCTCCCGCTGTCCGGATCGCTGTATGAGGCGCTGAAGCAGGATGCACGATGGCCCAGGTACCTGGTGGAAATGACGGGCATCGGCGAGCGTACCGGCCGCCTGGAAGAGGTTATGAACGGTCTGTCCACTTATTACAGCCGTGAAAGCCGTATTCGCCGGGCCATTGTCAGCGCCGTTACTTATCCGCTGGTGCTGGGTGTAATGATGTTGTTGATTCTGCTGGTGATGATCATCAAGGTTCTGCCGGTATTCCAGCGTGTGCTGGGCAATATGGGTGTGGAATTGACAGCGTCTGGCAGCGGCATGATGAATTTCGGCGTGAGAATCGGTTGGATTCTGCTGGTAGCCGTGGGTATTGTGGTTCTGGCGGTACTGGTTTGCTGCCTGCTTCTGAAAACGAAACTGCGGGGTAGGATACTCAACCTGCTGCGCAATCTGTTTCCGCCGATCCGCAAGGTTGGCTTCCGTTTGGCTTCCTCTCGCGTGGCTTCTGTTCTGTCCATGATGCTCTCCAGTGGTTTCCCGCTGGATGGTGCACTGGAGATGGTTCCCCTGGTTCTGGAGGATGCGGTTGCCCGGGAACAGATCGACCGTGTACGCAGCCGTGTGGCGCAGGGTGATTCCTTTGCTGATGCGCTCACGGAGACCAAGCTCTTTGATGAACTCTATAATTGTATGATCCGCATGGGCTGCACTGTTGGCTGCGCAGATGCTGTGATGGCCAAGGTGGCCCAGGAATACGAAACCCAGGTGGAGGATGGTATTGATAACCTGGTCTCCATCATCGAACCGACGCTGGTAGCCGTGCTCTGTGTGGTCATCGGTGCGGTGCTGTTGTCGGTCATGCTGCCGATGGCGGGCATCATTTCCAGCATATTGTAATCTATAATAAGGAAGGAAAACGGCATGAAGAAGGGAAAAGGTGACTTTGTGCGATCACTGGCGGTAACGCTGGTTGTGTTTGCACTGCTTTTCACTGCCTCCTTTGCCTTGCTGGATTATATTGGGACAACGTCTGAAACTGCGCAGATAGAAACGGTAAAAAATGCCGTGCGCAATGCGGTGGTTACCTGCTATGCGGTTGAGGGCGTTTATCCCCAGGAGCTGGATTATCTGGTGGAGAATTATGGTCTGGCCTATGATGAGAGCCGATTCCTGGTTTCTTATGAGGCCTTCGCTTCAAATATCATTCCGGAAATTCGGGTGAGCATGAAGGGGGCGACGGGCATTGAATAAAAGAATAAATCTGAAAAGCCACGTTATCTCCCAGGCATTTGTATTTTTGCTGTTGGGAGTTTTCGCCGTTTTTTCAACCCTGATGGTTTTGCTTGGAGCACAGCTCTATCGGGGTATTGTGGATCAGACGGAAATTCATAATGCAAGGCGTGTGCTCTACAGTTATGTGAACAATGCCGTGCGCGGCAACAATGCTGAAAACCTTATTCGCACGGAAAATATCGCCGGTATAGATGTATTGGTGTTTGATTGGGTTGCTGATGATGAGCATTACGAAACCAAGGTCTATTGCTATGATGGCAAGCTTCGGGAGTTGTTTTCTGCTGCGGATCAAGGTTTTGAACCTGGCTATGGCGAGGTTATTTGCAAAGCTCAGGCATTCCGTCCGGAACTGGCCGGCGGAATGCTGAAGATTTATGTTGAGGATGCGGAGGGCAGGGCCCGTACGCTCCATATGGCGCTCAACTGCGTTCAGGAAGGAGCCCTATGAGCAGAAGTAGAAACCAGAATGCTCTGCTGGTGGAAATCATGATTGCGGTGCTGTTCTTCGCCCTTTGTTCCACTGTGATTCTTGAAACCTTTGTCGCAGCCCGCGAATACAGCCGCCGCGCAGGCATTCATAATGAAGCCCTGGTGGATTTGCAGGACTTGGCTGAAAGGCTCCGTGCTGCAGATGAAGAAAACAGGATCCTTGAAGAGGAAGGTTTTGTTTGTGAAAATGGAACCTGGCTGTTGTCCGGCAAGGAATATGCCATAGAAGTGGAATTTGCGCAGGAAGAAGCGCCTGCAGGCGAATTGCGCACGGCAACGCTGCGTGCATTGTACAGGGATAAGGCTATTGTGGAGCTTCCATGGGCTCTCTATATTCCCGGGGAGGCGGTTGCATGAAGCGCAGAGAATATCGCATCGGCCCGGGTGCGGCGTCGCTGCTGCTGGTGGTTGTGGTTGTGAGCATGAGCGTGCTGGGACTGCTGGCCCTCATCAATGCCCGCGGAGACCATAAGCTCACGGAGCGCGGGGTTCAGTTTGCGGTGTCGGAATATGCCGCTACCGCTGAGGCGGAATATAAGCTGGCGGAGCTGGACGGAGTGCTCGCTGCATGTGCGGGACAGGCTGCGGATATGGAAGAATACCTGCGCCTGGTGGCTGCCCAACTGCCTGACGGTATGGAAATGGAAGCAGATACCGTACATTGGCAGCAGGAATCCCAATATGGGCGCGTGCTCATGTGTGCAGTGAAAATCATGCCCCCTGGAGAAGCTGAACGTTTTTCCTGGCAGGAGCATATGTTTGTTGCTGTTGAAGGAGAACCTTCCTTTGAATAATGGCAGCTTAGAATGAGATAGTGGTGAACAAATGGAACTGAGAGATATACTCAAAAAAACAGTGGAGATGGGCGGATCGGATATCTTCATCATTCCCGGTTCTCCGGTGAAGGTGAAGGTAAATGGCCGCATGGTTCCGCTGGGAGACGAGCGGGTTATGCCCGATGAAAGCGAAAAGCTCATTGGCCAGACCTATGAAATGGCGCGCGGGAGGGACATGAACCTTCTCCTTGAAAATGGGGATGATGATTTCTCCTTCTCCCTGGAAAAGCTGTGCCGCTTCCGCTGCAATGCTTATCAGCAGCGCGGCACCCTGGCCGCAACCTATCGCGTTGTTGCTTTCGGTCTGCCGGATCCCAAGGCCATCGGTATCCCGGAAGAAGTAATCGGTCTTACCAAGATGCGCAGCGGTATGATCCTTGTCACAGGCCCCGCTGGCAGCGGTAAGAGTACAACCCTGGCATGTATGGTGGATCGCATCAATACCAGCCGTGAGGATCATATCATAACCATTGAGGATCCCATCGAATACCTGCACCCCCATCGTGTGGGTATGGTCAGCCAGCGAGAGGTTCCCAATGATGCCCCTACTTTCTCCCGTGCCCTGCGCGCGGCTCTGCGTCAGGCTCCGGATGTGATTATGCTGGGCGAAATGCGCGATTATGATACTATGCAGACTGCTATCACTGCGGCGGAGACGGGCCATTTACTGCTCTCTTCCTTGCATACGGTGGGAGCCGCAAAGACCATCGACCGTATCATCGACGCTTTCCCTGCCAATCAACAGCAGCAGCTGCGAATTCAGTTGTCCATGGTGCTGCGAGCTGTGGTCAGCCAGCGTCTGGTTCCCTCTATCGATGGTCACCAGATTCCCGTCTTTGAAGTGATGACTGTCAATAACGCCATTTCAAATATGATACGAGACGGAAAAACCCATCAGATTGATAATGTAATCTATGGAGGGGCAGCGGATGGCAGCATGCTGTCCATGGATGCAGAATTGCTGCGCCTCTTCCGTGAAAAGAAAATTGACCGGGATGTTGCAATCTCCTATGCAGTGAATGCAGAGCTGATGCGCAAGCGCATCCCCGGCTGAAAGGAGCAGGATAAATGAGCGATCGGATACATATCCAAATGATGGACAATTTTGCCATCTACATCAACGAACAACAAAAGGATCAGATGATCAATAAGTCCCGTAAGGGTATTGCTCTGATGCAGAATTTGATTCTGCAGGAAGGCCAGTCGGTTCCCAACTATCGCCTGTTGGCTATGCTCTGGCCGGATGAAAAGAGCAGCAATCCGGAAAATGCACTGAAGACCCTGGTCAGCCGAGTGCGTGCCACCCTGAACCAGCTTTCCCCGGGTATGGGCAGCTGCATCGTGGCGGATCGTGGCGCGTACCACTGGGAAAGCATGCCGGATATGACCGTTGACGTGTATGCGATCGAAGAAATCTTCCGCCAGCTGGCTGCATCCAAGGATGATGACCATCTTCGTGGAGTTCTTACCAAGCGTTTGCTGGAGCTCTACAAGGGCGATCTGCTGGTCAACAGTGAGCAGAACGAATGGGTGCTGGCCCGCGCTACGGCCATGCATAGCCGCTATATGGCTTCGGTTTACGCTTATGTAGACATGCTCAAGCGCCAGGAGGATTACAAGGAAATTGTCAACGCCTGCCGTATTGCGCTGGATGTGGATAATTTCGATGATCAGTTGCACATGGATCTAATGAGCGCGCTGATCAAGACCAACCGCAACAATGAGGCTCTCATTCAGTACAAGCATGTCATGCACCTGCACTACCGTTACTTGGGCATACAGCCCAGCGAGGATATGCAGGAGTTTTACAAGCAGATTGTCAATGCGGGCAAAACTCTGGAATTCAATCTGGAATCCATACGAAACGAACTCCGCGAGAGTGGAGAGCAGCGCGGCGCTTTCATTTGTGAATATGCTGTGTTCAAGGAAATCTTCAATCTGCAGATGCGCAATCTGGAACGTCTGGGTTCCACTATGTTCCTGGCAGTTATCATGGTCAGCAATATCAACGGCCAGCCCATGGATACCATCAAGCAAGAAAACATCATGTCGGGTCTGTTGGAACTTTTGAAGCAAAATCTGCGAAAAGGTGACACAATTACGCATTTCAGTCCGACAATCCTCGCATTGTTACTTCCCACGGTTAATTACACGACTGGTAACATTGTGATGGAGAGGGTGAAACGATTGTTCTTCGCCAAGTATCCGAATTCAAATGTGGCCTTCAATTATCGCGTGGGACCGCTCAGCAGTGATATGAAGGCACCGGAGAAAGAGGCAGAAAATCCAGCAAACAATTAAATCCCTATTAAGAACAACAATAAAATCGAAAAAACAGGCATAATTGCAAGTGGAACAGCGAGTCAAGTTAATTATTTGTAAACTTTCGTCAGAAACACTTCTTGAGAGAAAATGTAACCGCACTTGTAATGGTTCTGGAGTACAATAAAGTCACAATCTTACTTAAAGATAAGGGCTTTGACCCAGGACGATAAAAGGAGGGCATATCTCATGAAGAAAATGCTGAAGAAAATGAGCCTTATTATGATGGCGCTTGTACTGGCTGTAACCATGACCACCATCGCGATTGCAGAAGAAGCTGCTCCCGAGGCTCCTGCCGAGGTAAGCGCTCCGGCCCCCGAACCGAAGCCGGAACCCGCTCCTGCACCGGCACCGGCTCCCGCAGCCGAACCGGAACCCGCTCCCGCACCGGCGCCTGCCGCAGAGCCTGCTCCCGCAGCCGAACCTGCTCCGGTATCTGAAGAAGTAACCGTTGAACCTGTTGAGGAGAAGAAGGAAGAAGCTCCCGCAGCAGAGTCCACCGAGGAACCCGCAGCTGAGTCTACCGAAGCTCCCGCAGCTGAGCCCACCGAGGAGCCCGCAGTCGAGCCCACTGAGGAGCCCGCAGCTGAGCCCACCGAGGAGCCCGCAGTCGAGCCCACCGAGGAGCCCGCAGTCGAGCCCACCGAGGAGCCCGCGGCCGAGCCCACCGAGGAGCCTGCAGCTGAGCCCACTGAGG
>CAZLQJ010000037.1:0-18015 GCA_964561705.1 uncultured Lachnoclostridium sp. | reverse complement strand
AGGATTTCCTTGCACATTTGTCGCAAATCGTTCTTTTCATATTTGACCTGCCTTTTGTTTTCTGATAGAATATACAAAACGTTTTTCTAAACTTTTTCCCCTTCGGCTCGCCAAAGTCTCGAAGGGGCTTTTGTTTTTATACACATTCGTCCTCCAGATCCATGTCTCTCAGCTTGTACGCTGCCAGCCCCATCATAGCTAAACTGATCAGCAATACGATCACGCTGTCTGCACTCAGCAGGAAGAAACTGATCATAAAAACTATCATCCAGAGTGCTTCGTTTGGCTTGTCCCATCTTTTTTTACTCATTTTTTTCTCCTTTTCTTTCGCGCATTTGCGAAATGGACCTTGCAGGACTCGAACCTGCGACTTACCGGCTATGAGCCGGTCCCTCTGACCAACTGAGCTAAAGGTCCTTAGATAGGCGGCCGCGCGACTATACCGCCCACTCCATAATGCTCTGTTTTGGGTTAAATCTCCATAAAACCCACGGCTGCATTATGGTCAGCCAAATGGCACGAGCCGGATTCGAACCGGATTTCATATAAATATGCACAAATTCATTAAAGAGGTTTTTATGGTTGTTGGATTTTAGCTCCCAGAGCCAACCTCGCGCCTTATGGGGCTTATACCCCTATTCTGTTTTCTTCGGATTGGTTCTTTTTATAACCAATTCCTACCAGCGACCGTTCCGTCAATTTCATTCCGATTTCCAGCTTTTTTTCTTCCGGCAAATCATCCATGTTATAGACTTCTTCGCCGATATGTATGAGATTAACTATATTCATGGACGCCCTCCTGAATTTTATTTGGTAAATCTTATGAACAACCGGTTGTACCGGTTTACTTCAAAATCACTCTTTTTCTGCCGGATTTCTTGCTGATCAGCGTAAGTGATACGTTATCCTCGTTTGCTACGTTCCATGTATGCCAGTCCAGCCCGTTCTTGGTCATGATTTTCTTTTGTCCCAGTGTTGGTTTTACTACTCTTGCCATCTGCTACACCTCCTATCGTTTGTCATATCAATAAACTTATTGAGATTTTTCTCAACATATCGAGATTTTCGTGTTGACATACCACCATGACGTATATAAAATTCAGATGTAGCATTTTGACAATCGCTTTGAGGCTTTACGCCGGAAAGGAACTGCCAAGGTATTACTTTAAAGGCTGTGCTTTGCATCACCATTCCTTGATGAAAGGAGGTGTACGCAAAGGACAATACAAGATTTTTTTACCTTAATTGGAAATGTAGTCGGCTTTTTCGTAAATGCATATACTGCATACGAAATAATCCGCAAGATACTATCTAAATAAGGAAAAATAACCTCAGCGGTACTGGTACCACAGTGCCGCTATTTTATTGCCACAAAGCGACTGTTAAAATGCTACATCCTATATGTCAACTGATTAATCACTCTCTTTTCCTGAATAACTGATTTACATCAACATTCAAAGCCGTTGCGATTTTTAAAATATCGGTGTCTTTAATAATCTTTCTGCCGTTCATCATTGAACTAAATTGCTGTTCTGAATATCCAGCTTTTCTTGCCACCGCACTTTGCTTCAGACACTTTTCTTTGATTATTTCCTTTACATTTGGTGCGACAATAGAATTCAATTTTTCACTTCCCTTCCGACTTCTTTATAAAATCGTAAGACATCTTATCTGCTACACCTCCTGTTCTTTAGAATCATCTCTAGCAAACAAATATTTCAATTCTAAATCTGGGAAAAAATGTTCTTGTACTTTCATTGACTCTTCTATTGTGAATGCACTTTTTCCGTTCACTTTATTTGCAACGCTGTTTCTGTGTATTTTAAGCAGGTCAGAAATGTTTTCTATCAATATTTTTCGCTTTGCCATTTCTCCGCGTAAATTCGAATACGGCATTTTGTCACCTCTTTTCTACGCATTCGCGTGTCGTTATTTTTACTTTACTACTCATTTGCGTACATGTCAACATTTTTTTACGCATTTGCATATTTTTTTGTTGATTATTTTTTCTCAGCATGATATGTTCTTATTACGGAGGTATTAAAATGGGAATTGGAAACAAATTAAACGACTTATTAAAAGAAAAAAATATGACGGTATCTGAGCTGGCAAGAAGAATTAATGTTGCTCCTACTACAATTTATTCAATCATTCAGCGTAATAATAAAAAAGTAGATATAGATGTTTTATTGGATATAGCAGACGTATTAGGTGTTAATGCAGAATATTTTCGCGACAGTGATGGAATTACCACCATTGCAGCTCACAAAGACGGAGAAAACTTCACTCCGGAAGAACTGGATAAAATTGAAGAATATAAGAAACTGCTACTGGCAGCCAGACCGAAAGATTAAATAATAATTACAGAAAGAGGTTATTTATATGGGGTTCTTAGATATTTTCAAAATAAATCAATTTAAAGCTGAAATATACGAATTAAAAAAACAGAATGCTCTTCTCCAAGATGAAAAATCTACTTTGGAACAAAAAATGAATGAAATCGGCGGTTTCGAATATTTCCAGTTAAAAGAAATGATAGATAAACTATCTGCAGATGTATCCAACCTGACTACTCAAAAAGAAACTGCGAGTGCTGAATTGGACAAACTTATAAAATCCACAAAAACCCAGACGAACAAGCTCGCACGTTCGAAAGAACTCGTTAAAGCAGTTGATTATGCTTTAGATCAGTATTTTAATTATGAACCAACGCAATCTGCACTGAAGATAACACCAGAACAGATTTCCGATCTTGAAGAGCTTAGCCCAAGCATTATGTTAAAATTGCATTGCATGGATGTAAAAGACCTTCGAAAAGCTTATCGTGCAAATGACAAACAGATTTCTGATTTATTAGAAAAATATGCTGCGCGGTATACAACGAAGACCAATAAAGCTATTTATAGTTTAATGGTAATTGCTTTAAGAGCTGAGTTGCAAAATATTCTTTACAATTTAAAGTATGAAAAATTAGATACCTCCATTGATCAGGTAAAAACTGTTACTCAGAAATATCTTAAAATCGCTGGCGATGGAAATCAAAGTATTGCCGGCACGCTTACTAAATTCATTGGCGAAATCGAGTATCTATTTATTAACGCTGTAAAAATAGAGTACAACTATTATGTAAAAAAAGAACAGGCTAAGCAAGAGCAGCTTGCTATTAAGGAACAAATGCGTCAGGAAGCTGAAGAACGCAAGGCTCTGGAAGCTGAAAAGAAAAAGGTTGAAAAGGAAGAAGCTAAATACAATATACAGATTGAAACGCTTAAAGCACAACTTGCTACTGCCGCTGATGATGAAATGGCAAAATTAAATGCTAGAATCCTTGAACTTCAATCGCAACTGGCTACTGTTGTAGTAAAAAAAGAAGAAATCACATCGCTGGCAAATGGAAAAGCCGGAAATGTCTATATCATCAGTAATCTCGGATCATTCGGCGAAGATATATTTAAAATCGGCATGACCAGACGTTTAAATCCACAAGATCGAGTTAATGAACTGGGAGATGCTTCCGTTCCTTTTAAATTCGATGTACATAGCTTTATCTTCTCAGACGATGCTGTTGGATTGGAAAATAAACTTCATAATATATTAAATGACAAACGTGTAAATAAGGTAAATCTGCGAAAGGAATTTTTCCATGTCACAATTAACGAGTTAGAGCAACTTGTTATGGAAATTGAGCCGACTGCTGAATTTAATCGCACAATGCTGGCCGAAGAATTCCGACAGTCACAATCTACTACCGAGGTTTATTCTAGTGATTATGATGTCGAAGATGATGAATTAGAATAAACATTTATAGACTTCGAGAATCTGTTATGCTATAATAACTCTAGTATATATCAATTCAGCTTAAAGGGCATCAATATTGGTTTGAGTTATTATGTGAAGACCTCGTAGTTACTACGGGGTCTTTTACGTTGCATAAACAAAAAAGGACTGCTCACATGAATTACGAAACTTTACAATCCCAGCACAACACATTACATATCAAAGAAATGTGCTTGTCCGATGTGAATGGATTAAAGGGCTTTTACTGCGATGGCAGCATTGCCATTGAAAAAGATATGACATCGATTGAAAAAGCCTGCGTACTGGCAGAAGAGCTTGGACACCACTACACCACTGTCGGAAATATCTTGGATCAGGAAGATGCCGGCAACCGAAAACAGGAACGCAGAGCAAGGCTCTGGAGCTACCGGAAGATGTTTGATCTCGCCGATCTACTCTCTGCCTACAAGTACGGCTGCAGAAATCGCTATGAAGTTGCAGAATATCTGGAAGTTACAGAAGAATTCTTAGATGAAGCTTTGAACACATACAAAGAAAAATACGGAATATGCACCAAAGTGGACCAGTATGTCATTTACTTCGATCCACTTAGTATATTAGAATTACACAACTAAAAAACCGCCCCGGCGTTACCAGCACCAGGACGGCAAGCATACATCCGAAGATATACACCAAATTCGCAAAATAATTGTATCATCTTCGGAGCAGCCTTGCAATCGAACATTTTGTTCGAGGGGCTGTATTTTTTCTACCTTTTACACATATCTTTTCGTGAACCCGCGGAAACGATGGGAGGATGATACTATGAATCAGATCAAGACCGCTGCGGTCTATATCCGTGTCAGCACCGATATGCAGTTAGAGCAATCTCCGGAATCTCAGCTGATCGAGATACAGCGCTATGCGGCAAACCACAATATCCTCATTCAGAAGGAATACATCTTCATGGAACAGGAAGGACGTTCCGGAAGAAAGGCTGGTAACAGAGTCCAGTTCCAGAACATGATCGCCACGGCAAAAAACACTCCGAAGCCTTTTGACTGCATTCTGGTGTGGAAATTCAGCCGATTTGCACGAAATCAGGATGAAAGTACCTTTTATAAGTCCATGCTCCGAAAGAAGCTTGGAATCGATGTTATCTCTGTCAGTGAGCCGATCATGGACGGTATGTACGGACGTTTAATTGAAATGATCATCGAATGGCAGGACGAATTTTATTCTTATAATTTAGGCGTGGAAGTGCGGCGGAGTATGAGCGTACGTGCTCAAAAAGGCTACTACAACGGCAAGGTTCCGTTAGGCTATACAAAGGATCCCGGTCAGATTCCACAGATCAATGAGTCAGAAGCACACATTGTCCGCACTATTTTTCAGATGTACACATCCGGAAGAGATAAAAACCACATCACAAGGTACCTGAACGATAAGGGATTCCACACGAAATCCGGAAAAAAATTTGATACTGATGCTGTGACTTATATTCTCGGAAACCCTTTCTATATTGGAAAAATCCGATGGAATCGAAGAGTATCCAGTTCCGGAAGCTCTCATGCTTTAAAAGACGAATCCGAATGGATTATTGCCGACAGTCATCACGCACCAATCATTGATCCGGAAATGTTTGAAGCAGCACAGGAACGTTCCAAGGCAGTTCTGGCTTCTCGTGAAAAATACACGCATTCTGTATCTCATGGGAAACATTGGTTATCCGGGCTTGTGAAGTGTTCCATTTGCGGAAAATCACTGTCTATTAAAATGGGAAAATGCAATCATTTTCAATGCCTCGGCTATAACCGGGGACTGCACCGAGAATCACAGAGTATTTCAGAACGTAAACTAACTGCTGCAGTAATGGAATCTCTCCATTCTGTAACGGCTGCCGGCACTGCTACTTTCTCTCTGATCCGCACACATCATTCTGATGCGGACACTGAGCAAATAATCTATGAAGCTGAATTAAAGGATATTGACAACAAAGAAAAAAGAGTCAAGGAAGCTTATATGGCAGGCGTTGACACGCTGGAAGAATATAAAGCCAATAAGATGATCCTTGATAATAGAAAAAACGAACTGATCTCTCTTTTAGAGAATCTAAAAACAGAAAATCTGTCACCGGAAGATTATCAAAAACAGTTCCTGTCCACGGTAACATCAGTGATAGACATTCTGGAAAGTGATGCAGATTACTGCGTAAAAGGGGAAGCGCTCCGGGGAATCATACAAAAAATCGTATTTTGTAAAGAAACGCAAACATTGGAATTTCACTATTTTCTTAGTATTTAAGCGGGTTTACGGCATATTACCCTATTTACTGTCACGGTGGTGCCAACCCCGGTGCCACCTATGAAGGTCGAAAAGAAAGCGAAGATGTCCTCCGTCTGGCACTGGCTGTGGGCGAAATTTTAACCAATGACGGTTTCGACGTTGTCTATACCCGGACAGATGATACCACGCAGTCTGTGGGCGAAAAAGCGAATCTGGCCAATGAATCTGGCGCAGATTTTTTCCTTTCAATCCATCGGAATGCCGCCGCCAGAGATAATCTCTACGATGGTGCACAGACCCTGATCTATGCGCCTGGTGGATTAAGAGAAACAGCAGCCCAAAACATTGTTGAGGAACTGGAAGCGGTAGGATTTCAAAACCTTGGCGTTGATATCCGCCCGAATCTGGTGGTTTTGAACCGCACACAAATGCCTGCCGTTTTGGTTGAAGCAGGCTTTATTGATAGTGATAAGGATAATCTGATCTTTGACAATTCGTTTCAGGAAATGGCGGAAGCCATTGCTTCCGGTGTAGAAACAGCCCTTGGACATCCGGAAAATGGAACCGCCCCTGTCTATACGGTTCAGGTAGGTCTGTTTCGGAACAAAATCTATGCCGACAATCTGCTTTTGCGTTTAAAAAGGCAAGGCTACCCTGCTTTTCTCGATACAGATCCGAAAACTGGATTTTACCGTGTCCGCGTAGGAGAATACGACACCTTAGATCAGGCAGCAGATATGGAACAACGATTGAAAAACCGCGGATATACAACCTTTTTGACAACGCTTTAAAAAAAAATGTGCCAACCGGATGGTTGGCACAACTGCATCTTAAACAAATTTATTCAATTCATCATCATATGCATAATCAATGCTTGCAAGCTTTTCTTCAATCTCCTCTCTCGAGACCCCAAAATCCTCACATAATTGTGCGAGACTCGGATAATCATCCCGAAGTTTTGTATTGATAAAGCTTAACAGGATCATTGGCTGATTCGGCAGCATAAACTCCTCTTTCTACCGGATTTTCGCGGTCAGACTGCCACCCTCCACGCAGATTTCAATCGTATCACCGGAAGATACATCTCCCTGTAAAATGATCTTTGCAGCAAGGGTTTCCACATGCTTTTGTACATATCGCTTCAGTGGTCTTGCACCATAAACCGGGTCATATCCATGGTCTGTTATATAATCTTTTGCTTCCTCTGTAATCTCAAGATGAAGCTCTTTGTCTGCCAGACGTTCATTTAAGTCTGCAAGCAACAGATTGATAATGCTACGAATATCTGATTTTGTCAATGGTTTGAACAAAATTATTTCATCCAGACGATTTAAAAATTCCGGTCTGAAATGTGCACGCAGATCATTCATAACAGACGTTTCTGCCTGAGGAAGAATCTCTCCTTTTTCATCGATACCATCCAAAAGATAGGAAGATCCAATATTAGAAGTCATGATTAGGATCGTATTTTTAAAATCTACCGTTCTGCCCTGAGAATCTGTAATCCTACCGTCATCCAGGACCTGCAGAAGAACATTAAATACATCCGGATGTGCTTTTTCAATCTCATCAAAAAGAACGACTGAATATGGTTTTCTGCGGACAGCTTCCGTCAATTGACCGCCCTCTTCATAGCCAACATATCCTGGAGGCGCTCCGATCAGTCTTGACACGGAATGTTTCTCCATGTATTCACTCATATCAATCCGCACCATATTGCTCTCATCATCAAAAAGGCTGGCTGCCAGCGCCTTCGCAAGCTCTGTTTTACCGACACCAGTCGGGCCCAGAAACAGGAACGAACCAATTGGCTTCTCCGGATCTTTGATGCCTGCTTTGGAGCGGATAATGGCTTCTGTAACCTTGGTAACGCCTTCCTCCTGTCCAATGACACGTTTATGCAGTTCCTGATCCAGATGCAATGTTTTGTTTCTTTCACTTTCCGTCAGCTTCGAAACCGGGATTCCCGTCCATCTGGAAATAATCTTTGCAATTTCTTCATCTGTTACACTTTCATGAACCAGGGTTAATTCCTGATTTTTGATCTTCTCCTCCTCGATCTCCAGCTGTTTTTGAAGCTGCGGAAGTTTGCCATATTGTAATTCCGCTGCCTTTTCAAGGTCATAATTTCGCTGCGCCAGGGCAATTTCTTTATTCATTGCTTCGATATCTTCACGCAGTTTTGACAATTTTTCAACACCGGATTTTTCATTATCCCACTGAGCCTTCTTGACATTAAATTCATCCCTAAGTTCCGCCAGTTCCTTTTGCAGATTTTCCAAACGTTCCTTGCTAAGATTGTCTGTCTCCTTCTTAAGCGCAGCCTCTTCAATCTCCAACTGCATCACTTTACGCTGCAATTCATCCAATTCCGCAGGCATGGAATCCAGTTCTGTCTTGATCAAAGCACAGGCCTCATCGACCAAATCAATGGCTTTATCCGGCAAAAATCTGTCTGATATATATCTGTGAGACAAAGTCGCTGCTGTTACCAAAGCACCATCTGTAATCTTCACTCCATGAAATACCTCATAACGGTCTTTTAAACCTCTCAAAATGGAAATGGTATCTTCCACGGTCGGTTCATCTACCATCACAGGCTGGAATCTACGCTCCAATGCAGCATCTTTTTCTATATATTGACGATACTCATCCAGGGTCGTAGCACCGATACAATGTAATTCACCTCTGGCAAGCATTGGTTTGAGCATATTTCCGGCATCCATTGCACCGTCACCTTTTCCGGCACCAACGATCAGATGCAGTTCATCAATAAATAAAATGATCTGACCCTCACTCTTTCTTACCTCATCCAGCACAGCTTTCAAACGTTCTTCAAATTCTCCGCGATATTTTGCACCTGCTACCAGTGCTCCCATATCCAACGCAAACAGTTTTTTATCTTTCAGACCTTCCGGCACATCTCCCCGGACAATACGCTGTGCAAGTCCTTCTACAACCGCCGTCTTACCAACGCCCGGCTCACCGATCAGCACCGGATTATTTTTGGTTTTTCTCGACAAAATCCTGATCACATTTCTGATCTCACTGTCTCGTCCGATCACCGGATCTAATTTCTGCTCTCTGGCTCTTTCTACCAGATCATAACCGTATTTATTTAAGGTGTCATAGGTAGCCTCCGGATGATCGCTGACAACCCTCTGATTTCCCCTTACGGTAGAAAGCGCCTGCAAAAAACGCTCTCTTGTAATGCCATATTCCCGGAAAAATGGCTTCATGGAAGGACTTTCATGCTTTAAGAGACTTAAGAACAAATGCTCAACTGATACATATTCATCTCCCATGGCTTTTGCTTCATCTTCCGCACTGACTAGTGCTTTGTTCAAATACTGACCAATATACGGCTGACCACCGGATACTTTGGTCCGCTTTCCGATCATATCATTTAATCTGTTCAGGAAGTGCTCCTGGTTTATCTCCATCTTTTCAACCAGCTTTAAAATCAGGCTGTCTTCCTGATGCAATAAACTATAGAGTAAATGTTCCTGCTCGATTTCCTGATTACCAAAATCATAAGCAACCTTTTCCAGATCATTGATCGCCTGGATCGACTTCTGTGTAAATTTACTGATGTTCATAAACGCACCCTCCTGTCATTTCAGTTTTTTCATATTTTTTTAGAATATGCATCGTTTATCCTTTGCACACTGTTAACATAACACTTTTGTTAGCACTCGTCAACATTGAGTGCTAAGTTTTTATATTTTTTTCATATTTCATTTGATTTGGTTAAGAATCGGTTAAGAAACCATCATCTCCGGTTAAGGAACAGTAAATAAATCTTTCCCATTCTTGAAACCGGATTTTTCATTTGTTAAGCTACATTCTAGCATTTATTTTAGACACTTTGGAGGAACTATCATGGAATTTTTAATGTACCCGGTCGTTGCGCTCTTTGCACTCTTAGGTGCAGGTTCATCGATCGTTATTGTTGCCTATCTTTTTATCGTCCTTGCACAAAAGATCAAAAATAAGGTTTTACACGGCGCTTCTCTTTACGATTAAATTAGATTCCAAAACAGAAGAAGCAGAAGATTTTAAGATCTTCTGCTTCTTCTGTTTTTAGATATCCGCATTCATGCGATAACCCACGCCCAGTTCGTTCACAATATACTGGGTATCTCCCGGTTTAATTCCCATCTTTTTACGAATATTTGCCATATTGACCTGAAGTTTTTTGACACTTCCGCCGTCCATCCATTTCCAGATTTCTTTTACAATCTCTGTATAAGTCATGACCTTTCCTGCATGTGCTGCCAGAAGAGCCACAATGTTATATTCCGTCTGGGTCAGCTTAATATCCTCCCCTTTTATCAGTACATGTCTGGTATCATAATCAATTTCCATATCACCTAACTGGAAATTCTTCTCTCCTACCATGCTTCGATTCATATTTTGCTGATGAATGCGAAGGGCAGAACGAATCCTTGCCTGAAGCTCCGCTGTTCCAAAAGGCTTTGTTATATAGTCATTCGCTCCCGCATCCAAAGCTTCCACTTTATCCTTCTCATCACTTCTGGCCGAAAGCACAATAATTGGTGTGGAAAAATCTTTTCGGATCATTCTCAGGAAATCCATTCCATCTCCATCCGGAAGTCCCAGATCCAAAAGAAGTACATCCGGAGAATTGGACATAAATACACTTTTCCCTTCTGCAGCATTTTTCGCCTCCAGAACCTGATATCCATTGGTTGTCAGAATCGTTCTTACAAAATGTCTGATATTTCCTTCATCCTCAATCAATAACACTTTGTATTTATTATTACTATTCATCTTCCTCAACCTCCCTTTTCAACGTAAAGCCAAAACTACAGCCACCGTCTTTTAAATTTTTCGCATAAATTTTTCCTTCATGTGCCTTGATAATGGATGCGCAGACAGATAAGCCAATCCCCATATTTCTTTTTTGGTTATCCGCCGGCAGATTTCCCGTTTCAAAATTCGAATCAAAAATTTTCGCTATTCTTTCCTTTGGGATGCCGCAGCCATCATCCATCACCTCAAAAACTGCATCTTCTCCATCTGTTGTGACCGTCAGGAACAGATTTTCCATTCCTTTGGCATGCTGCACTGCGTTTTCCAAAAGATTGACCAATACCTGGGTGATCAACACTGCATCCATCGGAATGCTGATAAACTCCTCGGGAATCTGCACCTGCACCTTTTGTTTCGGATAGCGTTTGGCAAACCGCACCAACACTGAATCGATCAATTCCTCCAAAACTACCGGTGTTTTGATCAGTTTCATGTCCCCACTGTCAATTTTTGTTACAGACAGCAGATTTTCCACCATTCCAATCAGCCACTGTGCATCCTCCTTGATACTGTCTGCCAGTTCTACCATCTGCTCTTTTGATAGATCCTGCACATTTTCAATCATTGCAGAACTGGCTCCATAGATCGTCGTCAACGGTGTACGCAGATCATGAGAAATAGCTCTTAAAAGGTTCGCCCGCATCTTTTCTTTCTCGGTCTCGGCCCGCAGCTTCTCCTGACGTTTTAACTCTGTCGTCAAAATCCCGGTCATAACCGATATACTCAGCATTACAATGGCCGATACCAGATTTTCCACAATGATAAAGTTAAATTTAAAATAAGGAACTGTAAATGCAAAATTTACCATCAGCATGCTGATCATCGATCCTGCTACACCATACCAATAGCTTTCCGTATATCTGGAAATCAAAAAAACTGCCAGTGTAAAAACCGCCGGGATTGGTGTAAAAATATCAAATGTAGAAGAAATCCCGAAACTCACCACAAATGCAATGCTCAGGATCACCAACATAAACTGCAGGCTCTTTAAAATTGTTTGTTTATCTTTCATTTTTTAAATACCCACATAACATTTCTGTGTAAATTTTTTTCCCTTTCGAGGATAAATGGATCAAATCCTGGTAACATGCCCCATCAGAATGATCAAAATCCAATTCCTCTGCCAAAATGCATTCCATTTTATAGGATTCTGCCATTTCCAGCATTTGATCAAAAATATATGGATAGGCGCCTTTTCTGGTATCTTCCAAAAGTTTCTCATACTTTGGCGTTTCCAAAAATACCAGCTGAATATCATTTTCCTCTGCTAATTTTATGATCTTTTGAAATCCTTCTTTTTGGATATCCGGAATCCCCTCTCTTAATTCCAGTTCAAGTCCATCCAGATATTCCTCGGTCTCTCCGTCAATCTGCTTAAACCATCCACCATTGTGAAATGTAGAAGATACCACCGGATCATTGATCAGATGCATGGAAATGACTTCATTATTTGCCGTAACAAACATTTCATACATACTACGCAGTCCCAGATCTCCATACTGGCGAAGCAGTTTTAAAATATCCATCTTAAAGTTCAGGTCAGTATCCAAAAAAATCTTTGTATCACTGATCCACGGATCAATGGACGCAGAATAGACAAAAAAATCCACATAAAGATTTTCAATCTCAACCCCATGATCTAAAAGATATTCCAATTCCTTTGCCATAAAAACAGGCTGATTTCCATTATAGGATAAAATATAGGAGTTTCCATCCAGTTCCTCTTCTAATACCTCGATATCCAGTCCCAAACGAAACATGGACGAACCGATAAACAGGTGGTCAATCTTCTTTTGTTTGATGGCGGCCTGCATTCCATAGGTTTTTCCTGAAAATGCACTTCCATATTCATTTTTCAAAAATAAAGCTGCCAGAATTATAACTGCAGTGACCGCTAATATTTTTATCTTCTTTTTCATCTTCTGCTCCTAAAATTGTCCATATAAGAAACTGCTGTTTCCAAACTGGCCAAATAATATAATTCCTGCAAACATCAGCGCCATCCATACCATGGAATTTCCTTTGCCCTTGCCTTTTCTCCACTCAAAAATGCCCAAAAATGCAATCAAAAGAATATTCAGCACAAAAAATGCTACACAGGTATCGTTCCCTGTCAAAGGAGTAATTGCCTCCATGATCTGTGCTTTCGAAAACTGCAGATCGAAAACTGCATGACGAATCATTCGCAAGGCAGCTTTTGGACCAATGGATCTAAAAAACACCCAGGAAACCGTCACGCCTGAGAATGTAACCAAGGTTTGCCAGACTTTTCTCCATATAGGAAGCTCGTCTTTCCGAGGCGTAGAAATGCAGTTCCAGATACCGTGAAGTCCGCCCCAAACCACAAAGTTCCAGCTGCTTCCATGCCACAAGCCGCTGATCAAAAAGGTAAGCATCAAATTGATTTTCTGTCTCAGTTTTCCTTTTCTGTTTCCTCCCAAAGGAATATAAATATAATCCCTTAACCAAGAAGATAAGGAAATATGCCAACGCTTCCAAAATTCCTTAATATTCTTTGAAAAATACGGATAATCAAAATTTTCCCTTGTCTTAATACCAAGCATCTGTCCCATTCCGATCGCCATGTCAGAATATCCGGAAAAATCACAGTAAATCTGAATCGAATAAAAACATGCTGCCAGAATTGACGCCAGCGCCGGATACTTCATCGGCATATCAAAAATTGTTCCTACATACCCTGCCAATCGGTCTGCGATCACCAGCTTCTTAAATAATCCAATGATCATTCGTTCCATTCCATCTGAAAACAGTGTTTCTTGAAACCGAAACCCCCGATGACATTGCGGCAGAAAATCCTTTGCCCGTTCAATCGGTCCGCACAAAATCTGCGGAAAAAAACTAATATAGAGTGCATAGTATCCCAAATGTTTTTCTGCCTCTAGTTTTCCCTGATAGATATCCGCAAGATAGCTAATGATCTTAAATGTATAGTAGGAAATTCCCAGAGGAATCACCAATTGTAAGGCAAAACCTGCAGATCCAAGACCCACAATCCCTAAAAGATCATTGATGGTTTCTATAAAAAAGTTAAAGTACTTAAAAGTAAACAAAATGAATACCAGCAGTATGATCACTCCTGCCATCCATCCCTTTTTTTCTTTTTCTGCGGCTGCACCTTCCATTTTCAGCCCTGCCCAATAAGACAAAACAATGCTTCCTCCAAAAAGGAACAGCATCCGCCAGTCCGCAAATGCATAAAATGCTGCACTGCCCGCTAGAAGCAGCATCCAACGGAATTTTTCAGGCACAAGATAATAAACAGCCAAAATGACTGCAAAAAAACAAACAGTTTCTATGATTCCGGTCATTAATCCTTACTCCTTTTCCTAATCACAGCCCAGATTTTCCGGTCCAAACCCCTGTGGAAGGAGTTCCTTCAATAATCGCTTTTGATAACCGCCTTTGCCGTCTGCCAAAAAAAGCCAAAATGTCTCCGGATCACAAAACTCACGCATCACCTGCAGACAAACTCCGCAAGGTGCTGTTGGCTGTGTAATGATACCATTGTAACCGCCTGCCACCGCCATTGCAAGAAACTCTTTTGCACCTTCACTGACTGCCTTAAAAAATGCGGTCCGTTCTGCACAGTTGGTCGGCGTATAAGCTGCATTTTCGATATTGCATCCGGTAAAAATCGTTCCATCCTTTGCAAGCAAGGCAGCTCCTACGCAAAAACGGGAATAGGGCGCATAAGATCTTTCTGTCATAGAAATCGCAGTCCTGCAAAGCATTTGTATCTCTTTTTCCTCTAATCTAATCTTTTCTCTATCCATTATTTTTCCTTTTCCTGATCTTCCCGGATCAGCTTTCTGACAGCTTCTACTGCCACCCGTACAGCCGAATCTGTATCGTGAACTACCGGATTTTCCAGTCCTTCCTTTGCCCGCTCCTGATTTGCCATTACGAGAAATACAGAGCCCACACGCACTTTCAGCGCACTTCCCACAATGAACAATGCCGCCGATTCCATTTCTGATGCCAAACATCCCATACGTTTCCACGCTTCCCATTTATTTAAAAGCTCATAGCTTACCGGCTTCACTTCCGGTTCATGCTGACCATAAAAGGCATCCTTACATTGAACCACTCCTGTATGAAAAGTTTCCTTTCGTGCCTTCGCAGCAGACACCAACGCATTGGTCACCTGAAGGTCTGCTACCGCCGGAAATTCAATTGGCGCATACTCTCTACTGGTTCCTTCCATACGGATCGCTCCTGTTGCGATCACAAGATCACCGCTTTTTACGTCTAGCTGCATTCCGCCGCAGGTACCAATCCTTACAAAAGTATCTGCACCACAGCGATACAGTTCTTCCATGGCAATCGATGCAGACGGACCGCCAATTCCCGTAGAAGTCACACTCACCTTTACACCATCCAAAAATCCTGTATAAGTCACATATTCTCTGCTGTCTGCAATCAGTTTCGCATCATCAAAATATTTTGCAATCTTTTCACAGCGCTTCGGATCTCCGGGCAGGAGCACATAACGTCCCACTTCCCCCTGTTCTACCTGAATATGATACTGTTTCTCTTTACTTTCAGAATAATTGATCATAGGATCCGTTCCTCCTCCTTGTTGATAAAAAAATTATACAATTGAAAAATCACACTGTCAACGCATCCGAAAAACAGAAAAAACAGGGACAGAAAAATCTTGAATTCTTTCTGTCCCTGTGCTCATTTCCCTTTATATTTCCTCTGTTTTTTTCAAGAAACGAACAGAAACCTTAAACAGATCTCCGTCCACACTGATCTTAAATTCACCATTTTGAAGTTCCGTAAAACTTCTTGCAATGGCAAGACCCAGACCGCTTCCCTCGGAATTTCTGGAACTGTCTCCTCTGACAAAACGTTCTGTCAGATGTTCCGGTTCTTGATTTAATTCCTGCGCTGACATGTTTTTGAAAATGATGTCAACCTCTGTTTCCTGATCTATGATATCCACATAAACCCTGGTATATGGCATTGCATATTTGATGGCATTATTCAAAAGATTTTCAAGAATCCTGTAGGTTCTCTGTCCATCCAGCCAAAGTAGTACCTTCTCTTCCGGAATTTGAAAACGGAAGTCCAATGTACTCTCTTCTATCTTGTCAGCCATTTCCAGCCGAAGCTCTTTCATCAGCTTTACAATATCCACCTCCATGAAATTCATGGTCACATTTCCGGAATTTGCCTTGCTGACTTCAAAAAGATCCTCAATCAATACCTTTAATCTCTGGGATTTCAGATCCAGCGTCTCAATGTAAGACGCTCTCTCTTCCTCCGTAATATCCGGTTTCTTCAAAAGATCCACGTAGGTAATGATCGCTGTCAAAGGAGTTTTCAGATCATGGGATACATTGGTGATCAGCTCACTTTTCATATTCTGACTTTTGGCTTCCTCTGCAACAGCCTTGGAAAATCCCTTCTGTACCTTACAAAGTTCTTCTCCCAAAGGTTCAAAAAGTCCCAGATCCTCTTCCAGCGTAATGGCCAGATTTCCATCTGCCATCTGTCCCGTTGCATTTAAGATACTCCGGTACTGTTTTTGCAGTTTCTCACCATATTTTTTCAAAAGAATGTAAAGCAGTACTGTATAGATCACGGCACCAACCACACCACCAAACCACATACAGCAAAGCAGAATGACGATCAACCCATTGGCGATAACGATCTTCAAGATGCTTTGATGAAGCTTTTCACCAATATCAATCTTCAAGATATAATTTCCAAGTGCCTTACATTTTCTTCCAACCCAGCGGCAAAACCGGATTCCCAAAAAACGATCTTTAAAATAATTTCCCGGACTGCAGAAAAACTGACGGATCTGTGCTACGCAGATATACTCACAAAAAAATACCACTGCCCAGCCTAGGAAGTTCACAACAAGCATCATTCCATAACACTGCTGTGTAGAAAAGGCATAACCCAAAAATTCCGGCTTGTATCCCTGTTCCTGGAACAGTTCATTTAAATAATCCATAGTCGTATATCCCATCAGTGCACACATTCCAACTGCCAGAAAACAGACGCCCACTGCCAGACACAGCATCAATTCTGTAGGGATGCAAAAAAGTTTTTCCCATCCTGTTTCCAGTCTCTTGATAAACGGCAGGATCATCGCTGCAAGAAAAACCAGAACTGCGAATACCGCCACGAGCCAGAATGCTCCGGTGTCCAGATATAAACTCAGCGGACTATAATATGGTTCCCCATCATAATAATCATTGTAGATCATATCCCCATCATAATCTTCATAAGATCCGACAAAATCATCATTTTCCTCATAGATCAGATAAATTCCGCGAAAATTCTTCGGGCAGATCTCCATCGGATCCTGCAATTCAATCGGACTGTATTCCACATTATCCAGATACTGTGACTGTGAATCTTTTACACGCTGGTAAACCGCCCCATCATACAAAAGACGGTCTTCCTCCGCACAGATCCTGATATCCACCACTCTTCCATACTCATTATATTCAATATAGAGATACCCAAGATAACCATCTTCCTCAAGCGCAAGCATGGTCTCTTCCTCAAGTTCCTGACCTAAGAAGATGCGATCAATATCTTCCATAGGAATATTAAAATTTCCACTCTGTTTGAACATCATCTGGGGCTCATCAGTTTCTGTTTTCCCGGATTCTGAAGTTTCCTCTGCCATATCTTCACCCAGATATTCAATATAATAAGGTGTTTTAGAGATCAATTTATAATAATCATTGATCCACCCAAAATACTCTAAGACTGACAGATCCGCTTCCCTTCCGTATGCTTCCTCCAAAAACATGGCATATTGATAATACGTTGTTTCTACCACATAATTGGTAAAATTGTCCTGTAAAATGTATTCCTGATCCATCGGAAATTCCACAGGTGTATTCTCATCAGCTACATCCGTTGTTTTTTCCTGCTCCATTTCCGCCTTCATCTGTTCCCATTGTGCTATGTAGAATTCCCGTTTCCTTAACATTGCCTTTTCCATGGTCGGATAAAGACATACTAAAATAAGCGCCGGAATCAGTACGATCAATGCAATGATCAGATTCGTTTTTTTATGAGATTTTTTCAATTTTGTATCCAACACCCCACACCACCTTTAAATAT
>CAZLQJ010000036.1:0-18069 GCA_964561705.1 uncultured Lachnoclostridium sp. | reverse complement strand
AGTAATCAAACAAAAAGAACAGGCGGATAAACAATTACTGTCTTTGGAAATTTTTCTAGGTTATTTGATTTCAGTGATTTTTTTATCACTCGTATTCGTTGCTTCGTATGTTCAAATGGCAAATTGGTTAAGAATTGTCCTTATTGGGATAGGTTTTATTCTATTTTTGGTAGGTGTCGGATTTGCACTCAGAATTGAACAGACGGCAGGTTACTATGAATGTGCCAAATGTGGATACAGATATGTTCCTTTATATAAAAGTGTATTTATGTCAATGCATATTAATAGAACAAGATATATGCGTTGCCCGAAGTGCAATGAAAAGTCTTGGCAGAAAAAAGTAATCAGTAAAGAATGATTAGTCTGCAATATCATGTTCCACAGAACCTATAAATATCAATTTGACGAGGCGATTAAAATGAAAAAGACAAATAAGAATAATTGAAGGGCAGGATTTTAGGATCCTGTCCTTCCTGTCTTAATGGAAAATTTTCGCATACATTTAACAAGTCCTAAAGAATAATGAAAAATTTCTAAAAATTCGATGATAACAGATTTTTTTATTAAAATATGCTACAATACAAGTAAGGATAAACGGAAAGGAAATAAAACAATGAGTAAAGCGTATGAATTTTTAAAAGAGTGCGGCATTTTTTTTGTGTTGACGTTGAATGGTGATTATCCTGCAGGAAGACCGTTTGGTGTCGTGATGGAGGTCGGAGAAGATTTATACATATCCACCAATGATTTCAATCAGGCACACAAACAATTACGGGTAAACGGACATATTCAGATGATTGCTAAGAAACCAGGTTCTAGAGAATGGATTCGAATTACGGGAACTGCAACAGAATGTGATGATGCGGCATTAAGGCAGAAAATGTATGAGGAAAATCCAATTTTACAAAAACATCATGACTCCGCAGAATCTGAACATTTTCTGATGTTTAAAATAAAAGTAGAAAATGTAGAAATAAAATAGGAGGCGGAACATGAGATTGATTAACGTCGAAGAATCGTAAACGTTAAATATCTCTGAAAAAATTAAAAAGCTTCTTTCTAAACAAAAGGTCAATGCTGAACAATAAGTATATATTTGTGGATAAAGGAGGAAATTGTGGTGCGTACAGTAATTATTACAGGTGCAAATTCAGGACTTGGATTTGAAACCGCAAAGAAAATTGCAAAAAATAAAGAATATGCCGTGATTTTGGCTTGTCGTAATATGGATAAGGCAAATGCGGCTGCAAAGGAAATTAAGGATGCTACAGGCAATGAAAATGTGACAAGTATGCTGATTGACACAGCTTCTCTCAATTCTGTGCGACAGTTTGCAAAGAATTATAACGAAGAAGTTTACGGTAAAGTTTATGCACTGCTTTTGAATGCCGGAATTAGCGGAATGCATGAAGGAATTACGGAAGATGGGATGGATATTGTTTTTCAGACAAACCATTTAGGACATTTCCTGTTGGCTAATCTGATGATGCCTCACATGGAAGAACGCGGGAAAATTTTCTCCACAACCAGTGATATGCATGATTCTCCTATGGGAAAGATGAAATGGACAGGCACAGAGACATTGGCACATCCTGGTACGGACCCATCCATGGCGAAAATGCGATATTCTTATTCCAAACTTTGTAATATTTACTTTGTCCATGAACTGGCAAAGAAACTAGAACAGCACAATCGTGGTATTCGTGTAAATGCTTTTAATCCTGGTTTTATGCAGACAAATTTTGCAAAAGTGACCAAAATGATGTCAGCTATGGTGGAGCATACCATGCCGAAACGCTTCGGAGATTTGGAAAAATCCTCAGATGCTCTGGCAGAACTGGTTGTTAACGATACACTGGCAGTTTCCTCTGCAAATTACTATGATCGCAGCATTCACACCTGCGAAAGTTCTGAACTTTCTTATAACGAAGATAATGCCAGCGAGTTATGGGAAACCAGCGAGAAACTTTGCGGACTTAATTAACATTGGACAAAGATCACAAAGAGTTTAAATAAATACGCAAATACAAAGATATTTGAGGCAGCGGTATGAGTAGAAGAAACGATAAGATTACAGAAACAATACGAGGAATCGATGTATGCATATTTATGATATTAGAACAATTGAAAAGCGGGATGACAAGGCCGTGGAGCGTGTCATCCGGGATTGCCTGATTGAGTTTGGAGCAGATCATGAAGGCACTGCGTGGGCGGATCCGGATCTGTGTAGATTTTCAGAAATTTATCATTCAGAAGGGAATCAATATTGGATCGCAGAAAATGAAAATGGAAAAATCGTCGGCGGCGTAGGAATTGGAAAACTGGATGGTGCAGAAGGTGTATGTGAACTGCAAAAAATGTACTGCCTTCCGGAGGCACGAGGCCGCGGAGCGGCCCATCAATTGATGAAGGAAGCATTGAGCTACGCAGAGCAATATTATCAAAAATGTTATCTGGAAACATTAGAAAATATGAAAGCTGCACAGCGATTTTATGAAAAATATGGCTTCCAAAGAATACAGGATGCCTTGGTGAAAACAGCACATTTTGCTTGCGATATCCGATATATGAAAGAGTTTAAATAATCGAAAAAGCCGTGAAATACGTCTAGTTACGTGTAAATCTACGGGTATAAGGTTTCCAATTCATGCTGGATTTCTTCGGCCCGGGAAATCTGATCATTCAATTTCCATTTGCCGATATTGACACCGTCGCGCAGGAACATGGAGCCGCACTGGTGAAAATAAAATTCGATATTTCGCTCTTTTGCTTCCAAATACAGATCGCGAACCCATTCCCACATGATCGGACGGACTTCGTTCTTTGGAGACATTTCACCGCCTACATTGACACATTTAATCAGATTGGTGTCAAGATATTTTCCAAGTTTGATCGGCGCGATCAGCGGTGAACAGAAGACTTCACGATGTTTCAGCGGTGCATCTAAAAAATGAGGCATACGGATATCTGCCATTTCCTGATTTTCAATGGAAATGCTCAGATGAAAATGTTCCCATCCGTCCCCCCAGTCTGCCGGGACACAGTCTTTGATCCTTTCCGGACGTTTGGTCGTGGTGACGAAAATACAGTCTTTTCGACGTCTGATAAAGTCCCAACAGCCTTCACGCCACTCATCGGCTTCCTCGATAAAGAAATCTGAAGAAAAGCACAATTTTACCAAAGACCCATAAGGGCAGTCTTTGTCCTTGAGTTCATAGGTAGTTTTTCCTTTGGTAATTATCGTAGTATCTCTGCCGTATCGGCGATCCATCTTATAAACAAAACAGTTTTTACAACCAGGACTTACCTTTTTACAGCCATGCCATGGATTCCAGGCAACAGCCTTGTTAATTTCATTATTTTGCATTTATTTTTCCTCTTTTCTTTTTTCAAGTGTTGGAAGTATTTGGTCGAGCAGACAGATCAGCTCGTCAAATTTATTCGTTCCAATCATATCTTCCATTAATTTTAGATATTCCGCTTGTTTGATGTTGAATTTATCAGTCAGTTCAATTGCCAGATTCGTTGGCAGCACATAAAAGCTGCGCTTGTCTTCCTCTGAAGCCTCCTTGTAAATGTAGCCTTTTTGGGAAAGAACCTGTAGGTGTGCAGCGACCATAGGCTTAGAGACTCCCAATAGTTCCGCGATCATAAGGGGCGTGTATTTGCCATCACGTTGTGTAATGATATTCAGTACGGCCATTTCGCTCGGTCTGATAGGCAGCTCTTTTTTGAGTTCCATATAATTTCTGGAAAATTTTGAAAAGACCATATTTGCATTGATATATTTGTCCATGGAAATACCCAATCCTTTGAAACAAATGAATAGTTAACTCACATTAACTATTGTAATGCGCTTGTCTCATCTTGTCAATCTTTCACATTAGTGAAAAATAACGAAGTGATCCTGTGAAATGCTTGACATTAAGAGTAGATAACGTTATAAGCTAAAGTATAAACTAAAATCCGGGAGGTGTCTTATGTATCTGGCATCAGAAAAACGTTACGAAATGATGAAATATTTCCCAAGCGGAAATAGCGGGTTGAAACTGCCGGCGGTTTCCTTGGGACTCTGGCACAACTTTGGCGATAAAGCATCCTATGAAAACATGAAAAATCTTTGCTTTACCGCATTTGACAATGGGATTACACATTTTGATCTGGCAAATAATTATGGTCCGGAACCGGGCAGTGCAGAAATCAACTGGGGACGGATTTTTAAAGAAAATTTTACGGCTTATCGGGATGAAATCCTGGTCAGCACCAAAGCGGGTTACGAGATGTGGGACGGCCCTTATGGAAACTGGGGAAGCAGAAAATATCTTCTTGCAAGCCTGGATCAGAGCCTGAAACGCATGGGGATGGAGTATGTAGACATTTTTTATCACCATCGTATGGATCCTGAAACACCGTTGGAGGAAACGATGGGTGCGCTGGCGCAGGCCGTGACAAGCGGAAAAGCGCTGTATGTCGGATTGTCTAATTATGATGGAGCGCATTTAGAGAAAGCCACAGCAATCTTAAATGATTTAAAATGTCCATTTGTGATCAACCAGAATCGATACTCTATTTTTGACAGAACCATTGAAAAAAATGGGTTAAAAGAGACCGCGGCGGCATTGAAAAAAGGAATCATTGCATTTAGTCCTCTTGCACAGGGGCTTTTAACGGACCGTTATCTGCATGGCATCCCGGAAGATAGCCGTATCCGGACAGATGGACGATTTATAAAAGAAAATGCGATCACGGAGGAACGTCTGTCACAGATACACAGATTGAACAAGTTGGCAGCAGAAAGAGGACAGACCCTGGCGGAAATGGCATTGGCTTGGGTACTTCGTGACGGTATTGTGACAAGCGTGTTGGTCGGTGCGTCAAAGCCTTCCCAGATTCTGGATAATATAAAAGCAATCCAAAATTGTACATTCAGTGAAGAAGAATTGCAAATGATCGAGGAAATTTCCAAATAGCAGTGATAGGAGGGCTCCCTCGCAAATTGAAAAAATAACCGCAATTTTTCTAGTATTTTACGCATAAAACTGCGGTTGTCCCTATTGACAAATGCAGGTATTTGATAGAAAATTATATTGCAGATTTAAATATGGAAAGCAGCTGTGAAAGCTGCTTTTTGTGTGCAGAGACAGAGAGGATTTTTGACATGACAGATAAGGAGCTGCGAAGGTTAAGCCGGAAGGATCTGCTGCAGATGCTGGTGGATCAGGGCAGGGAATTAAAAGACCTGCAGGAAAAGTATGCACAGGTGCAGTGTGAACTTAATGAAAGAAAGCTTAAAATAGAAAAAGCAGGCTCTATTGCGGAAGCATCCTTGCAGTTAAACGGTGTGTTTCAAGCGGCTCAGGCAGCTTGCGAGCAATATACGGAAAGTGTAAAGGAACTGAGCATTCGGCAGCAGGTCGTATGTGAGGAAATCGAGGCACAAAGCAGGAAAAAAGCCAGAGCCTTGATTCGTGAGACCAGAAGAAAATGTTCTGCCATGGAAAAAGAAACCCAGCAAAAATGCGCAGAAATGTTAAGAAAAGCAGAAATGCAGATAAAGGATAAAAATATATGAGAGACAAACGGAAAAAGCAGTTAGAGATTCCGGAGATAGAACAGCTGGAAGCAGAACTGGAAAGGGTAACCTACCGTTCCCGTTATCAGTCGATCTTGCGAAGTACCATTTATTCTCTGGTGGTTGTAGCAGCACTGGCAATTCTGGTAGCAACCATCTGGCTTCCGGTACTGCAGATCTATGGCGGTTCCATGACCCCGACCTTAGCAGAAGGGGATATTGTTGTTTCTGTCAAGGGGTCGAAGTTTCAGTCGGGAGACCTGATCGCATTTTATGTGGGAAATAAGATCCTGGTAAAGCGCTGCATTGCCTTGCCGGGAGAGTGGATAGATATGGATGAAGATGGAAACGTCTATGTGGAGGGAGAAGCCTTGGCGGAGCCTTATCTGACGGAGAAATCTTTGGGAAATGCAAATGTTGAATTTCCTTACCAGGTACCGGAAAACAGGTATTTCTGTATGGGAGATCACCGTTCTACATCGGTCGATTCCAGACATACGGAAGTAGGCTGTGTATCTGAGGAGCAGATTGTGGGAAAAATTGTTTTCAGAGTCTGGCCGTTCACCGGATT
Organism: uncultured Lachnoclostridium sp.; assembly: GCA_964561705.1. Lineage (GTDB taxonomy): Bacteria > Bacillota > Clostridia > Lachnospirales > Lachnospiraceae > HGM12587. The sequence goes on along the minus strand of CAZLQJ010000036.1, from coordinate 11,926 downwards.
TGGTACAGTTGACTAGGGAGGAGCAAAATAGATGAGAGACCAGATACAGTCGGAACGTGAACTGTATATAAAGAAAAACCGTTTTAAGCGGCGATGGTATAAACTGATGATGGTTATGGCATCGGTGGTTGTCTTTTGTACCACCTATGCACTGATCCTTCCAGCGATTACCATGGAAAGCCAGGAGCCGCAGGCTTTAGAGCAGGAGATCCTGCCGTTGCCGGAAGAGCCAGAGGCAGAAGAGCCGGCAGTGGAGGAACCGCAGATTCCGAAAGAGGTGTCTGTGGCAGAAAATGTCCCGGAAATTCCGCTTCAGGTGCAAAAACCGGAACAGCAGGTGCTGGCGGCAGCAGAAGGAGGAACAGCGCCGATCAATCTGGAGGCGAAATATATTGAGACGTCAAAACTTTCTTATCGTATAGGCAGCGAGGATCCGTGGAAGGATGTGGCTGGGGCTTCCAATATCCCCGGAAATGCACAGTTCCAATTGGATATTAGCTTTAAGGAAGTGAATATAGCCGCACTCTTGGAAGCGGATTGTAAAATTACCTATGAAATGCCGGAACTTCTGCGGGATGTGAGTGTAGCAGATAATATCTTCAGTGGTACAGAGAAGGCCGGTACCATGGCGGTAGACGGTCAGATCATTACATTACAGTTTGATGAAACATGGATTAAAAAAATTCAAGATGGCGGAGAAACTGTTCTTAGTGGAAGTTTCAGTGCCGGGGCAGTGGCGGATCTTTCCAAGGCTCCGGATGGCGGAGGCCAGACAATCCAGATTGGAAATGCCACGGTTACCCTTAATTTTGAAAACGATCTCATTGCAAAATATGGTGAAGTTGATCTGAAAAAGACGGAGCCTACCTTAGAAGAAGGCGCTGATGGATCTTTTTACCTGTGTTATCAGTTGAAGGTGACGGCAGGACGGGATGGATGTCCGCAAGTTCAGGTAAAAGACCGGTTAACTTTTGGGTCAACCAGTGAAAAACAGTATTTCGACTCCTATATATATGATTCATCAGAGGTAACGGTAGATGCGTCAAATGTTATGACCTGGAATCTGGGAAATCTTGCCCCAAATGAAAGCAAAACCTTGCAATATAAGGTGAAATTAAATCCGGGCTATGCAGGTGTTATTCGAAGCAATACGATCAGCAATCAGGCTGATCTTTATTCAAAAGATAACTTAAGAGATACCGCCACACAAACGTTTACTCCAAAAGTAAAGGTAGATATGACAAAGGTAGCCGGAACGTATGACGCAGCAACCGGAACGATTACTTATACCGTTTGGGTAGAAGCTGATTCGCAAAACTCATTTACGCTCGATCATGTAATGTTGTGGGATGGTTTGGATAATACTGTTCCTGGTAGTTCGCCTACAAATACAGAAATACTCAAGTACCTTAGTTATGGTAATGATTTTAAGTTATATGAAGGCGGAAATAAAAACCAGAATGGTTCTGAGGGGCTGACAGAGAGCAGCATTGGCGGACCTGTACAAATTGCTGCGAATGGATACAGTTTCCAATATAATATCGGTGATCTGGCGCCCGGAGAGCGTAAGACTCTGGTTTATACAGTAAAAGTTGACGAAGGGGTGTACACACTCAGTAATCAGAAGTTTGATATTAACAACCGAGTATCGGTTCGTACAGATCCAAATCGGACGGATGGTACGGGAAATCAAGCGATACAATATTTCAAGATTTCGAAACAAATGGATGCGAAGATCTGGTCCCGAAAGAATGTGGGAAGTCCGACCACAGAGGATCAGACCATCAGCATGGGATCCGGCAGTTTCCAAGTGCCGAAGGGCAGCTACCAATATCAGGTAGTGGTCAATGAAGCCGGAGATTGGAATGTATCATCCGCAGAGATGAAAGATACCCTCAGCGATCTGATGACCTATGCAGGATATGTCAAGGTGGAGGCCTATACGGTCACTTCAGGAAAAAACTATGCAACGGATGCAGAAGCAATTGCGGCGCTGAACAAATTAACACCGACGGAAACAAAGTGGATAGAGATTGATGGACAGACCTCTTTTTCATTTATCCCGAAGGACATTGGCTTTTCAGACGGCAGCTATGCCTACCGGCTGACCTATTATGCAACCCCGAAGAACCTGGGGGATATCAGCAGTGTCATGGCAGCCAATAAATTTGATCTGACAGGCAAGGTCGTTGGACCGGGCGGAAAGGAATACACGCTGGGATTGGTAGGATCCAGTACCTCGGTACGGCTGGAGGGAACCAATCATTTCGCAGTGAAAAAGCAGTTCTGGTACTATGATGACACGGCTGCAGAAGGGGCTGATCTGGGGAAATTGTACTGGATCATTCAGGTCAATGGTGCAAAGATCCCGAAGAATACGATTTTTAAGGATTACATTACAGCAGGAAACCATAAAGCCAATGATTTGGCAGCTGCATTTTGCTCAGAGACGATCACAGATTTCACTCAATATGCGGATCTGGCAGACTTAAAGTCCAAGGTCTCCCTGACAGAATTTACCAAATATACCAAAACAGTGAATGAGGTGGATCTTCAGCTGACGCTTACGGAAGATGTAACGCTGACCGGATCGGAAAGTTTATATTTTATTGTCGCTACGGCACCGACTGCAGTGCCGACGGCAGAAGGAACCAATCAAAAGTATGAAAATGCAATAGCTACAAAGGATCCGGGCGTCGATACCTGGGTGGAGCAAAGCAATGATTTTCATTATCTGGTAGGCGGCGAAAATATTTATAAATATTTGGCAGAAATTTTCAAAGTAGAAGCGGGAGAAACTCTGGAAACTACGAAAATTACGTATCAAAGTGGAGACAGTAATACAATCCTGCAAAATGACTATCTGATGAACTCCGGCAGCGGTATTTATGCTGCATGGAAGGTTCGTATCAATCAGGCATCGACCTTAAATGGTACTTACCGGATCAGAGAGCAGATTCCGGATGGAATGGAGATTGTCTATATTCAGAGGTATTCTACCGGCTCACGACAGGATTTTAAGTTTCAGGAGATTTCAGATCTGACCGGATGGACGCGTGTGGAGCAAAACTTCACTTATAGGGATGGGAACCCGACACCGGCGATCTTCTATAAAAAAGGTCAGGAAGTGATCTGGGATGTGGGTGTGTTTACCCCTCACAGAGAGAATCCGGGAGTGCATTATGCAGAATATCTGGTGGTATGTAAGCTGACGGATCCGGACATATTGCTGGCCGGAGAAGAGAAAACCTACACCAACAAGGTTTCTTTGGAAGACCAGACCGGAAAAGAAATCGGTATGGATACAGATTCCATTACTCTGACGGCACCTTCGTTGAAAAAGACCGGTACGTATGCCACAGCAAACGGAAACCGCTATCCGTTTAAGATTACGCTGAATGAGGATGGTTTTGACCTGATTGCCAAGGCGGATACGGTGAAGCTGATCGATGAAATGAGTGATACGCTTATACCGGATCCATCAAGTATTCAGGTATTCAACAGTAAAACAAACGAGGCGGTCACCTTTACCGCAGCTGTGGAGGGACACAAACTGACACTGACGCTGCCGGATAATCTGCCGCTGACGATTACTTATGATGCGGTGGTAAATGCAGCACCGGGGCAGCCAATTTCCATCAGTAATAACGCACACTGGGAAGGATATGCAACGCCTTCCGGAGGCAGTGTGAAAAAAGACGATTTCAGTTATACAGCAGGCGCAACCGTTGGGACATCTACATCACCGAAGATATCCGTACTTAAATTAGATCAATATGATACCGGAACGAAGCTGTCCGATGCAGAATTTGAATTGACGGAAATGGTTGCTGATGACGCAGGAAATTTAACGCCAAGCGGTGTCAAATTAAGAAAAACCACGGACAGTGCCGGAAAAGCGATTTTTGGAGCCGACACGACCAATCTGGCATTCAATAAGATTTACCGGCTGGTAGAGACCAAAGCACCTGCCGGCTATGTGCTGGATGACACACCGCATTACATTGTGGTCGCAAGAAAGGATGGAGAAACCTATCCGACATTTCCGGAGCAAGTGACTGTATGGTATGCCAGCGATGAATATACCTACACCGCCTACAACCATAAGGGCGAGATTAAAGTCGAGAAAAAATTCCAGAATGCAGATGGAACACCCCTTGCCGCAAATCTAAACGGAACCTATACGTTTGGATTATATAACAATGCGGCTGGTACAGGAACACCGATTTCGACAGCGTCGATCACGTTTGGTCATGGAACGGTGACACCGGCGGAAGGCTATGCAAAATTCAGCAATCTGGATTTTGAAACGGACTATTATGTATTTGAGCTGAATGATCAGGGAAATCCAATCCAAAGCGGAGAGGGAACTGTCAGCGGCATCCCATTTATCGTCAGCTATGACAAAAATAAAATTACACTGACCGAAACCATGGTCACAGATACGGTCACAGTCACAAACCGTATGAACTACGCCGAACTGCCGGCTTCGGGCGGCATCGGAACCCATAAGTATACGTTGGGCGGAATGGCACTGACAGGCTTTGCCATAAGCGCTCTTTGGTATAATCAAAAGAAAGGAAAGAAAACAAATGAAGAAATTTAAGAAACTTGCCGGTCTCTTACTGGCGATGATCATGGTGATGGCCATGGCAGTAACCAGTTTCGCAGCAGGAACTGGAAAGATTACCGTTGAAAACACGGTAGCTGGTGCAGAATATAAGATTTACAGAATCTTTGATCTGGAAAGTTATGCAGGTTCAGGGGAAACAGATGCACACTCATACAAAGTAAATAGCGACTGGACTGCTTATTTTGCAGATAGTGCAGAAGGACTTAGCTATTTTGACGTAGATGCGAATGGATATGTAACTGCAAAATCTGGTGTGGATTTTTCTGAATTTGCCACAAAAGCACTGACCTATGCAGAAACAAACAGTATTGCTGCAGTCGATACTAAAACAAGTACAGGTTCAGATCTTGAATTTTCAGGTTTAGATTTAGGATATTATCTGATCGATTCTTCTGTAGGTGCTTTATGTGCCCTTACAACAACAGATCCTGAGGCAACAGTGATTGAAAAGAATGCGAATCCAACCTTAGTAAAACAGGTTCAGGAAGGTACTACTTGGGGAACAGAAAATGATGCAAGCATTGGCGATACAGTAAAATTCCAGGCAACGATCACAGTACAGGGTCTTGCAAACTCCTATGTAATGCACGATACCATGGATTCAGCGTTGGATTTTACGACTGTCACAGAAGTAAAAAAAGGGGATACAGTTTGCGTTGAATCTACAGATTATGAGGTAGTTACATCACCAACAGATAGCTGTACTTTTGAAATCAAATTTACAGATAGCTTTTGTACAGGTTTAAAATCCGGTGATGTGATCACGGTTTCTTATGAAGCAACATTAAACGATACAGCAGTAGCAAAAACTGCAATCGAAAACAAAGCAAACTTAAGCTACAAAGATCATAATAATACTGATAAAACAACTACAGAGAGTAAAACTGAGACTTTTACCTGGGAAATGCCGGTATTAAAATATGGTAATGGAGATATTTCAAAAGTTCTGGCAGGTGCAAAATTCTCTTTATACACAGACGAAAGTTGTACAAATATTATAAAATTTACAGATAAAACGGGAAACACATACCAGTATGATAAAGCAGGTACCGTAACGGAGATTACGACAGATGATACCGGTAAGTTTATCTTAACAGGTCTGGATGCAGGCACTTATTATCTGAAAGAAACAGATGCTCCTGCAGGGTATAACAAACTGGATACCAAGGTAAAAGTTGTTATCGATCATGACGGAAAGATTACAGTAAATGAAAGTACAACAGAGGTAACGCAGGTTGCTGTGAACAACAACTCCGGTACAGAACTTCCATCTACCGGTGGTATCGGTACCACCATCTTCTATGCAGCAGGTGCTGTATTGGTGTTAGGTGCCGCTATTCTTTTGGTTGCTAAGAAGCGCATGAGCAACGAATAAGGATTTTACAGGATAGGATCAATGGATTTACGGGGGGGAGTTTTCTCCCCGTAAATACAGTGACAAGGAGAAATTCACAATGAAGAAGAAAAAGAATAACTGGACTACATGGCTGCTTGTCATGATCTTGATTGTGGGTCTGTCCTTGATGCTGTACCCAAGTTTTAGCGATTATTGGAATTCTTTTCACCAGTCTCAGGTCATCAGCGATTATGCGGATACGGTAGCAGAACTGGATGAAGAAGATTATCATGCCATTTGGGATGCGGCATGGGCGTATAACCAGTCCCTTCTGGAACGGGATACCGGATTTCATCTGCCGGAGGAACAAAGAGCAGAATATGAAACTTTGCTGGATGTTTCCGATCTGGGTGTGATGGGATATATAGAAATTCCGGAGATTGACTGTGTACTGCCCATCTATCACGGAACAGAGGAAGCGGTTTTGCAGATTGCCGTGGGTCATTTGGAATGGTCCAGTCTTCCGGTGGGGGGATCCGGCAGTCATTGCGTGATCTCTGGCCACAGAGGGCTGCCGAGTGCCAAACTTTTTTCCGACCTCGATAAATTGCAGGAAGGAGATCTGTTCCTTTTAAGAATTTTGGATGAAGTGCTTACCTATGAAGTGGATCAGATCCTGATCGTAGAGCCGCAGGAGGTTTCTTCCTTGAAAATCACAGAAGGAGAGGATCTGTGTACACTTGTTACCTGTACACCTTACGGGATCAATACGCATCGTCTGCTGGTTCGGGGACACCGGATCGAGAATGTGGAGGCTTCTGAAACCATCCGTGTGACTGCGGATGCCATGCAGATCGAGCCGCTGCTGGTTGCGGCAGTGCTTGGAATCGCCATGCTGCTGGTACTTTTGATCTGGCTGCTCATTCCAAAGAAATCCAGACGAACCCAAGGAGAACAAAAAAATGAAAATAAAAAAATATAAGATGGTTTTAGGGCTTTTGATCTGTCTGCTTTTGATGGTTCCGCAAAAGGCAGCAGCGAAAAGTACAGATCTTCAGCCGATTGCTGATTTGACAATTTCGACAATTTACGACAATATTCCCATCAAAGGGATGGAATTTCAGGCATATCTGATTTCCCGGATGGATGCGGATGGAAACCTGACTGTGACAGAGCGGTTTTCGGCTTATGCACAGGAACTGGATATCCGCGGAGAAAATGATCCTGCCTGGATGGAACTGACAGAAAAACTGGCTGGGGAGATTGAGCAGAAGTCTCTGGCACCGGATCTTCAGGCAGTATCCGATCAGGAGGGGCTGGTACAGTGGAAAAATCTTTCCAGAGGCCTATATCTGATCCTTGGAACCGGAAAAGAGCAGGAGGGGTTTGTTTACACCGTTTCCCCGTTTTTTGTCATGGCTCCGGAAAGAGAGGAGCACGGGATTTGGAACGATCAGGTAACTGTAAAGGCAAAGCCGGCACAAAATCCTCTAAAGGCAGATTTTTCCGTGATCAAGATCTGGGAGGATGACTGTCATAAGGCACAGCGCCCGAAGCATATTTCCATGGATCTTTTGTGTGACGGCAAAGTGTATGATACCATTACCTTGCCGCAGGATGGTCACTGGCAGTATACCTGGAAGGATCTGGAGACGAATCACCAGTGGACGGTGGAAGAACAGCCGGTAGATGGCTATGATACTCCGAAGATTTCTCGGGAAGGAAATCAGTGGACCATTATCAATACCTGTCAAAAGCTGATTTTGACACAGACCGGACAGACTAGTCAGATACCGCAGACCGGGCAGTTGTGGTGGCCTGTACCGGCATTTTTGCTGGCAGGATTGTTACTTCTGGTTGTGGGGCTGACGAAACGCAGGAGTGAATAAAATGAGAAAAAAGGGAAATATTTTTATAAAAATGGGGCTGTTGCTGATCGCGGCAGCCCTTTTCCTGACAGGATACAATCTTTGGGAGAGTCATCAGGCACAGATGCAAAGTTTGGAAGTCAAAGAGGTTTTAATGGCGCAGATCCCTAAGGAGCAGGGTTCGGAGGAGTTTTTGCTGCCAGAATATGTGAAAAATCCCAAAATAGAAATGCCGGAAGAAGAGATCGAAGGGATTTCTTACATTGGTGTGTGGAAAGCACAGACGTTGGGACTGGAACTTCCGGTGATCAGCACCTGGAGTTATCCAAATCTGCGAAAGGCACCTTGCCGGTACAGTGGTTCAGCCTATTTGGACAATTTGATTCTTTGTGCCCATAATTATGGATCCCATTTTGGAAATCTAAAAGATCTTCGCAGCGGGGATCTGGTGACTTTTACGGATGTCGATGGAAATGTTTTTGAATATGAAGTGGTTCAGATTGAGATTCTGGAACCCACCGCAGTGGAGGAACTGGAAACGGGAGACTGGGCGCTGACGTTGTTTACTTGTACCCTGGGCGGTAAAACCCGTGTAGTGGTTCGGTGTGAAAAAAGAGAAATTTCTTAAGTTCCTACAGAAAATGGGGGAAGATTCCGGCTTTTCACGGAAGCCGCCTTCTGTTATAATGGAAGCATTGAGTACAAAGGTCTGTAAAATAAGGAAAATAAGACATGGATTATATTATTTTAGACCTGGAATGGAATCAGTCTGCAAGAGGGAAGCGTTTTGAGAAGAAGGAAATCCCTTTTGAGATCATCCAGATCGGGGCAGTAAAATTAAATGAAGCCGGAGAGGTGACGGAGACCTTAAATCAGATTATTCGCCCCCGTGTTTATCCGAGACTTCATTCCGCTGTAAAAGAAGTTGTTGCTTTAAGCGAGAAAGAACTGAAAAATGGAATGACTTTTCAGGAAGCATTTGTCAGACTGATGAAATTTTGTGGGGATGATTATATCTTTTGTACCTGGGGATCCCAGGATCTATGGCAGCTTCAGCAGAATATGCAGTATTATCACATTGAAAATGCATTTCCGAAGGTTATGAAATATTATGATGTGCAGAAACTGTTTTCCATTGTTTTTGAGGATGGAAAACTTCGCAGAACCGTGGAACATGCGGTAGATGTCTTTGCCATGGACAAGGATCTGGCATTTCACAGTGCCGTAAATGATGCCCGCTATGTTGCCAAAATCTTTCGGAATCTGATGGACAATAAAGAGGCGATGGAACGGGTTTCGGTGGATTATTACAAGCCGCCTACCTGCAAAAAAGAAGAGGTATGCCTGCGTTTTAAAACTTACAGCAAGTACGTTTACCGGGTATTTGACACCAAAGAGGATGCGATGAAGGACAAAGGCGTCTGCAGCATTAAATGTCCGATCTGCAGAACGGCATTGCGTAAAAAGGTGATGTGGTTCACCAGCAATACGAAGAAATATTATTGTGTGGGAAAATGTCCGTTTCATGGATTTGTCCGCGGAAAGATCCAGATGAAGAAGTTTGCGGATGATCCCCAGAAGGTATTTCCGATTAAGATCGTAAAACCGATTGCAGAAGAAGATGTAGAGAAAATCTATGAAATGAAAAAACAGGTGTTGGAAAAAAGAAGGCTGAAAAGAGCAAAAGGGATATCACTCCAGGATTAATGGTTCCGGAGTGATATCCCTTTTTGTTACCAGCGGTCCTTGCGTTTTCTGCGGCGGCGTTTTCTGGTAGAAAACCGTCTTTTTTTGGAAACTGCAATGGCTTTTCGGATTTTTGTACGATTTTTCTGATACATTCTACAGAAGAAAAGAAATAGAAGGATCAGTACAAAAATGGTGAAAAGAACGATGGCTGCGATCTTTAGGTTGATAACGATAAATTTGGGACCGGAGGCCGGTGTGGTTTCGCCGGATTCGGTCTCAGAAAAGGAAAAGTTGTTTGTTTCAATTTCAGACAGGGTGATGGAAGCGCTTCCCACAGTCTGTCCTGCATATTCATAGGTCAGATAAGCCTGATGGTCGTCCGTAAAGTTTATGGAAGCCGATGCATCCTGAAAAGATGCAGCATTTGGCAGGACCATCGTACTGTTCGGGTCAATGGCGATCAGGGAGGATGTTTTGGAAGAATCCCCTGCATCTACGGAGAAATCATAGGCATTTCCAACTTGAAAGGTTTTTTCGTTTTCAGAGATATTAAATTTCTGGAAATTATTGGCATAGTCTAAAAGTGCTGCCGTGTCGGTGTATAAGGGAACGCCCCGTTCTCCGGTGGACTGGGTCCGCATGGTTACCACGATCACATCCATATCATTTCTGGTTCCGCAGGTGACCAGAGTGTTTAAGGCATCGGTGGTATAACCGGTTTTGCCTGAAAAAATTGTCTCATCCAGAAATTTTGTGGTTTTATAAGGGGCGATCATATTGTGGTGATTCTGCATCCAGAGTTCTTCGGGATTTTTGTTCGTTGCCCGCAGGGTATAGTAGTTGGTGCCTGCAATGCGGCGGAAATCTTTGTTGGCGATGGCCGCCTTTGTGATCAGTGCCATATCGTAGGCACAGGTATAATGGTTTTCGTCATGAAGCCCGCTTGGGTTGGCAAAATGGGTGTTGACACAGCCCAGCTGCGCGGCTTTTTCATTCATCAGTTCTGCAAAGGCTTCGTTCGAGCCTGCAATGTGTTCTGCCAGGGCATTGGCACATTCATTGGCAGAGGAGAGCATCAGTCCGTACAGGGCTTCTTCCACAGTCAGGATCTCTCCTTCCGTCCGGGCAATGCTGCTGCTGCCGTATTCAATGGAATGGGTGGCATAGTAGGAAAATTCGACATTGTCCTGAAGATCACAGTTTTCCAGTGCCAGAAGTGCGGTCATGATCTTTGTGATGCTGGCCGGGTAATTGGCAGTTTCGACATCTTTGGCGTAAAGGATCATGCCGGTGTCAGCTTCCATGACAATGGCGGATTGGGCGTAGACAGAAGGTCCGGTCGGCCAGTTTTCCCAGGTGTTGGACTCGATGGGTTTGTCATAGGCTTCCAAAACGGCTGTGGTGGCAGGATCTGTTTCCTCTGTCGCAAAGGCCGTCATAGGTGATGCCAGGGATGCACAAAGGAGAACCCCGCACCATAATTTATGGAGATATTTTTTTATTTTCATTGAAAATCCTTTCTATTTGCGTCTAAAGTTTGCATTTGAAAAACATTATAGGGGATTTTTGCTGCCTTTTCAAGGCGAAGACACAGAAGATTTGTGGTGGGAAAGGTTTCTGCGCGATTTGCTCCGGAGATTGGGAAGATCCTGCGTGAAAAGCCTTGACAGAGGGCGTTTTTTGGGGCTATACTAGTTTGCGATAAGAGCGATGACGAAGACAGTAGCAGTGTGTCGGAAATCCAAAGCGAGCCGGGGATGGTGAGAGCCCGGAGAGAGTACAGCACTAGGAAGATCACTTCTGAGCTTCAGGCTGAAAGAGCGATCAAGTAGGTTCTGACGGTTTTCCACCGTTAAAAGGAACGCATATAGTGGTATGTTGTAACAGGTGGTATACGAACGCGCAGTGCTTTCGCCTTTTACAGGCGGAAGCTTTTTTTATAGAAAGCGGTGCAACATACAAAAATAATTATAGAAAGGCTGAATACGATGTACGAAAAAGTATCGACAAATCTCAACTTTGTGGAACGAGAGAAAAAAGTGGAACAGTTCTGGAAAGACAATGATATTTTCAGAAAAAGTATGGAAAATCGTAAAGAGGGACCGACCTATACATTTTACGACGGACCGCCAACTGCAAATGGAAAACCTCACATTGGTCATGTATTAACACGTGTCATCAAAGATATGATCCCACGTTACAGAACCATGAAAGGTTATATGGTGCCAAGAAAGGCCGGATGGGATACCCATGGACTTCCGGTAGAATTGGAAGTAGAGAAGCTGCTTGGCCTGGATGGAAAGGAACAGATTGAAGAATACGGTCTGGATCCATTTATCACCAAATGTAAAGAAAGTGTTTGGAAATACAAAGGTATGTGGGAAGATTTCTCAGGTACAG
>CAZLQJ010000035.1:17324-18194 GCA_964561705.1 uncultured Lachnoclostridium sp. | reverse complement strand
ACAAGGTAAGCAGCTGGGCATTAAAGGAAATGCAGTGGGCAGTTGGAACAGAACTCATCAGCGGTATTGTTGAAGTCAAAGGCGAGCAGATCGTAGCGCGTGACCTTGCACCGCAGGGCAACGCAACCAGAGCGCAGATGGCAACCATCTTACAGAGATATTGTGAAAAATAAATATTAAAAAAAAGGATCCTTCGGGGTCCTTTTTTCTTACAAATTAAGTATTGACAAAAATATAACAGAAGGGTATAAAAGATAGTAGAGAAGCAGTGCCTAGGTGCTGCTATTTATGCTGTTTAAAATTAAAAATAGAAAAATAACTGCATTGTGACTTTATACCTTGAAAGAGGTATGGAGATGAGGGAACCCGGTGGGAATCCGGGACATTGCCAAAATGCTGTATATGCAAGAGTCTGCTTTCCGTGACGCAAGTCGGTCATTGGGGAAACCTGAGAAGGCTGGAGAACAGGCGTGGAAACAGAAGTTCCGGATTGCATGAGTCAGAAGACCTATGATGTACGAAAGATATGGTGTAAAACAAGTTTTGTTTTACTGCCGACGTTCACGAAGTGATGGCCGTGACAGATAGATTCTATCTGTTGCGGCTTTTTTGTTGGAGATAGAGGAGATTGGATTGAAAAAGAAAATTATTCGGATGGTAACGTTTGTACTGCTGTTTGCCTTTTTGACAGGGATTTTTGTGAAGGCCTTACCGGAAAATACTGTGGAACCTGCCAATCCATTAAAACAAAAGACTACCCAGCTGAAGACAGATCTTGCTTCGAAGAATGGTTCAGCGGGAGATACTTCTGAGGAAGAAAATAGTCAGATCGGAGAAGACCCGGAAGATACGGAAGAGGAAAACGAAAGT
>CAZLQJ010000035.1:0-17224 GCA_964561705.1 uncultured Lachnoclostridium sp. | reverse complement strand
ACGGAAAAAGAAGACCCGGAAGATACGGAAGAGGAAAACGAAAGTACGGAAAAAGAAGACCCGGAAGATACGGAAGAGGAAAACGAAAGTACGGAAAAAGTAGATCTGGAAAAGGAGCAGGAAGTATCAAAAGACCAGGAGCCGGAGCGGTCGGAAGAAGGTAGTGATCAGGAAACAACCGGCGGCGAAGGTCAGGATGGAATTAAAACAGAAGAAAATCAGGGGAAGGACGAAAAGGGAGATCTTTCTACCGAAGGCGGGAAGGAAGATGCCGATCATCCGGGAACTGGGGAACAGCCGGGAGAAGACGAGCATGGGCTGGTGACGGATCTTTATGACCGGATTCTGCTTTTTTCAGAAGTTAAAGAGGATACCTTGAAATTTTATGCATATTATTCGGATTCTGACATTGATGCGGAAATCAAGGTGAATTATAAGCATAAAAGTGATGCTGGAAATGGCACCTGGCTGCGAAAAAGCGGGGAGCGTGATTATCAGACAAAACTTCGGTTGGGACAAAATTACATAACGATCTATTATACAGATCGGAATGGAGATCGAAACTGGACAAGGATTACCATTACCTATCAGGCAGATAAAGCCAGTGAAAGTAATCCGGTTCAGGGAGAAAAACCGCCGATCATTAAGACAAATCTGGATGACTGGACAGAAGATATTCAGATTTATGAATTTACCTTTACCGTAGATGCCAAAAAGTATGATGGCAGCAGAATCTACAATGATTGTATTCAGGTATGGATGGATGGAAAATTATTAAGCAATCCGACCGGAACTGGTATTTATGAATATTTATTGAAATTCGGACGACCGGTAGAAGGAACTACACAAAACCACGTGATCTCTGTGCTGGCGTGGGATGATGAAGGAAATTCCCGATTTGTAAAATACCAGATTCGTCACAAAGTGAATGATGAAGGTGACGAAATTGGAACGGTAACCATTGAAATTGATGTAACAACTCTGGGCCTTGGAATTATTGATGAGGCAGAAATTGAAGTTGCTGCCGGAGATACTGCGGCAACCGCAGTTCTGAGAATGCTGGATGATTATGGATATTCGTACACGAACAGCGGGTCTTTGGAAAAAGATTTTTATTTATCCAGCATCAGTCGTTCAGATGCTTTTGGCGGAGCAACCATTGACGAACGGTTAAGAATTCTGATCGAAAGGGATGGGATTTCCTTCCTTCCGGACAGAGGAAGTGACGTCCTCGGTGAATTTGATTATACGCGAGGTTCCGGATGGATGTATTTCATCAATAGTGATTATTGTCCTGGAAAATCCATGTCTGGCTATACGCTCAATGGCGGCGAGCGGATTTCGCTTCGCTTTACCCTTGCTTTTGGTAAAGATGTAGGAGGTTCTTCTAATACGGGAACCGTACTTTCTAGCTATTGTGCAAAATGGGTCAATGGAACCATAATTGAATTTGGTCACAGCTATCAGGAGAAGGAACGGGTAGAAGCGACAAAGGATGTAGAAGGATATATTTTATATGTCTGTGAAAAATGTAAGGACGAAAAGAAAGAAACGTTAATGTATGAAGGTCCGGAGGAACCGGAAGTACCGGAAATGCCGGAAGTACCGGAAACGCCGGAAACACCAGAAACACCGGAAGTACCGGAAACGCCGGAGATACCGGAAACGCCGGAAGTGCCGGAGGAACCGGAAGTGCCGGACACACCGGAAAATCCGGAAGAAGGAGAGGAAAATGAAGCAAGCAGTTCGAAAATTTTTATCTTATGCAGGAATCCTGCTGATAGGTGTTTTTTTAACAGGCTGTTTTGGAAATACGAATCAGTCTGTGGAACAGATGATTGATCAGACAGCGAAAAGTATACAGAAACTTGGAAAAAACGGGGAGGTTCTTGCGGAGGAAGACCTCATGATCGCAGGAAATTCATCCAGTGACTGGATTGCCATGACTCTTGCATTTTCAGGAAGAGAAGATGCCTATGATGCTTATTTGGAGCGTTTGAAAAGTTATGTGATAGGGCAATATGAAATCAATGGCGGACTCCATCAGGTCAAGGCAACGGAATATCATCGGATCGCTCTGACTATGCTGGCTTTGGGTGCAGAACCTTCTGCAGTGGAATATCAGGGAAAATGTGTCGATCTGATCGCAGATGGAACTTATGAGTTTGTGGGAGGTTCTCCGGGACTTCAGGGATCGAACGGATTGATTTATGCATTGCTGGTACTGGATGCAACGGATACAGAGATT
The DNA here is from genome assembly GCA_964561705.1 of uncultured Lachnoclostridium sp. Lineage (GTDB taxonomy): Bacteria > Bacillota > Clostridia > Lachnospirales > Lachnospiraceae > HGM12587. The sequence goes on along the minus strand of CAZLQJ010000035.1, from coordinate 14,976 downwards.
CCGGAAGAAGCGCCAGTTGATCGGGAAACACTGATCGGGGAACTGTTAAGTTATCAGCAGCCGGATGGCGGATTTTGTCTGGATCTCAGTCTGGGAAGTGACATTGATATTACAGCGATGGCATTGCAGGCGCTGGCACCTTATCGCGGGGATGAAACCGTGAATAAATCTGTGGAACAGGCACTTTCCTGGCTTTCAGAAAATATGACAGAGGATGGATGTTTTGTCAGCTATGGAGATAAAAATGCGGAAAACTGTGCCCAGGTAATTCTTGCACTTTGTGCGTTGGGGATGGATCCGGAAACTGCGGAAATGTTTCAGAAGGAACAGACGGTGCTGGATGCACTGAACAGTTTCAGAAGAAAGGATGGAATGTATCAGCATATTGAGGATCAGGAAGAGGGAAATCTGATGGCTACCTATCAGGCATTGCTTGCATTGGAAGCAGTAGAGGCTTTTCGTACAGAGGGCAGATGGATCTTTGATTTTCAATAAATGATATTTATACAGATACAAGGAGAAAAAGGAATGAATGATAAAATCATACAGATCAAAAAGGAAGTAAAAAAGGTAATTATCGGAAAAGATGACATGATCGATAAAGTTTTGATCACAATTCTTGCCCAGGGGCATATTTTACTGGAAGACGTTCCGGGCGTTGGAAAGACAACTCTGGCAACGGCATTTGCAAAGGCTTTGGGGATTGATACCAAACGTATTCAGTTTACTTCGGATACCATGCCTTCGGATATCATCGGTTTTTCCGTTTATGATATGCAGACCGGAGAATTACAGTATAAGTCGGGAGCCATTATGACAAATCTTTTGTTGGCAGATGAAATCAACCGAACTTCCAGTAAGACACAGTCTGCACTTTTGGAGGCAATGGAAGAAAAACAGGTGACAGTGGACGGAGTTACCAGAGAACTGAAAGATCCGTTCATTGTACTTGCGACACAGAATCCTGTGGGATCAGCAGGTACCCAGATGCTTCCGTCAGCCCAGTTGGATCGTTTCCTGATGAAGATTTCCATGGGTTATCCGGATCGGAGAAGCCAGATTGAGATCATGAAGGAACGTCATCATGCAAATCCGTTGGATCAGGTAGAAGCTGCGGTAAATATTCCGGAACTTCTGGAGCTGATCGGAGAAACGACTAAAATTCATGTATCAGATCTGATCTATGAGTATATTTCAGATCTTGTGGAAAAAACAAGAGAAAATATATATGTACAGCTTGGAATCAGCCCGCGAGGTGCCATTGCTTTATGTCGTGCGGCAAAAGCACATGCCTATATGGAAGGAAGAGATTATGTAAATTCTGAGGATGTACAGAAAATCTTTTCATGTGTAGGGGCACATCGTTTGATCCTGTCTTCCAAGGCGAAACTTCATGAGCAGACAGCAGAAAATATTTTATCAGAAATTTTAAAAGAAGTAAAAACACCGGATGTGAAGGAGTCGTTGATTCAATGATAAAGAAAATCGCAGGAGCTTTTCTTGGGTGGCTCTTTATGCTGACAGGGATCAGTACAGTGATGTTTTTTACGGATGAGATTCTGATGCTGGGATTGCTAATCGTGTGGATTTTGATCCCATTTGTAACATGGGCGGGAAATCTCTTCTTAAAACATCAGATTGAGGCAGGAATCTTTGTGGTGCAAAGTCTGTCGAAAGGTGAGCAGACGAGTGGAAAGTTATGGATTAAAAATAGAAGTTTCTGGCCGGCAGCAAAAATTTACTGCAAGGTGCAGGTAAAAAATCGACTGACCGGAGAAAAATCCCGGATGGATGAAATCTTGTTTGCGATGCCGGGTGAAAAAAATGAAAAACAATTTCAGTTTGTTTCAAAATATTGCGGATATCTGGACTTTGGGATAGAAGATGTTTATCTCATGGATTGGATTGGTTTTTTGCCGTTGAAGGTGAAACAAAGTGCAAAAGCACATGCTGCAGTCCTGCCAGATACTTTTAGTTCTACTGTGAATCTGAAAATATCGGCCAATCGGAAGGATGATGCGCAAAACTGGTCATCGGTGAAAAATGGAAACGATCAAAGTGAATTATTTGCACTGAGAGATTACGTGCCGGGAGACAGTATGAAGCAGATTCATTGGAAACTGTCGGCGAAAAGGAATCAGATGATCGTGAAGGAAGCAAGTCTTCCGATTGAAAAGTCCCTGTTGATCTTCTGGGACAAAAATATAGGAAATCCATTGCCGGAAGAAATGGATGCCATGGCAGAGAGTATTGCATCCATTGGACAGGATATTCTCACTCAGGGAATTCCCTTTGTGCTGGGCTGGACGGAAGGCGGAAATGAGGTATTTGAAACCATTGATCTGGAAGAGCAGCTGTTACAGGCAATTCCAAGAATGCTCAAGTATGGGGCAGATCCTTTGGCAGATACAGAAGGAATAGAACATGGGGCAGAATACAGCAAGCTCCTTCTTTTTGCATCAGAAGTACCGGAGAACCTGCATTTTCTCTGTGAGGATGTAACGATGCTGATCTGTGGCAAGGAATACGCCGGAACGGATGAAAAAGTTGTAACGTATGGGGTAGACAGTTATCTGAAAGATTTAGAATATATAGAAGTTTAGAGGAAAAAAATGTGAATGGATTAAACATTTCTCCTAAAAAAACAAAAGAAAATGCTTGCAGATGGAATTGGATGGAGTGGATAGCATGTCAGCTGCTGCTGACGGGTCTGATCGGGACCATGTGTTCCGGTTTTCCATCGATTGCCGGAATCTGGGGAGGATTTGCGGCAGGCAGTCTGTTGATTGGCTTCCTGTTTGCAGGGCTGTTTCAGACAAAGTATAGAAAATGGATCGTCCCAGTGGGACTTTTATTCAGTCTGGCTGTAACCATAAGTAGTCTTTCGACAGTCATCAACGGAATTGGACTTCTGGGAAATGATGTGTTGGATCTGCTGACGGGAAAACAGGGAAATATTTACCTTTCTTATCCGGTTCGCGGCGAACAGGGCGTTTGGATGGCGGCTGCATTGCCTCTATTTTGGCTCTTACTGGCAATTCATGGGCTTTCAGGAAAAAATCGTAGAATTTTTTGTTGGCTTCTTATGATGGCGGCATTTGGGGGGTGTGCATATGGTGTATTCCGGGCAGATGCAGGTCTGGTGATTATGACTGTGGGAATGCTATTTCTTAGTGCTGGAAAATATTATGAAAGTATTTCTATGAAAAATCTGCTTTATACCAATATTCCGATGCTTTTGTTAACAATGGTCTTTTTGATCCCGGCAATATTTTCCGGAAAAATTTTTGCAAATTCCCTGTCCTTTGAAACGGAGGTTTGCAAGCTGAAGTCCCGGCTTCATAAAATCAGTTACGATACGGGAGCTGATGGGATGCCGGAAGGAAACCTACTCAATATAGGTGCATTTGAAAAGAGTCATGAAACTGCACTTCGACTGAATATGCAGACACCGCAGAAACTGTATCTTCGAGGAAGGATCGGGGAGATTTATACCGGAATTTCCTGGGAAGGGATGGATGAGGAAGTTTATAGAGAGGGAGAAGCACTTTTTTACTGGCTCCACAAAGAAGGGTTTTATGGACAGACAATGATCGCCGATGCATGGAATAAAAATCCGGCAGGTGAGAAAAGTCAGAAATTGAAGATTATCAATGAAGGAGCATGTAAGGAACATTTTTATCTTCCTTATGCCCTGAATGATCAGACGGTATTGTTAAAAGATGCGGTGGGAGACAATCGAACCTCTGCCGATCGTGAACTTATGGAAGTTGACTATTTTCCGGGAAGTGTTCCTCAGTGGTACCAGCTTGCCATCTGGCTTTCGGAAAATCAGAAAACGCCGGAAGTTACGGATTATCTCAAAAAAGAAGAATCTTACCGTGAATTTGTTTATGCCAATGATCTGCAGCTGACCAATACCATTGTGGGGGCATTTGAAAATATTTTCACACAGGATCAGGATACCCGTCGATCGTTATCGGATATTTTGGATCTGGTGCGGGAAATTTTAGATAATGAACTGACCTATGATGAAACAGCAGTCACTTATAATGGAAAAAATGATTTCGCAAAATACACTCTGGAACAGAGCCGCAGAGGATACAGTCCTCATTATGCGACACTGGCGACGCTGATGCTTCGTTATATGGGGGTTCCGGCAAGATATGTGGAAGGTTATTTTTTATCAGCGGATGAAGCTGAAAAATATAATGCCAATGAGGAGATTGTTTTGACAGAAGCGCATGCCCATGCCTGGACAGAATATTATATGGATGGTGTGGGATGGATCCCGTTTGAGATAACTCCAGGCTATATTGATGAGGAGGAATGGGAGGAAACCCGGATGATTCTTGCAGATGGGATGGGAGAAGGCACCGGAAAGGGATTTTCCCAGAGCAGCTTAACTTATACACCGCCGAAGATCCAGGAACAGGATACAGATCTTCCAAACTTAAGAAGTGTATTCCGGTTTGAGGTAAAACAAGTCTTATTTGGATTGCTTCTGTTCGTCCTTTTGGTGTTGATCTTTGTATTTTACAGGATCCTGAAACGGTTTTTAAGGTTAAAAGGGTTCCGAAAACAGATGAAGGAAGCAGAAAATCGGATCTGTATCATAGAACTTTATGGATATGCCATGATGCTTAACGAAAGATTTCATATTCTGGATCCGACGGAATATGCAGACGAGAAAAAGATCAATGAAGCAGCAAGATTTGGAACAGGAATCATGGAGGACTCCCAAAGAAAGTGTATCGAAGTGTTTGTGAAACAGATCATCAAAGGTTGCGAGACGCAATGTAGTTTCTGGAAGAAAATCAAATATCGATATATTTTATGGCTTTTTTAGATGATAGAAACAAAGGAAAAGGAGAAAAATGATGGTTGCGAAGAACATGAAACGTTTTGCAGCGTTGGCGTTGGGACTATGGATGGTTACCACCGGTGTTTCGATGGATACGCAGGCGGCAGTGCAGAAGAATGGCGCCAAAAACACAGGCAGTTTTGCATTTGCAGTATTTACACAGAATGAAACTGTGGTAGAACCGGTGCATATCACCTATGAAGCCGGTGATACGCTCAAAGATGCTCTTTTGGACAGTGATTATGAATTTGGCGGTCTGGAAACAGGATTTATCTATTCCGTAGAAGGAATTGCAGGAAATTATTCGATGGTATTTGCGGATGGCGGATTTGGACTTGATACGGCAGCGGATCAGGTGGGGACGCTGTTTCTTTCGGAAAGAACAGATGTGACCATGGATACGGCTCCGGAACTGACAAAAGAAGTCAGTGTTTCTTTGAAAATGATGGCGGATTATCGGGCATTAGAGAATAATGTGCAGAATTATCAGCCGGCGAAAAGTGCATATCTGGATCTTCTGACTTACATGCGTACAGGGACAGAAGAAATCTTAAAAGGAAAGAGAGAAGTGCTGGAAGAAGCAATCCTTGCATATGAAGCATATTTGGAAAGTGATGTCAGATGGGTCACTGTACACGTAACGCAGGGAGGCAAGGAAGTAGAAGATGCAAAACTTACCTTTACAGATGAATATGGAAATGTTACCGAGGGAAGCGGAACTGAAATCCAGCTTCGTGACGGGATCTATTCCTATGTGATCTCAGATTGTCATGCACCTTATAATTACACCACCAATGTTGGAAAGATGAATAAAGAAATGACCAGCGGTGAGTGGAATATGATAGAAAATTATATAACCGTGGGAGAAGGTTCAACGGCTATTTCGGCAAAACTCCCTTCCGGAGAATGGTTTGGTCAGATTACAGCAGAAGCAAATGCATCCAAAGCACTTTATGAGGAAAAAACAGTCTATGATCAGAAGGCACACAAGATTATTTTCTATGTGGCAGACAGTTTTTCGGGAAGTGTCAAACCGACGATTCAGAAATCTGAAGGAACACCGGAGTATGAAACACAGGGAACGTTAAGTTCTGTGCCGATTTATCCGTGGATCGATTATATTTATGGTTCAGGTGTCAATGCCGGAAAATGGGTTTCGGATGTTGCAGTAACTTCTAATACAAATAAGGCATCTTTTGCCAGTGCAAAGTCTTGTTTGAATTTCCTGGCAAAAGGAATGGAAGAAAATTCCATGAAATTGGATATCCGCTGGCTGGATGACCGGGAAGCAGATGCTACCGGAAATATGGTCGTGCAGTCCTATACCGCAGAGGTAAAACGTGTACCGACGCTGGTTTCTTTAGAAGTCCGGAATCAGGTAGGATCTTCAGTACTTCCGGGATTTGATCCTTTCAAAAATAGTTACGATATTACAACAACGGATGACAGATTTACAGTCGATGCAGCGGCATATGGACAGGATTACCAGATAGCGCTTAAGGCGGGAAATCACACAGAAGTGAACGATCGTACCGTCATTTTAAATGGCAGCAGCGGAAGTTTTACCGTAGAGGTAACCAAAGGAGCGCATTGTAATATTTATACGGTAAATCTGACCAAGGTTTCCGCAGTAGAGGTGACCTTGACCATGGATTTAGGCGTTACGGCAGAAGTGCTGAATGCGAATGGAAGTAAGATTGAACCAAAGACTGCAGGGGGAACGACCTATGCATTGGTACCGGGTGCGGTTTACAGTTATCAGGCAACATTGGAAGAACATTATCATACAACAGCGGAATTTACAGCTTCTGCAGGCTTGAGGGTTGCCGTTGCAAAACCGGAAGTCAAACAGGTATTGACGGGATTTGCAACTTATGACAATTCCAGTTCCAAAAACCGAAAGGCACATGTATGGGATCAGGCATTTTCTTCAGACAGACATCAATATCAGATACAGGTATCGGATGCCAATACGGTATTGTATGTGCAGGCAGACAAAAGCGATGCCTCCTATACTTATTATACCAAATATCTTCAGCAGACAACTATGGCACTCTATGGGGATCAGCTTAGAGATTGGACAGAACAGAAAATCTCTTATCCGGTAAGTACGGAAAAAAATGCACAGATCCTTCCAAGGCTTGTGACTAAATCCGGACAGAGCAATGTGCTGGGACTGCAGCTTCGAAAAGTAAGTCAGGGCATTTTGTATTATCAGGAATATACATTTTCATTGGTGAGAAGCCTGCATCTTTCGGAACTTGCTGTATCAGCAGAGTCTGTTGGTGCGTTAAAATTTGAGGATCAGGAAGGAAATGCATTGGCATTTCACAGAGATACACTGGATTATTTTGTGAAAATAAGTGCAGATACGCCGAAACTTCATTTGGCAATGGCTTTTCAGAATGAAGAAGATACGTACAGCTTTGACGGTGGATATTATGCGATGATCAATGATGTGCGTTATGATGATGTAAAGTCTGTGGATTATGAGCTTGATGTTCAAGCGGCAGAAGAGAGGATTGAGATCAAGATATGCCACAAGGATCCGGAAGCAGTCAGCAATGTTTATACTGTGACCGTGAAAAAGCAACAGCCGGTTAGAGTAACGTTCCAGACAACGCCGAAGGAGGCGACCGTATTTGTCACAAATGAGCTGGATAAGAAACCGGTTTATGCAGAGGAAGGTGGAAAATTCCTGTTCATGCCGGAAATTTCCTATACATACATAGTTTCTGCACCGGGCTATCGGGCGGTCGAAGTAACCGGATATCAGCTTACAGAGAAAGATCAGCAGATCACACTGCCGATCGAACTGGAGAAGGCACCGGAGCCGGAACATGCATTGCCGGATTATGAAGCACAGTGGCCGACCTTCCGGGCAGATTTTAACGGCAATGGTGTTGTTTCTGCAAAGACACCAACGACAGCCGAGGATACAGTACTTTATTGGGCAAATAAGATTGGGGAAGGTCTTGACAGCAATGCTTCCGGATGCCCGATCTTAGTAAATGGATATCTTTATACTTATGCAGGAGACCAGATCCTGAAGGTTGATACCATCAGCGGTGAGGTATTGGCCCGTGGAAATATGTTGAAAAAATCAAGTTTTGCAATTAACAGCCCGACTTATGCGGATGGTATGATCTTTGTAGGTTTGAGCGGCGGCAGTGTACAGGCATTCCATGCGGAAACATTGGAATCCTTATGGATCTACACGGATCCATTGGGAGGTCAGCCAAACTGTTCGATCAAGTATCAGGATGGTTACCTTTATACCGGTTTCTGGAATGGAGAAACCAAGCAGGCAAATTTTGTATGTCTTTCTGCAACGGATGAAGATCCGTCCAGAACAGATGAGGAAAAGCTTGCATCCTGGAGATATACGCATCATGGATTTTACTGGGCAGGTGCCTATGCGTGTGAAAATTTTGTGTTGGTAGGTACGGATGATGGAGCAAGCGGATATACCACAGGTCATTCCAGTGTCCTGTCATTTGATCCAAAGACAGGAAAACTCCTGGATGAAAAAGTATTACCGGGCGTGGGAGATCTCCGTAGTGATATTATGTATGATGAAGCAGGTACCGGAGATTATTATTTTACAACCAAAGGCGGAGATTTCTATCGTCTGTCAGTGAATGAAAATGGAATATTTCAAAATCTGAAACAGTTAAAACTTTACAACTATGCTGATGACCGGTCGAATCCGGCAATGAGTACCTGTACTCCGGTGGTTTATAATGGCAGAGCCTATATCGGCGTATCCGGTACAGGTCAGTTTTCGGCGTACTCCGGTCATAACATTACCGTGATCGATCTTGCTTCCTGGAGCATTGCCTATACGGTAAGAACCCAGGGGTATCCGCAGACCAGCGGACTTCTGACAACAGCCTATGAAGAAGAAACCGGGTTGGTTTACGTTTATTTCATTGATAATTATACACCGGGGAAGATTCGCGTGATCTCAGATCGAAAAGGTCAAACTAAGCCGAATGAAGTATCAGAAGAAGCAGGATATGAGGTGGCTCCGGTGCTTTTTACACCGTCAGGAAATCAGGCGCAGTATGCAATCTGCAGTCCAATCTCTGATGCAGACGGATTTTTGTATTTTAAAAATGATTCGGCCAATATGATGTGTATTGGACCAAAACTTGAAAAACTGGAAGTTACCAGACTGCCGGATCAGATTCTGTATCGTACCGGGGAGGTATTCCGGGCGGATGGAATGAAAGTAATGGCAACCTACAGCAATGGGGCGGTTCGTGAGGTGACCGATTATGTAACTTATTCAGAGGAAGCATTGACAGCAGAAGACACGGAACTGATCGTTGAATTTCCATATGTAATGTATCAGGATAAAAACGGAGAAACTGGTGTGGAATATACAGCACCGACAGCCAGAATTGAATTGATCGTTGGGGAGGCTGAAAAACCGGCTCCGGAAGAAAAACCAAATCCGGATGAAACACCGGATACGAAACCGGAAGAAAAAGATCCTGTCACGGAAGCATTTACTGATGTTGTAGCCGATTCGTGGTATGTGGATGCGGTACAGTATGTATACAACACCGGTCTGATGTCAGGTTTCCGGGATCAATTTACACCGAATGCAAATATGTCAAGAGCCATGGTCGTCACTACCCTTTACAGAATGGAAGGATCTCCAGCAGTAACTGATTACAGTGCATACCTTGCATTCAAGGATGTAAAAGAGGGCGATTGGTACGCAGATGCAGTAGCATGGGCATTAAACAATGACATTGCAACCGGAGATCCGATCAACCAGAAATTCAATCCAAATGCCAATGTAACCAGAGAACAGCTGGCAGCATTCCTTTATAGATACACAGAATTCAAAGGTGGATCTGTAACAGAAAGAGGCGACTTTAGCGACATGAAAAATGCTGACAAGGTAAGCAACTGGGCATTGAAGGAAATGCAGTGGGCAGTTGGAACGGAACTGATCAGCGGTATTGTAGAAGTCAAAGGCGAGCAGATTGTGGCTCGTGACCTTGCACCGCAAGGAAACGCTACAAGAGCCCAGATGGCAACCATCTTACAGAGATATTGTGAACAGTGAGGAGGCTCTTTGGGAGAAAAATAGATGAAAAAGATAAAAAAAGCAGATTTTATGATGCTTCTGATCATTGCAGTGATCGTATTTCTAGGACTGTTTACAGCATTTCATGTCAAAGGACAGAAAAAAGAAATCGTTCCGGGGGGAACAACAGAGATCCTGGGAGGAACGCTTCGTGAAGAGGAAAATATCTGTTCCATAGAAATACGTTGTGATACGGTTTTGGAGCATATGGATCAGCTCTCCCAAGAAAAGGGAGCGTATGTTCCGGAAAATGGGATTGTTCTCCAGAAAGCGAACGTAAATTTTTCCCAGGGAGAAACCGTATTTGATGTTCTAAAACGGGTATGTGAAGAGGGGAAGATCCAGCTGGAATACAGCTGGACGCCTCTGTACGACAGCTATTATATAGAAGGAATCAATCATTTATATGAATTTGACTGTACCAACCAGTCGGGATGGATGTTCCGGGTCAATGGAGAATTTCCGAATTACGGATGTTCTGCCTATGAACTGGAGCCAGGAGATGAGATCCTTTGGTGTTACACCTGTACCGGTCTTGGTGCAGATGTAGGGGCAGTCATGGAGGAATAAGCAGGAGAAGGAAAATATGATGAGATTTTCAGAATATCATCCAATCATCAATTTTACATTCTATATTGGTGCCCTTGTGATGGGAATGTGTTTTACACATCCGGCATTTTTGTTTTGTGCAATATTGCTGTCAATGAGTTATTATGCCGTTTTAAAGGGGAATTTTTGGAAATATTTTGCAGGAATGTTTGGACTGTTTCTTGCACTATCATTGATCAATCCATTATTTAGTACTTATGGAGAGACTGTGTTATTTACCTATTTCCGCGGGCGGTCTTATACCTTAGAGTCGCTATGCTATGGTGTGGCGCTGGGAGCAATGTTTGTGACCGTGATTACTTGGTTTGCAACTTATCAGGAAATTATGACCAGTGACAAATTTCTTTATTGTTTTGGTCATTTTGCACCTTCTGTGACGCTGATCCTGACGATGGTATTTCGTTTGGTTCCGGATTTTCAAGGCAAGATTACGAAAATCTCCGGTGCACGAAAATGTATCGGGATGTCCGTGGAAGATGGATCTGTCAGGGAAAAGGCGGAACATGGGCTGACCATCGTATCATCGCTGACTTCCTGGGCGCTGGAAGGCGGCATTGTTATGGCGGATAGTATGAGAAGCCGTGGGTACGGCAGCGGAAAAAGAACTTCATTTTCAATTTATCGTGTGGAAACAAAAGATAAGACGCTTTTGGGATGTATGACAGGACTTCTGCTCCTTTTGTTCCTTTGCTTTGTGAAAGGAGGGATGCGTGCATCCTACAGTCCTAGGGTATCTGTCGCAGGTTTGGAAACCCCATGGATGATTCTTGGGGTGATCTGCTATTTTCTATTTTTATCCATACCTACAGTATTACAGATTTGGGAGGAACTAACATGGCGCATTTTGAGATCAAAGATTTAAGCTTTTGTTATTCTACAGCACCGGATCAACCGGTTCTTGATCATGTTTCATTGAAAATTGAACAGGGAGAATATGTCACTGTATGCGGAAGAAGCGGCAGTGGAAAGACTACACTTTTGAAGCATTTAAAAAGTGTGCTGGCACTCAATGGGCGGATCAGGGGAGAGATTTTTTTTCAGGGAATCCCGTTGAAAGAGGTGGATCAGCGCAGGCAGTCATCTGAAATTGGATATGTGATGCAAAATCCGGACAATCAGATTGTTACGGATAAAGTTTGGCATGAACTTGCTTTTGGACTGGAAAGTCTTGGCTATGATCAAAAGACCATTCGCTTAAGAGTGGCAGAAATGGCAAGTTATTTTGGGATTCAGGACTGGTTTCACAGAAATGTATCCGAACTGTCCGGGGGACAGAAACAGCTTTTAAATCTTGCTGCGATCATGGCTATGCAGCCGAGTGTGTTGATCCTGGATGAGCCGACCAGTCAGCTGGATCCGATTGCCGCCTCAGATTTTTTAAATACGGTCAGGAAGATCAATAGAGAACTTCGCACAACCATTATTATTACGGAACATCGACTGGAGGATATTCTTTATGCATCGGATCGCGTGATTGTAATGGAAGAGGGAAAAGTCCTTGCAAATGACCGGCCGGAAAAGATTGGAGAGTTTTTAAAGGAAAAAAATAATCATATGTTTGCAGCAATGCCGACACCGGTTCAAATTTATTATGGCGTGCAGGAACAATGCCAAACACAGCAGCCTGGAAATAGTTGTCCTTTGACTGTACGGGAAGGCGCCCAGTGGCTGGATCAGCTTTTCAGCGGAAAAACACTCAAAGAGACGAAAGTTGAAAAGGGAGATCAATATATTGATGAAGAGATTAAAGATCCGGCAGTAGAGCTCAAAGAAGTCTGGTTCCGCTATGAAAGGGAAACACCGGATATATTAAAAGGCGTTTCTTTGAAAGTTCCCAAAGGCAGTCTGTTTGCCATTGTGGGTGGCAACGGTACCGGAAAGTCAACCACATTAAAGGTGGTAAGCGGTATATGTAAACCGTATCGTGGAAAGGTGATGATTGACGGGAGAAAAATTGAAAAATATAAATCTAGAGAACTTTTTAAAGGTCTTTTGGCAATGCTTCCGCAAGATCCGCAGAGTCTTTTTGTACATAAAACTGTAAAAGAGGATTTGAGTGAAATGCTCTCCCAAAAGGATCCCAAGAGAGAAGAGAAAATCTTAAAGACCGCGCAGATCTGTGAGATTACAGAACTTTTAGACAGCCATCCCTATGACCTTTCCGGTGGAGAACAGCAAAGAGCAGCTCTGGCAAAGGTCCTTTTGACAGAACCAAAGATCTTGCTTTTGGATGAGCCTACCAAGGGAATTGACAGCTTTTTTAAGCTTCAGTTTGCCAAAATCATGGAAAAATTAAAGACGCAGGGAGTAACAATCGTGATGGTTTCCCATGATGTGGAATTTTGTGCCAGATATGCAGATACCGTCAGCATGTTTTTTGACGGAGGAATTGTAACAACCAACACACCGAACCGTTTCTTCTCGGGAAACAGTTTCTATACGACGGCAGCGAACCGTATGAGCCGTCATTTGTTTGAAAATACCATTACTAATGAGGATGTGATCGCATTATGTCAAAAGAATTTATGAATCAAAACTATTATCTGATCAGTGTAGCAATCATTGTGATTGCCTTTGCTTTGTTTTTCTTTCGGTATGAAAAGCAAAAAACGGAAGCGAGGGAGTTGGTAACCCTGGCTGTATTAAGTGCCATTGCAGTGGCATCCAGAGCTGCGTTTGCAATGATCCCGTTCTTTAAACCAATGCTTGGGATCATTATGATCACAGGAATGGCCTTTGGTGCAGGTGCGGGTTTTTTGACCGGTGCAGTCAGCGGTTTTGTCAGCAACTTTATTTTTGGACAGGGGCCATGGACTCCTTGGCAGATGTTTGCTTATGGTGCCGGTGGCGCGTTGGCCGGCATTCTTTATAAATTTGGAGTGATCCATGAAGAAAAGAAGGTAAGAACAGCGGTAATCGGGTATTTGATCATTCAGTTTTTTGTAGGACCGCTTCTGGATGTTTGTGCCATTTTTACGATGGGGCAGACTGTATCACCGGAATATGTGATTTCAATTTTTGGATCAGGTATCGTACCAAATGCAATTCATGGACTGGCTACATTTCTGACATTACTTTTTTTAGGAAAGCCAATGATGGAAAAATTAAATCGCATGAAATTGAAATATGGCATGATGCAGGAAGAGGATCCGTGGCAGAATGTTTAAAATAGCAGAAAAGAGGTCGTAAAATCCAATGAGATTTGACAGTTATCATCCGATGATCAATTTCATATATTTCACTTCAGTGATTGTGGCGGCCTGTGTGTTTACACATCCGGTTTGTCTTGCAATCTCTTTTCTGTGTGCCTTTTTCTATTCTTTGAAACTTTATGGGAGAAAAAGTCTGGCTGTTAATCTGGTTTTTTTGGGATTGGCATTTTTTTATACCTTCTGGTATTGCACCCATCACCATTTTGGCGTCACAGTTTTATGGAAGAATTTCATAGGAAACCGGATTACAGCGGAAGCCTTTGGTTATGGCTTGGAAAGAGGAATGACGATTGCTGCGATCTTGATCTGGTTTTCCTGTATTTTTAAGCTTGTGACGGCAGATAAGATCGTTTATCTGTTTGGCAGAATTTCACCGAAACTTTCCCTGTTTTTGTCGATTCTTCTTCGAACCATTCCAAGAGTGGGAACCAAAGCAAAACGGATCCAGCTTTCCAGAGCGGGGATTGGAAAAGGAATCCGTCAGGGAAATCTTTTGGAAAAAGCAGGAAATTTTGGATCATTTCTCTCGATTTTGATCACCTGGACCATAGAAGATTTTGTGGAAAGTGCTAACTCTATGAAAAGCAGGGGTTATTCCTTGAAAGGACGGACAGCATTTTCAATTTATCGGTTTGACAACCGGGATCGGGTGATCGTAATCCTGTTGTTTGCGGGGATTACCATGATGGTCTCAGCGCAGATTTTGGGAATGACATACAGCAGTTATGATCCGGTAATCTGCATGTATCCGATGAACGTGGGAAGTTGTTTGTTTTATATCGCATATGCAGGCTATTTATTGCTGCCTCTGGGGCTTCAGCTTTTTGGAGAATATAATTTTGAAAAGAGCAAAACCATGTAGGATCGAAGCATTTACCAAAAAAGTTTGAACAGTGTATTTTTTAAGCCTTGAAATCCGGGAAAAATTAATGTTTTCAAACGATCAAAGGTGTGGTACAATAATATGCTGTATCAAACTTTTTTGACATTCTAAGGCAAACATTACCATGAGAATATAGAAATATAAGAGAAAGGCGGAAAGCGTTGGAAATCAGGGCTTTTCGAATAGGTAACAAGTAGTATGAAATTAGGAATTGTGGGTTTACCAAACGTAGGTAAAAGTACATTATTTAACTCCTTGACAAAGGCAGGGGCAGAATCAGCAAACTATCCATTCTGTACCATTG
>CAZLQJ010000034.1:0-18322 GCA_964561705.1 uncultured Lachnoclostridium sp. | reverse complement strand
GAGTACAACCTTGCCAAGGTTGGGGTCGCGGGTTCGAGTCCCGTCTATCGCTCTTTGCGGGTGTAGTTCAATGGTAGAACACTAGCCTTCCAAGCTAGATACGTGGGTTCGATTCCCATCACCCGCTTTTTTGATGTCCTAAATCCATATGGGTTTAGGATTTTTTTGTTTAGAAATATCCGTCAAAGGCCAATGAAGAAGGAGAAGATTATGAAAATCTTATTGACCGCAGTTAATGCAAAATATATCCATTCCAATCTGGCAGTTTATTCCATTCGTGCCAATGCGAAGGAGTATCGGGATCAGATCTGTTTGGGAGAATATACCATTAATCAGTATACAGAAGATATTTTACAGGACATTTATCAGAAGAAACCGGATCTGATTGCATTTTCCTGCTATATCTGGAATATCCGTCAGATCAGGGAACTGGTGAAGGAACTTCGAAAAGTGCTTCCTAAGGTGCCGATCTGGCTGGGAGGACCGGAGGCTTCTTATGATGCCAGAGAATTACTTTTGCAGTATCCGGAGGTCACAGGAGTGCTTGCAGGTGAAGGGGAAGAAAGTTTTTACAATCTTTGCCGGTATTATGATGGGAAGGTAGAAGATTTATCTTCGATCAGGGGTCTGTTCTATCGGGAAGACGGTCAGATCAAAGAAACCGGCTTTGCCCTGATCCGGGATTTTAGCAGTCTGACGTTTGCTTATGAAGATTTTAAAGATTTCGAGCATAAGATTATTTATTATGAGAGCAGCAGGGGCTGTCCGTTTTCTTGTAGTTACTGCCTCTCCTCAATCGATAAAAGTGTCCGTTTCCGTGATCTTTCCCTGGTGAAGAAGGAACTTCAGATCTTTATTGATGCAAAAGTACCTCAGGTAAAATTTGTGGACAGAACGTTTAACTGTAAAGCGTCCCATGCCATGGAAATCTGGAATTATCTGATCGAGAATGACAATGGGGTGACCAATTTTCATTTTGAGGTAGCGGCGGATCTGATCACGGCGGAGGAACTGGAGCTTTTTAAAAAAATGAGAAAAGGGTTAATCCAGCTGGAGATTGGTGTGCAGTCTACCAACGAAGAAACCATCTGTGAGATCCGCAGAAAAATGGATTTTGCAAAGGTTTCGGGTGTTGTAGAACAGGTAAAGGCTCTTGGAACCATTCATCAGCATCTGGATCTGATCGCGGGGCTTCCTAAGGAGGATTATGTGAGTTTTGGAAAATCCTTTGATGAGGTGTTTGCCCTTCAGCCGGAACAGCTGCAGCTTGGCTTTTTAAAGGTGTTAAAAGGCTCTTATATGTATGAAAACAGAGCGGCTTACAGGCTGGTATACCGCAGTGAACCGCCGTATGAAGTTCTTGCGACAAATTGGGTTTCTTATGAAGAAATGATTCGTCTGAAAGGTATTGAACAGATGGTGGAGCTATATTATAATAGTCACCAATATGAGAAAACTTTGGAAGAAGTGCTTCAAAAGGAAGAAAGCGCCTTTGGCTTTTTTGAAGCATTGGCAAAGGATTATCGGGAGCATGGATATCACATGGTCAATCATTCCAGAAAAGAAAAGTATTATATTTTAAAAGATTTTCTGGATCGGAGATATCCGGAACAGGGAGCATATTTCTGGGAACTTTTAAAAGAAGAGTTTAATTCCAGGGAAGTGCGGAAGATCAAATAATGGAGGAAGAAAATAATGAATTTTTATGACAAAAAAACAAAAAGACTGGTAGCAAGTGTGATTGCAGCAATTTTATGTGTAGCGATGCTGCTTCCGTTGATGATGTATGCATTTTAGATTGATTGAATATTTAAAATCATCGTGGTATAATAAACTATTAATCAAAATACTGATTTTTCTAGGAGGTTATCATCAAATGAAAAATAAAATAATCGCAGGCCTCTTTTTGTTAATGGCTGTCGGGGCGGTTGTTCCGGGAATGAATACATATGCGAAAACTGCAGATGACCAAATTGCCATGGGCGTTTATGTAGGGGACGTGGATGTTTCCGGTATGACGACAGAGGAAGCGGCGGCAGCAATTGATAAATATATGGATACAAAAGCTGAAGAAACGCTGACGCTGGCAGTTGACGGGGAGACGATAGAAGTTTCCAGAGCTGCGCTCGGGGTTGACTGGAATAACAGAGAAGTTCTGGAAGAAGCGGCGGATCTTGGAAAATCAGGAAATATCATTAAAAAATATAAAGAACTCAAAGATTTGGAATTTAACAACAAAGTCTATCCGATGACTTATACTGCGGACAGTGAGATGATCCTTACGGTGGTTAGTGAGGAATGTGTAAAGTTTAATAAGGCAGCAGTCGATCTGGGATTGAAAAAGACAGACAGTGGATTTCAGATTATCGAGGGAGATGACGGGATCACAGTCAATGAAGATGCGGCCCGGAAAGAGATCCTAAAATTTATTGAAACCGAATTTACGGGAGAAACGGCATCCATAGAGCTTCCCGTAGAGGTTGAAAAACCAAAGGGCAGTGCAGAAGAACTTGGAAAAGTCAAAGATGTGCTGGGTACCTTTAAAACATCCTATAAAAGTTCAGGATCTGCGCGTTCCCAGAACGTGGCAACCGGTGCAAAACATATCAATGGAACAGTGTTATATCCGGGGGAAACATTTTCTACCTACGAATATGTCAGTCCGTTCAGCCAGGCCAATGGCTATGCTATGGCGGGGTCTTACTTAAATGGTAAAGTCGTAGACAGTCTTGGCGGTGGAATCTGCCAGGTATCTTCGACTTTGTATAATGCAGTTTTGATGGCAGAGCTGGAAGTGGTAGAGCGTTCTCCGCATTCTATGATGGTTTCCTATGTGCAGGCATCTGCAGATGCAGCCATTGCAGGAACCTATAAGGATATGAAGTTTAAAAATTCGACAGATGCACCGATCTATATTGAAGCCTATACGACCAGTGACAAACAGATCGTATTTACCATTTATGGAGAAGAAACCAGACCGTCGAACCGTACGATTTCTTACACAAACAAAGTGATTTCTACAACACCGGCGGTAACCCAGCTGGTAGCGGATGCTTCTCAGGGAATCGGTTATCGTGTCGTGGAAAGCGGACATAACGGCTGTAAGGCAGAGCTTTATAAAAATATTTATATCGATGGAAAGCTGCAGAGCAGCGAATTTGTAAATAAGAGCAATTATATGACCTCCAATCGTGTGGTTTATTATGGAATTAACGGTGATCCGGATCTTTCCGCACAGCTTCAGGGCTGTATTGCGGCAGGAGATGAAGCAGGAGCCAACGCATTGAGCGGTCATTAAGGAGAAGAAGATGAAAGTTGGGAAAATTTCAGAAGCGGCATTGTCCCGCACTGTATTTAAACAACTAAAGAGCAGACGGGAAGAAGTTCTATTTGGCGGAGCGATTGGTGAAGATTGTGCCGCTGTGAAGCTGGAACCGGGAGAATGCAGTGTATTTTCCACCAATCCGGTAACCGGAGCAGGAAGTGTCATGGGTGCCCTTGCCATTTATTCGGCAGTCAACAACCTGACAGCTTCCGGTGCAGAGCCGGTGGGTGTGATGATCACGCTGATGCTGCCGGAGGATTTTAAAGAAAGCCGGCTGAAGGAACTTGCGGAAGTCATTAACGAGGTATGTGAGGAGCTACATATTCAGGTGATGGGCGGGCATACCGAGGTTTCTATGGCAGTTGTGGAACCGGTCTTTTCGGTGACAGCCGTGGGAAAGGCAAAAGAAAAATCTCTGCTTCACGCGAAAAATGCGAAAGCAGATCAGGATATTGTAATGAGCAAATGGATCGGCATGGAAGGGTCGGTAGCCATCGCGCAGGCAAAGGAAAAAGAACTTTTGGAGCGTTTTCCGAAGGCGATGGTGGAAAGGATCAAAAAAATGCGGAAAAACTGTTGTGTGGCGGCGGAGGCCGCACTGGCCGTTAAGTCTGGTGTGAGTGCAATGCATGACGTTTCATCCGGAGGCATTTATGGTGCTTTGTATGAACTGTCAGAGGCTGCTGGCATCGGACTGGAAATCGATTTAAGGGCGATTCCTATCAGGCAGGAAACAGTGGAAATTTGTGAATACTTGGGATTAAATCCGTATTACTTAAAATCCGGTGGAAGCATGCTTATGGTGTGCGACCATGGACAGGAGCTGGTGAGAATTCTGGAAAAAGCAGGGATCTTTGCAGCAGTGATTGGGAGAACGACTTCGGATCATGCAAAAGCGGTAATCAACGAAGGGGAAATTTCCTATCTGGAACGTCCAAAGGCAGATGAACTGCTGAAAGTGAGATAAGTAAAGGAGAATGGATGATAATGAGAGAAAAGATTTTAACCTATATTGAAAAAAACAGCCGTGTGTGCTTAAAAGACCTTGCCATTATTTTGGGAACCGATGAGGCAACGGTCGCAAATGAGATCGCAGATATGGAAAAAGAAAATATTATCTGCGGCTATCATACACTGATCGACTGGGATAAGACGACAGAGGAAAAAGTAACGGCATTGATCGAAGTAAAAGTAACACCGCAGAGAGGACAGGGATTTGACAAAATCGCAGAAAGACTTTACAACTATCCGGAAGTTGACTGCGTTTACCTGGTATCCGGCGGTTATGACTTTATGGTTATGATCGAAGGAAAGACCATGAGAAGCGTTGCACAGTTTGTATCTGACAAACTTTCGCCGCAGGAATGTGTCTTAAGTACAGCGACTCATTTCATTTTAAAGAAATACAAAGATCATGGTTCTGTAATGGTTCGCAGTTCCCAGGATGAAAGACAGCTGGTGACATTATGAGAAACCCATTATCAAAGACCATCGTAGAAATCAAGCCTTCGGGTATTCGAAAATTTTTTGACATTGTCAGTGAGATGAAAGATGCCATCTCCTTGGGAGTTGGGGAACCGGATTTTGACACACCGTGGCATGTCAGAGATGAGGGAATCTATTCTCTGGAAAAGGGACGTACATTTTATACATCCAATTCAGGACTGAATGAGCTGAAAGAAGAAATCAGCCACTATTTGGACAGAAGATGCGGTGTGCATTACAATCCAAAGAATCAGATCATTGTTACGGTAGGCGGAAGCGAAGGAATCGATATCGCCATGCGTGCTATGCTGGATCCGGGAGATGAGGTTTTGATCCCTCAGCCAAGTTATGTATCTTATGAGCCTTGTTGCCGTTTGGCAGGGGGGAAGCCGGTAATCATTGAACTGAAGGCAGAAAATGAGTTCCGTTTGACCAAACAGGAACTTTTGGATGCGATCACAGACAAGACCAAACTTTTGGTTCTTCCGTTCCCAAACAATCCAACAGGGGCGATTATGGAAAAGGAAGATCTGGAAGCCATTGCGGAAGTGATCGTTGAAAAAGATATTTTTGTACTCTCAGATGAGATTTATTCAGAACTTTCATATAAGGGAAATCATGTATCGATCACCAGCCTTCCGGGAATGCAGGAGAGAACGATTTTGATCAATGGTTTTTCGAAAGCTTATGCAATGACAGGATGGAGACTGGGCTATGCATGCGGACCAAAGGAAATCATTGAGCAGATGTTAAAAATCCATCAGTTTGCCATTATGTGTGCGCCGACCACCAGCCAGTATGCAGCGGTGGAAGCTATGAAAAATGGGGATGAGGATGTTGCGAAGATGAGGGAAGCCTACGATCAGAGAAGAAGATATCTGATGCATGCATTCAAGGAAATGGGACTGGAATGTTTTGAACCATATGGTGCATTTTACGTATTCCCATGTATTAAAGAATTTGGGATGACCAGTGAAGAATTTGCGACCCGCTTCCTTCAGGAAGAAAAGGTTGCAGTGGTTCCGGGAACGGCCTTTGGAGACTGCGGAGAAGGATATCTTCGAATCTCTTATGCATATTCTTTGGAGAACTTAAAGGTTGCACTGGGCCGTATGTCCGAATTTATTAATCGTTTACGTCAGGAGCAGAAATAATGGCACTCAATATTGTACTTTTTGAGCCGGAAATTCCGGCAAATACGGGAAATATCGGCAGAACCTGTGTGGCAACAGGAACGAAGCTTCATTTGATCGAACCTTTGGGATTCCGTCTGGGGGAAAAAGAGTTGAAACGGGCCGGGATGGATTATTGGAAAGATCTGGATGTTACAAGATATCTGGATTTTGACGATTTCCTCGAAAAGAACCCGGGAGCAAAAATCTATATGGCAACGACAAAAGCACCGAATGTTTATACAGAAGTCAATTATGAACCGGATTGCTACATTATGTTCGGAAAAGAGAGCGCAGGAATCCCGGAAGAGATCCTTGTGAAACATAAAGAAGATTGTATCAGAATCCCGATGATCGGGGAAATCCGTTCATTAAATTTATCAAATTCTGTGGCGGTAGTGCTTTATGAGGCACTACGTCAAAATCATTTTGATCATATGAAGCTGGAAGGACAGCTGACGAAATACGAATGGTAGAGGAACAGACTGAAAATGAAAAGAAGATTGTGGAAAAACATTGTATATTTTGCAATTTTCGGCTCCGCTTGCGCGGGGCTTTTTTCAGTATCTGCCTTGGAAAGTTTTGCAGTAAGTACATCAACGCAAACTGCCATTGAGAAGGCAGAAGAAGAAAAAGAACGTCTTCGGGAAGAACTTTCCAGACAGGAGGAAGAAAAAGATACCTTGAATGATCAGAAATTGACCGAGGAGGAGCGGCTGAAGGAATTGAAGACGCAGTATCAGTCGCTGCTTTGGGAACTGGATGATCTGGAAGAACAGCAGTCCGAAAAAGAGAAAGAAATCCGGAACAGTGGGGCTGAATTGGAAGAAACACTCCGTCTGCAAAAGCAGCAGTATGCGGCAATGAAACAAAGGATCTGTTATCTATATGAAACACCTCAGGAAACTTTGCTGGGGATGATCCTAAAACATTCCGGGATTGGAGAAATCCTAAACCGTATCGATATGGCGAGACAGCTTCAAAAATATGATAGAGATCAGATGCAGGATTATAAAAAAACGGCAGAACTTCTGGAAGAAAAAAATCTGGAATTAAAATTGGCGAAAGAAGAGTTAGAGAAGCTGATCTTAACGGCAAGGGAAAAACAGGTGGAAGTTTCAAAACTTCAGCAGCAGGCAAGTGAAAGTATTCTTTCGTATCTGGAACAGATTGTGACTGCCCAGGAGGGAATTGAGGATACAGAGGAAGCATTGGAGAAAAAATCGCAGGCACTGCAGAAACTGTATGAGCAAGCACAGGCAGAGGAAGAGGCGGAAAATAAACGTCAGGCAGAAGAGACGGCAAAAAAACTTCAGGATGCACTAGCGTCAGGTACGATCACAACGGAGGACTCCGGAATCGTTTATGGTGAACTTCAGTTTACGCAGGCAGAAATGGAAATGCTGACGGCAATGATCTATTGTGAGGCAAGAGGTGAATCCTATGAGGGTCAGCTGGCTGTGGGTTATGTGATCACCAACCGTATCAGAAGCAGCAAATTTCCAAATGATCTGGAAAGCATTTTGCGTCAGGGAAGACAGTTTGAGGCTGCGGGTTCCGGAAGATTTGATATTGTGCTGACTGCCTATCGGGAAAATATTCCGGGAATGATCGGTCAGGGAGAATGGGAATCCTGCGAACGCGCGGCATATGAGTGCGTAAACGGCACCAGCAATGTAGGGGAATGTCTGTTTTTCCGTACCCATGCACCGGTTCCGTGGCTGGCAGAAAATCTGGAAGCAGCAGGGGTTCCTTATCAGATCATTGGAAATCATATTTTTTATTATTCCTGGGTAAACTACTAAGCGGCCGAAAAGGACAGAATCGTAAGAATGCGCAGAAAAACTGCTTGACTTTTGTGAAAAAGCGAGGTATTATGATAAAGCTTTGTAGCGATGCGTGGCTCAGCTTGGTAGAGCGCTGCGTTCGGGACGCAGAGGTCGCAGGTTCGAATCCTGTCGCATCGATTCTTGGCAGGGGCGCCGGAAACCTTCATTTATGGGGTTTCCGGTCTTTTTTTGTTATAAAATATATTCCATGACAGTTTTCATTGGTTTCAGCCCCATTTTTTCATAAAATCGTTTGGCATTGTCATTGCCTTCCCAGACATTTAAGGTGACTTCATAGCATCCCAGATTTTGTGCTTCTTCTTTCACAAATTCAAAAAGGGATCTTCCAATGTTTTGTCCGCGGATATTGCTGTCTACGCACAGATCATCAATGTATAAGGACTGGAATTGTACCATATTGGAAGAAGCAGGCTGCTGTTTCAGAATACAGAAGGCATAACCTAAGATTTCATCTTTTTCATCACAGGAAACATAAATGATCTTGGATGGATCCTGAAGAATCTCAAACAGTTCCTCCGGGGTATATTTGGTCGTACCGGAAATGAAAATGTCCGGACGAATCGTTGCGTGAATTTCTAAAACCTGACCTAAAAGCCTGAGGATTCCGGGAATATCTTTTTCTTCTGCTTTGCGAATGTTCATGATCGTGTCCGCCTTTCTTTGGTTATAAAGGGAGTGTAGCACTGCTGACAGTATTTTACAAACAGATTTTAAAATATCCGATTCGGACATCCAAAAACAAAGGAAATCTGGAAAATTCCTTGCCAAAAGCGGAGTTTCGTGGTATTGTACAAAAGATGAGTGGGAAAATTGGTTATTTTTCCCATGGCAAATATTTTTAAACATAAAGGAGATTATGAAAATGGCAGCTAGAAAAAGAACAGCTACAAAGACAGCTCCGGTACAGACAAAAGAAATCGTAAAAGAAAAAATCGTTGAAGTAGAAAAGAAAGCAGCAGAAGCTGTAGAAGCAAAGGCTGCACCGGCAGAACCTGCAGAGGTAAAAGCAGAAGTGAAAACGGAAGCACCGGCAGAAGTAAAAGTGGAAGCTCCTGCAGAAAAGAAACCTGCAAAGAGAACTACCAAAAAAGCGGTTAAGACAACTTTTGTTGTACAGGCAGCAGGAAAAGAAGTTTCTATGGAAGAAGCAGTAGAAAGAGTGAAAAATGCCTGGATGGCAGCAGGAAATAAAGCAGCAGATTTCAAAGAAGTCGCTGTTTATGTAAAACCTGAAGAAAATGCAATTTACTATGTAGTAAATGATGAAGTTACGGGAAAAGTAGAATTTTAAGAAAAAATATAAAAACTGCCAGCGGAATTGGTCCGCTGGCAGTTTTTTGTGTAAATGCTTTTTTGAAAATGTTTAAAATCCATCTTCTTCGATTACGTGAAATTCCAGATAATCAAAAGGGATTTCTTCCATAAAGCTGTCCTGATAAAATCTTGTTTTGGCATGGTGCTGAAATTCTTTGATGTTGGAGTCTAACCAGATTGGTTTTCCCAGATCAAATTCATAGCAAAGTTCATCCAGTGCGTGAAAGACCTTCTGCGTTCTGGTCTGGTCAGAATTATCACAGACGGTGTGATCTTTCAATAAGTGATTGTTTTTGATAAGTTTTCCCCAAATACGAAACATAAGATCCTCCTCTGATTTCATGAATTTTAGTATACATGGTTTTTACATCAAAGGAAAGTAGAAAATACTTGTTGAACTGCTGGGGATTCATAAGGTATACTGAAAGTTAAATGAATCAAAGGTAGGAATTTTCATGAAAAAATTAAAAAAACAGGATATTTGTTTTCTTGCCGGACTTTTTGGGATTGGATTGATCTTGTTCTGGCGGTGTTTTTATAGTGTGAATACAACGGATGAGGCATTTTACGTGGGTACTGTCTATCGCTTGTGGAGAGGAGATGGGATGCTGACGGATGAATGGATGCCTTCACAGCAGATGAGCAGTTTTTGGCTGTATCCTTTTTATGCCCTGTTTCGGCTGGTTCTGGGTGGCAACGATGGAATGATCCTGGCTTTCCGTCTGCTGTATATTGTATTTCAGCTGGTGATGAGCGGTTATCTTTATGGAAAATTAAAAAAATTTGGAACAGCGGGTCTGTTTGGTGTCTTTTTTTATCTCTTGTCAACGGCGTTTAATATCAATAGTCTATCTTATAATACCATGGCAAACAGCTGTCTGGCGGCACTGTTGATCACCTTGTCCGTAGCAGAAAAACCGGATTGGAAGACGGGGATCTTGTGCGGTATCTTTGCGAGTGTGATCGTGATGGCAAATCCGTACGCGATCCTTGCATATCTTCTTTACGGTGTGATCTGTCTTGGGACGGCAGTTTTTGCAAAACGGAAAAATAAAAAAGTACCGCTGCCGTTGCAGTTGTCTTTGTTTGTAAAAATAAGTCTTACTGCGGCTGTGGTACTGGTCATATTTTTGATCTTTACATTTCAAAATA
This sequence comes from uncultured Lachnoclostridium sp., assembly GCA_964561705.1. GTDB lineage: Bacteria > Bacillota > Clostridia > Lachnospirales > Lachnospiraceae > HGM12587. The sequence continues at coordinate 8,024 of CAZLQJ010000034.1, read as the reverse complement.
CAACACCGGAGCGTCTGATGAAAAATCTTCCGTATATCATTGGGGATCAGGAGCATCAGCAACGCTGGGGCGTAAAGTTTTCGGATTACTTCCGTTATTTCCGGGAACTGTTTCCTGGATGTACGTTTGTTCCTCTGGCAGCCGGTGTTGCGGCCATTTTTGATAAAAAACGTGTACAGCATGGGAAAATCTATCTGGGAATTTCTGTGCTTTTGGTACTTCCCTATATGATTTATTATGGTGTGATCTCGGATTATGTGCCGATCAATCTGATCACTGTGCCGGTCAGCTTTTTGGGATTTCCGGCATTTGTTGTTTTGAAAGAACGAAAACAGCGGCTCTTTTTTGCCTGGTATCTGCCGGCGATGATCTATCCGATGATCGTTCAGCTGACCTCCAATACGGGACCGTTGGCGGTTTCGGCAGGATTTTTATGTGCCGGTGCGGCATCCGTCCTGTTGACAGCAGCATGGGCGGCAGAACAGGAAAGTGCTGGTATCAGATTTTTGACACGGGCAGTTTTGGTACTGCAGCTTCTTTTGATGCTCTGGCTTCGGATCAGTTACGTATGGGCAGATGAATCGATGCTTCAACTGGATACAAAAGTAGAACAGGGTGCGGCAAAGGGGCTCTATACGACGGAAGAGCGGGCACAATATTATGAGGAAGTCTATGAGGATCTGGATGCATTGGATATGAAAGAAGATGATGGATTTCTGGTCGTAGGTGCGGATCCGCTACTCTATCTTTATGCAGACAAGGAAGTGGCTTCGTATTCTACCTGGCAGGTATTTACGGATGAGACCAGACTGTATCGTTATTATGAAATTCATAGCGGTGAGGGAAAATTTCCGACAGTGGTTTACTGTGTGGAGGCAGATGAGACGATCTTTGATTCGATTCTTGTGGAAAAGCTTTTGCTGCCGCAGGGTTATGAGTGGAAACAAATGCAGCATGGGATAGCATTCTATACACCAAGATAAAATCCTCCATAAAATGAGGAGTGCCCCGACGTTCAATCCGAACGCCGAGGCTATTATGAAAAAACTTATCTAATACGCTTGTGTTTTGATAAATTTAGTATAGAAATTAAATGTGAATAAAGTATGAACAAAAGGTGAACATACTGTAAAAATACACAAAAACTTTTGGAAAAATAAAAAACATTAGTAAAAAATGCACAAAAATAAACAACATCCAGTGGTTGTCAACACAAAGATGGAATGTTACAATATAAAATAATACGCAAAAAGAGGGCAATTCTATGAGTGTAACAAAAAAGAGACCAATTTACGTTGTAGGACATAAAAACCCGGATACAGATTCCATCTGTTCAGCCATCGCATATGCAAATCTGAAAAATATTCTCAACAAAGAAGAGGATCAGATTTATGTTGCGGCAAGAGCAGGGGCGATGAATCCGGAAACGGAATTTGTGCTGAAAAAATTTCAGGCAGATGCGCCGGCGTATATTTCGGATGTTATGACACAGGTAAAGGATATGGAGATTCGGGAGACCAAGGGTGTTCCGGGTAGTTTATCCTTAAAGAGAGCCTGGGAAATGATGATTGCTCAGGGGGTATTTACCTTACCGATCACAGAGCATGATAAGCTGCAGGGACTGATCACGATTTCGGATATTGCCACAGCTTATATGGATGTATATGACAATAAGATCCTGTCAACGGCGGGAACTTCTTACAAAAATATTTTAGATACCCTGGATGGAACCATGCTCATTGGGGAGGAAGATGATTATTTTACAGAAGGTGAAGTGATCATTGCGGCAGCCAATCCGGATATGATGGAAGAATACATTCACAGGGGTGATATGGTCATTTTGGGAAATCGTTATGAATCCCAGCTTTGTGCCATTGAGATGAATGCAGATTGTATCATTGTATGTATGGGAGCGAAGGTTTCCATGACGATCCGTAAACTGGCGGAAGAACACGGCTGTCATGTGATCTCTACGCCATATGATACCTTTACGGTAGCCAGACTGATCAACCAGAGTATGCATATTTCTCATTTTATGAAGTCCAAGGGATTGATCACCTTCCAGCTGAAGGACAGAACGGAAGATATTAAGGAGATTATGGGTAAGAAACGTTATCGTGATTTCCCAATCCTGGATAAAAATGATAATTATGTGGGGATGATCTCTAGACGAAATTTGATCAATGCCAAAAAGAAAGAATTGATCCTGGTGGATCATAATGAAGCGGCTCAGGCGGTAGATGGCATTGAATCGGCAGAAGTTTTAGAAATCATTGACCATCATAGATTAAGATCCCTGGAGACTATTGGGCCTGTATTTTTCCGAAATGAACCGGTGGGATGTACAGCAACGATTCTATACCGTATTTACAGGGAAAACGGTGTGGAGATCGATCCGCAGATTGCAGGTCTTTTGTGTTCTGCGATTATCTCTGATACGTTGATGTATCGCTCGCCGACCTGTACGGCAGTGGATCGCGCGGCAGCAGAACAGCTGGCCAAGATTGCCGGAATCCAGGTGGAAGAATTTGCCCGGGAAATGTTTTCCGCAGGCAGTGATCTGAAGAGCAAAAAAGCCGAAGATATCTTTTATCAGGATTTCAAAAAATTTACGGTAGGCGATGTAAGTTTTGGGGTTGGACAGATCAATTCCATGAACAGTGATGAACTTCAGGAGATTAAAGAAAAACTGCTTCCGTTTATGGAACAGGTAAAAACGGATGTGAATGCCGTATTTTTCATGCTGACGGATATTATGACAGAATCGACAGAAATGCTGTTTTTTGGAAAACGTGCAAAACAGATGATCGAAGATGCATTTTTTGTCAGAACAGAAGATATCAAGGATGAACATAGCTGCATTTTGAGGAATGTAGTTTCCAGAAAAAAACAGGTAGTGCCGGCCATTGTAGGCTCACTGCAGCATTAAAGGTTTGGAGGAGTTTATGGGAAAAGTACAATGGAAACCGGGAAATATGGTATATCCGCTTCCGGCAGTGATGGTAAGCTGTGCTGATGAAGAAGGAAACAGCAATATCATTACCGTGGCGTGGACGGGAACGGTTTGCACCAATCCGCCGATGGTCTATATTTCTGTAAGACCTGAGAGACATTCTTATGACATGATCCGTAAGACTGGGGAATTTGTGATCAATCTGACGACGAAGGATCTTGCCTATGCTACGGATTTTTGCGGCGTGCGCTCCGGAAGGGATGTAGATAAATTTGCAGAAATGAAGCTGACAAAGGAAAAGGCTTCTGTGGTGGCAGCACCGATGATCGGTGAAAGCCCGGTAAATGTAGAATGTAAAGTGACAGAGGTGAAGGAACTGGGTTCCCATCATATGTTTCTGGCTGAAGTGGTGGCAGTTCATGTGGAGGAAGCCTATATGAATGAAAACCAGAAGTTCGAACTGGGAAAGGCAGAACCGATTGCTTATTCCCATGGGGAATATTATGGACTGGGAGAACTGATCGGCACCTTTGGATATAGTGTGAAAAAGAAGAAAAAATGAGATTATTAAAAACGAAAAAAGCAAGGCTTAATTTTGTGTTTTTTGCCCTTCTTTCCTGTTTTTGTATGATGCTGGTGACTCCTTTTGTGGGAGAACAGCTGGGATTTGCAAGCAGTTTTTCGGATGTTTACCTGGATGGGATGCACATTGGGGCGGTAAAAGATCCGGCCAATGTAGAATCCCTGCTTCTGGAAGCCAGATTGCAGTTGGCAAAAGAACAAAAGAAAATGGTTCTGGCAGAGGTAGAATGTACCTATACACCGGTGGACCGCATGTTTTCCCGATCCATGACGGAAGAGGAATTGTATCGTAAACTATATGATTATCTGAAAAATGACACGGTGGATATCCAACGTGCCTATATGATGAAGATCGGTACCTATACAGTTTATCTGGATACCATTGAGGATGTCTATCAGGTGCTGGAAGCGGCAAAGGAAAAATATGATCCGGAAAGCCGTTTTCAGGTCAATATCGTGGCAGATGCAGAGCGTGAGATCAATATGTATACTGCGGAACTGATCTCGGCGGATGTGAAGCTGCAGGAGGTTGAAACGGTAGGACTTAGGGTAACCCAGATTCCATTGGTTCCGGATACTGTGCCGGAAGAAAGCGCGGGAACGGACGATGAGGAGGAAGCTGTGCAGGCGGAGCCGAAAACGGACGTTGATGGATTAAAAGGAATGATGTTTGGCGAAAAAGTAGAGATTTCGGAAGCTTATGTTTCGAAGGATCTGATCACGGAACCGGAGACGGCAGCTGATGAAATTACCAAGGAAAGTGCCAAAAATGAAATCTATGAGGTACAGGCTGGAGATACGTTGTCAACCATTGCCAACAATCATGGTTTGTATGTGAAAGATGTGTTGAAGTTAAATTCCGGTCTGAGTGAAACGACCATGCTGCAGATTGGGGATGAGATCATCATTACCGTACCGCAGCCGGAATTGACGGTGATGACGGTAGAACAGTCCACTTATCAGGAAGAATATTTTGGTGAGGTGGAATATGTTTATAATGATTCCTGGTATACGACCAAAAGTGTTGTTTTAAGGGAAGAGGAACCGGGATATCATGAGGTGACGGCACTCATTACCAAACGAAACGGTACAGAAGAGGGCAGAGAGATGATCGGTGAAGTTGTATTGAAAGAGCCGGTCTGCAAAAAGGTTGAGATCGGTACCCAGACACCGCCGACCTATATCAAACCATTGTCCGGCGGACGGCAGACTTCCGGTTTTGGTATGCGTAAGGCACCGACGAAGGGGGCATCGACCAATCACCGCGCCATTGACTGGGCAACACCGACGGGTACTGCAGTCTGGGCATCTTCCGGCGGAACCGTTTCCATCGCAGGATGGCAAAGCGGATATGGTTATGTGGTCTATATCAATCATCCGGACGGAAATCAGACCAGATATGGACATTTGAGTAAGATTTTGGTATCTGTGGGACAGAAGGTTAGCCAGGGACAAAAAATTGCGCTGAGTGGCAACACCGGACGAAGCACCGGTCCGCATCTGCATTTTGAACTTCGTGTAGGCGGCGTTCCGGTCAATCCATACAGTTATTTTTAGTGAAAATGTATAACAGTCTCGCGTCAGCGAGGCTGTTTTTTTCATGGGCTGCGGTTGCATTTTAGACGTTTTATGCTATAATGAATTATGTATAGGTGGGCTTGCGCTCTGAAACAGATTTATGAGGTAGAATTGTGGAACAATATATTATCAAAGGTGGAATTCCGCTGGTAGGCGAAGTAGAGATCGGTGGTGCTAAAAATGCGGCACTGGCAATTATTGCTGCAGCCATTATGACGGATGAAACCGTAATCATAGAAAATCTTCCTGATGTCAGGGATATTAATGTTTTGTTAGAAGCGATGCAGGAAATCGGTGCCAGTGTTGTCCGGCTGGACAGACATACCGCGAGGATTAATGGCGGAAAGATTGGTGCCCACAGCGTCGATTATGAATTTATAAAGAAAATCCGTGCATCTTATTATTTATTAGGTGCCTTACTTGGAAAGTATAAAGAAGCTTCGGTACCTCTTCCGGGAGGTTGCAACATTGGAAGCAGACCGATCGATCAGCACATCAAAGGTTTTGAAGCCCTGGGTGCAAAGGTGGATATCGAAAGAGGCTGTATCAATGCGAAGGCAAAGAATCTGCATGGTGCACATATTTATCTGGATATGGCGAGTGTGGGAGCAACCATTAACATTATGATGGCGGCATCCATGGCAGACGGAAATACAGTGATTGAAAATGCTGCGAAGGAACCACATGTTGTTGATGTGGCAAACTTCTTAAACAGCATGGGAGCCAATATTAAGGGTGCGGGAACAGATGTGATCCGTATCCGTGGGGTGAAGAGTCTGCACCGGACGGAATATTCCATCATTCCGGATCAGATTGAAGCAGGGACTTTTATGTTTGCAGCAGCAGCAACCTGTGGAGATGTCCTGGTCAAGAATGTGATTCCAAAGCATATGGAAGGTGCCAGTGCAAAAATCTTGGAAATGGGCTGCATCATTGAAGAATATGACGATGCGATCCGAGTTATTGGACGGAAGCCGCTGCGCCCGACAAGGGTAAAGACAGCTCCGTATCCGGGATTTCCTACGGATATGCAGCCACAGATCGCAGTTGCACTGACTTTGGCAGAAGGTACAAGTATCGTTACAGAAAGTATTTTTGAAAATCGTTTCAAATACGTAGATGAACTGGCTCGCATGGGAGCTAACATCAAGGTAGAAGGCAATCGTGCTGTGGTCATTGGTGTGGAAGGTCTTTTAGGAGCCCGTGTCTGTGCACCGGACCTGAGAGCCGGCGCTGCGCTTGTGATCGCAGGATTGGCTGCAGAGGGAATTACCATCGTGGACGATATTCATTTTGTGCAGCGTGGTTATGAAAGATTTGAAGAGAAGCTTCAGGGACTCGGGGCAAAGATTGAACGTACCCAGTCCGAAAAGGAACTTCAGCTTTTTAAATATCGCGAAGGTTAAAATAGAAAAAGAGGGACAAAATATGAAAGAATTAGCAAAGACTTATGATCCGAAGGGCATCGAAGAACGCCTTTATAAAAAATGGGAAGACAAGGGGTATTTTCATGCGGAAGTTGACCGCAGCAAAAAACCATTTACCATTGTGATGCCGCCGCCAAACATTACAGGACAGCTTCACATGGGACATGCACTGGACAACACCATGCAGGATATCCTGATCCGTTACAAAAGAATGCAGGGATATAACGCATTGTGGCAGCCGGGAACAGACCATGCTTCCATTGCAACAGAAGTGAAGGTAATCGAAAATCTGAAAAAACAGGGAATTGAAAAAGATGACCTGGGAAGAGAAGGTTTCCTGGAAAAATGTTGGGAATGGAAAGAAGAATACGGCGGACGTATCGTAAAACAGTTAAAGAAATTAGGCTCTTCCGCTGACTGGGAAAGAGAACGTTTTACCATGGACAAGGGCTGCTCAGATGCAGTTTTGGAAGTATTTGTAAAATTATACGAAAAAGGATATATCTACAAAGGATCCAAGATCATTAACTGGTGTCCGGTATGTCAGACATCCATTTCTGATGCAGAAGTTGAACATGAAGAACAGGACGGCTTTTTCTGGCACATCAACTATCCGGTTGTTGGAGAAGAAGGAAGATTTGTAGAAATCGCAACTACCAGACCGGAAACTTTATTTGGTGATACTGCGGTAGCAGTGAATCCGGATGATGAAAGATATCAGGATATTATCGGAAAAACATTAAAACTTCCGATGACAGACAGAGAAATCCCAGTTATTGCGGACTTTTATGTAGATAAAGCGTTTGGAACGGGCTGTGTAAAGATTACACCGGCACATGACCCGAATGACTTTGAAGTTGGAAAACGTCATAACTTAGAAGAAATCGTTGTACTTAACGATGATGCGACCATGAACGAACTTGCAGGAAAATATGCAGGTATGGATCGCTGTGAATGCAGAAAAGCATTATTAAAGGATCTGGAAGAGGCAGGACTTCTTGTGAAGACGGTTCCTCATTCCCATAATGTAGGTACGCATGACCGCTGTGGCGCAACTGTAGAACCAATGATCAAACAGCAGTGGTTCGTAAAGATGGAAGAGATGGCAAAACCGGCCATTGAAGCGATCAAAAACGGCGATCTGACATTTGTACCGGAAAGATTTGATAAAACTTACTTACACTGGTTGGAAAATATCCGTGACTGGTGTATTTCCAGACAGTTATGGTGGGGTCACAGAATCCCGGCATATTACTGTGATGAATGCGGCGAGATGGTTGTTGCAAAAGAAGCTCCGGGAAAATGTCCGAAATGCGGATGTACCCATATGACACAGGATCCGGATTCTTTGGATACATGGTTCTCTTCCGCATTATGGCCGTTCTCAACACTGGGCTGGCCGGAAAAAACAGAAGATCTGGAATATTTCTATCCAAATGATGTTCTGGTAACCGGATATGACATTATCTTCTTCTGGGTAATCC
>CAZLQJ010000033.1:0-18365 GCA_964561705.1 uncultured Lachnoclostridium sp. | reverse complement strand
CATCGAAAGAGAAGATTTCATGGAAGAACCGCCAAAGAAATATTTCCGTCTGTTCCCGGGAAATGAAGTTCGTCTGATGCATGCATATTTTGTAAAATGCGAAAGCTTTGTAAAGGATGAAACGGGTAAGGTGATCGAAGTACATTGTACTTATGATCCGGAAACAAAAGCAGGAAGCGGATTTACTGGCAGAAAGGTGAAGGGAACCATTCACTGGGTACCTGCACCATATGCCATCGAAGCAGAAGTTCGTCTTTACGAAAACATCATTGATGAGGCAAAAGGAGTTTATAATGAGGACGGAAGCCTGAACTTAAATCCAAATTCTTTACAGATTGTAGAAAAAGCATATTTGGAACCTGCGTTTGCAGATGCCAAGGCTTATGACAGTTTCCAGTTTGTAAGAAACGGTTTTTACTGTGTCGATGCAAAAGATTCAACACCGGAAAAAATGGTATTTAACAGAATTGTTTCCTTAAAGAGTTCGTTCAAATTACCAAAAGCATAAAAATTTAGAGCGTGTGGTTTCCACACGCTCTTTTCGGCATGGATGAAAAGATTTCATTGCAAGTCGTTGGAAAATCCAGTAGGATTAGTAGAGAGGAAAAAAGAATGAATTGGAAGTTTTTTAGAAAGCGGCTGGCCGCGGTATGTGTGACAGGTATTTTATGCTTAGGAAATCTGACAGGCTGCCAAGGGGATACAAAGGTTGTATTTACAACAGGTCTTTCCGGAAACCAGCTTTTTAAGATTGGGTCTTCCATCTGCCGTCTGCCGGAGGCAATGATCTATCTGACGACCTTTTTTGAGCAATATGCCGACACCTATGGTGCGGAAATGTGGAATTATGATTTTGGCGGCGTTTCTTTGGAGGAACATGTAAAAGAAGTTGTTTTGTCTAAATTGACTCAGATTAAAATCATGAATCTTATGGCGGAGGAAAGACAGATTCAATTAACACCGGAGGAAGAAGAAAAGGTTTTGGAGGCATCCGGACATTATTATGACCTGCTGGAAGAAGAGTTAAAAAAAGAAGAAAATATAACCTTAGAGGTTGCAGAGACTGTTTATAGGGAATATGCTCTGGCAAATAAGGTTTATAGCACCATCACAGAGGCTGCCAATATGGAAATCAGTGATGATGAAGCAAGGACGATTCAAGCCCAGGTGATTTTATTGAAAAATGAAAAACGGGAAGAGGCCCAAAAAGTGTTGGATCGGATTCTTTCCGGAGAGGATTTTGAAACGGTTGCAGCCCAGGTCAGCGAGGAAGAGCAGTTTCTTTGGAATTTTGCCAGAGGTGATGTGGATGCTGAGTTTGAAGAAATTTTATTTGCACTGGATGAGGGAGAAATCAGTGGCCTGGTTGAAACGCCAGAAGGGTTTTATATCGTAAAGTGTATTCGCACCATGGATTACGAGGCAACGCAGGAAAACAAAACTGTGTTGGCTGAAAAAAGGAAGCAGGAAGCATTTTCAAAGGCATATCAGGAAATTGCAGTAGGAACGCATTCCCAGTTTCGTGATAAAATGTGGGAAAAGCTGACGCTGGATCAGACCTTTTACCGGACAGAGGCCAATTTTTTTGAAATTTATGAGCAATATGTAAAGCAGTAAGGGGATTGCATGAGAGAGAAGATTGAACGTTTTGCAAGAGGTGAATTTGATGAATATCTGCCGAAACTTGAGATCAACAAAAAACCGCTTTTCTGGGAGATGGAGCCAGAGGCTGTGTTTCAGGGAAGTTTCCGTTTTCGGTCGGAAAACGGAGTTCGTGTAAGAGGTTATGCCATTTGTACCGATGGTAATATGAAGATTGAAAATCCTCAGTTTTTCGGAAAAAATATTAAGATCGAATTTACTTACAGTAGCAGAAATGCCGCCAATGGAGATAAAAAGAGAGGAAAATTGTTCCTGATCACCAATGCGGGAGAATTTGTGGTTCCTTTTGAGGTGAAAGTGCGGGAAAATATTCCGGAGGAAGGAGAAAATTTCCATGGACAAGATGAGTAATTTGGAAAAAAGTCTGGTAGCAGACTATTTAAAAGAATATGAAAATCTGTGCCTGGGAAAGACAGAAATCAGAGATTATGCGGACGGACAAATGAGAAGGGCGCAAAAACTTTGGGAACTTTGTCCGGAGAATCCCTTGTATCATCTGATGCAGGCAGCTGTTTTGATACGTACGGACAAGAAGGAAGCGGGAGAGCAGATCCTAAAAAAATATGAGAGAAATCACGCTCTTCAGTTTCGGAATCCGGAATTTCGTGCCTGTTTCCTGTATCTGGCGGGAATGTTGACAGAAGATGCGATTCAGCGTAGAAATATCGTAATTCAGCTTCAGAAATTATATCAGAAAAATCCAACACAGCCATCTTTGTATTGGTATCTGACACAATTAGATGAAGGATTTCAAAAAAATCCGGAAAAGAAGATGGCATTTTTGGAAAAGCAGAGAAAATCCGGCTGTCGGCAGAACCTGTTATATCTGGAAGCAGTGTTGACACTGCGAGCGTATCCGGATATCGTAGACAATATGGAAACATTCTACATGCAGTGCTATATTTGGGCTCAGAGACGTCATTGCATTACCAGGGAAATGGGGGAGCAGATTGCCCAGACAGCCATGAAATTAAAGAAATGCGATCATTCTTATGAATATCTGATCAGGGAATGCTATCGTACATTTGCCACAAAAGAGCTTTTAGCTGCACTTTGCAGTTTGTATATTCGTGCAGGAAGGACGGATCAGGTTGCAGCTGCATATTATAGCGAAGGTGTAGAATATGAGTTAAAGCTGAATAATTTATATGAATATTATATGATGTCCACGGCAGATCAGAAAAAGAAACTTTTGCCGGAACAGGTACTTTTACATTTTTTGTATCACGATACGTTAACTTCGGCACAAAAGGTTTATCTTTATAAAAATCTGATCAGTTATGGAGATCCAAAATCGGAAATTTACGAAAAACATATCGAAAAGATTGAAAAATACACGGTGGACAGTCTTTTGAAACGTCGGATCAGTCCGGAATATGCCTTTTTGTATGATCGAATCCTTTATCCGAATATCTTTACAAAGGAAATGGCAGAGGCAATGGCGGATTTGATGTTTCTGCGTAAACTCAGCTGTACAGACAGCAGAATCCGGGAAGTGGAAGTGTCCTATCCACAGTTGAGAACTGTCAAAAGGATTCCTTTAAAGAAACAGCAGGCATATGTTCCGATTTATTCTCCAACGGCAGTGATTACGCTGGTGGATGATGAGGGAAATCTTTACAGAAATTCTGTTCCGTACCAGTTGGAACGGATGCTGGACGAAAAGAAATATATGGAAGTCTGCAGAAAGCATGTGAAAGAACATGCAGGACTACTTTTGTGTCTTTGTGCCAAAAAGCCGGAACAGATCAAGATTACACAGGATACACTGGATCTTTATCGTCAGATTCCGGGGACAAAAGGTTTTGCGGACGATTATCGAAATGCGGTTCTATTAAAGTTGATGGAATATGCAGCAGCAGAAAAGAAGCTTAAAGAACTTCCAAAACAGTGGTTTGATGTGGATGGAAAAGAGATGTCCAGAGAAGAACGTGGACGGATGATCACATTTTTAACACATCGGGGGATGTATGCAGATGCTTTTCAGTGGTTAGAAGCCTATGGGGCGGTACATGTACCGGCCAATATCGTATTGCGGATCCTTACAGCTTTGGAAGACAGGGAAGAAGAAAAGACAGAACTCTATTATCGTCTGACCTATGGATGTTTCCAGAATAATCAGATGAACTATACCAGTCTGAAATATCTGGCAGCATCCTTTTTGGGTACCTGCAGTCAGATGCGGGATGTGTGGAAAAAGGCAAAGTCATATGGCGTAGATACCCATGAAATGGAAGAACGGATCCTGATCCAGATGATGTTTACAGGAACATTTCTGCCGGAACATTTTGATATTTACCTGTCTTACAGTCAGAGGGGACCGAAGGAATATGTCAAGAAGGCATACCTGACTTATTTCTCAAGAGAAGCTTTTGCGAAAAATAAGGAATTAGATAGTCGATTTTATTTTATTCTGGAAGAGGAGTTATTGAAAAATCAGGGGTACACAGAAATCTGTAAGCTTGCCTATCTGAAATATCTTTCTGAAAAAGAAACAGTTTCGACAAAACAGAAACTGCTTTTGAGTGAATATCTAAGATACTTCTTTTCCAAAAATCTCTATTATTCATTTATGCAGAATTTTGGAAAGATCGTAACGGAAGCACTGATCCTGGAAGATAAGCTGTTTGCGGAATATTATGCACCGTCTACTTCTGAGGTGATCCTTCATTATATTCTGGAGAGAGAGGGAGAAGAGGTATATCATTATACGACCTGTCGTCTTTATCCGGCTTATGGAGGGGTATTCTCCAAAGCATTTCCAATGTTTTTGGGAGATAAGATTACATATTTCATCACAGAAAAGCGAGAAGATGGGACAGAACTTTCAACGCCTTCTGTTACCATGGAAAAGCGGGAAACCGGATGGACATCCAATACGAGATATGCAAGGATCAACCGGATCAGGGAAGCGTTTGTTACCGGGCAAAAAAAAGAAGTTTCGCAGCAGATGAAGGAATTTTGCTTTTTAGAAATGGCAGCAGAGGAACTGTTTGAAATCAATAAAGGATGAGCATTATGATAGCAGCAATTGAATTAAGTAAGGAATATGTGCAGATCTGTGTAAAAACACCTTCCTTAAGGGAACCGGAATCTGTGACAAAAGTAGCAGGAACAGAATATTACAGGATGCCGGTGGAGTGCGACCTGAAAGATTGTGGAAAAGTCCGGGAATTATTCCGCAGCCTGTGGAAAATGCTGACACCTTACGGAAACAGAGAGTCTTTGAAGTATCTGATGTTTTGCCTGGAAGAAAATTCCGGGGAAATGCGCGACATGCTGACAAAGATTGTGGAAGAATATCATATTCCGACGGAAAAAGTGCGATTTTTGGACAAAGCAGAGTGTTTTGCATCCTATGTATGGAATCAGTCAGGGGAACTCTTATCCCATAATGCACTGTTGGTAGAAAATCACCATGGAATGAAGGAAAAGTATCTTTTGCATAAATGTACGGGAACTCTGCCTGTGGTGACAAAGGTTTGGAATGTTTCGGAAGAAACGCTGGAAGATGTTTTTAAGGATCATGCAATCTCTTCCGTATTTTTGGTGGGTGATGATTTTGAAGAAGAGTGGATGGAAAGCAATCTGAAGATTTTGAAGACCGGAAGGAGAGTCTTTCTTGGAAAAAATCTTTATGTAAAAGGTGCCTGTTATAAGGGAATGGAACTGGCACAAGACCGGATAGATTATCTCTTTTTGGGAGCAGAGAAGGTTTGCTGTCATATTGCGCTGCGTGCACGAAAAGATGGTAAAATGATGGATCTTCCGATTGCAGAAGGTGGAAAAAACTGGTATGAATCGGATACCAGTGATGATTTTGAAGAAGAGTGGATGGAAAGCAATCTGAAGATTTTGAAGACCGGAAGGAGAGTCTTTCTTGGAAAAAATCTTTATGTAAAAGGTGCCTGTTATAAGGGAATGGAACTGGCACAAGACCGGATAGATTATCTCTTTTTGGGAGCAGAGAAGGTTTGCTGTCATATTGCGCTGCGTGCACGAAAAGATGGTAAAATGATGGATCTTCCGATTGCAGAAGGTGGAAAAAACTGGTATGAATCGGATACCAGTGTGGAAGTTCTTCTGTTGGAGGAACCGGTGTTGGAAGTAGCGATCATTCCTCTGAGCGGTAAAGAAAAAAAGACGTTTGCGATTTCACTGGACAATCTGCCAAAACGTCCGAAACGGACTACCCGTCTTTTGGTCAGCCTACAATTTAAGGATTCCTCTCATGCAAAGATTTTGGTGAAGGATTTGGGATTTGGAGAATTATTTCCGCAGTCGGATATGGTATATGAAGGAGAATTACAATGGGAGCAGTAAAGTTATGTGTTCATGAAAGAGCCAGGGTGCCGTATGCACTGGAAACCACAGGGATCCATATTTATTCCATTGAGGAACTTGCCTATTATCTATGTGAAAATATCTATCTGGCCGATGATCGGATCATTGGAGAAAAACTTTATACCTGGCTGGAATGTGAATTAAAACTTCCAGGGCTGGCTGAGAAGTTGCGAAGCGGAAACAATATGGGAAATCATGTGTACAATCAGGTGATGCTGATCTTACAGGCTTCCGATTATTATTCTGAAGAGGAACTGATTGCATTGTCAGAAAAGATCAAAGCCATTTCTTCCCTTCAGACACAGGAACGGATGAAATATAAGGCGGATGAACTTTTACAGAATGAAAATTACTGGGCAGCTGTGGAAGAATATGAACGAATCCTGAGCATTCGTCAAAATAGTAAGCTCAGTGTTCAGATCTATGCAGATATCTGGAATAATTTGGGTGTTTGTTATGCGAAAATGTTTCTGTTTCAGAAGGCAGCAGGATGTTTTGAAAATGCTTATGGATTTCAAAAGATTTCCAAATATAAAGAGAAGGCATTTTATGCAAGAAGTCTGGCGGTCTACGGTCAGGAAGAAGCAGAAGCCTTGCTGGAAACAAAGATTTCTGAAGAATTTGTCGAGGAAACCAAGATACGTCTGAAGGAATTGGAAGGCAGAGCCGAAGAAGCATCAAGGAGCGTAACAGCGGAAAAATTTCTGGAGGATCAGGAAAAAGAATATGCAAAGATTTCCTGTATCTAGGTTTTATCACAGGAAAATTTGAAAAAGTGTTGACAACCAAGCGGAACTGTGCTATTTTAGCTATAACGTCAGTGCTTTACCAAGGTAAAGCGAAAAACAGCTAAAGTTGGAGGATGGATATTATGAAAAAATTAGTTGCATTATTAATGACAGGATGCTTGATGATGGCAGCACTTACCGGATGTCAGAATACAAAAGATGCTTCAGTAGAAGAAAGCGATCTTGCTTATATACAGGAAAAAGGTACCCTGGTGGTTGGTATTACAGACTTCGCACCGATGGATTATAAAGATGAGTCAGGCGAATGGATCGGCTTTGATGCAGATATGGCAAAAGCGTTTGGCGAAACACTTGGTGTGGAGGTGGAATTTGTAGAAATTGACTGGGATAATAAAACCCTGGAACTTGACAGCAAGACCATTGATTGTGTATGGAACGGTATGACTTTAACTGATGAAACAAAAACTGCGATGGAATGCAGCAATGCGTACTGTAACAATGCACAGGTTGTAATTCTGCCACAGGAAAAGATTGCAAATGCTACCATGGAATTGATGGAAGAACTTACCTTTGCAGTTGAAGCAGGAAGTGCCGGACAGGAACAGGCAGATGCAATGGAATTGAATTATACAGCAGTGAAAGCACAGTCAGATGCCCTGATGGAAGTGGCAGCCGGAACCTCAGATGCAGCAATCATTGACTCATTGATGGCAGCAGCAATGGTGGGAGAAGGTACAGGATATCCGGATCTGACTTACACCATTCAGTTAAACAGCGAAGAATATGGTGTAGGATTTAGAAAAGGATCTGATCTTGTAGATGAATTGAATGCATTCTTCCAGGAAAGCTACGCAGACGGCAGTATGATGGAATGTGCAGAACTCTACGGTGTGAATGCAGCAATCGTAGAACAGTAGAATGAAAATTTTATAGAGGGCGGTGTTTCCGCCCTCTGTTTTAATGAAAAGGAAAAAGGCAGGAAAGAGGAATGGAACTCATACTTGAACAGATGCCCGTGGTATTGCCGGCATTAAATGAAGGATTTGTACAAACTTTAAAATTATTCTTTGTAACGCTCATCGGCTCATTGCCCCTAGGGCTTATTATTGCGTTTGGGGAAATGTCAAAATTTAAACCTTTGAGTTTATTTACAAAGCTGGTAATCTGGATCGTTCGCGGAACGCCTTTGATGATCCAGCTTCTGATCATTTATTATTTCCCGGGACTTGTTTTGAAAAACAATATCTGGGGAAGCGGTGAAGCCGGTAGATTTATCTCTGCATCAGCAGCATTTATCTTTAATTATGCCTGTTATTTTGCAGAAATTTATCGCGGAGGCATCGAAAGTGTTCCAGCAGGGCAGGAAGAAGCCGGTCTGGTACTTGGTATGACCAAAACACAGATCTTTTTTAAGGTTAAATTGCTGCAGATGATCAAAAGAATCCTGCCGCCGGTATCAAATGAGATCATTACGCTGGTAAAGGATACCTCTTTATCAAGGATCATTGCACTGCAGGAGATCATCTGGGCGGGACAGGCATTTATGAAAAGCTCCCATGGAATTTCCGGAGCGATCTGGCCGTTATTTTTTGCAGCAGTCTATTATCTGATTTTCAGCGGGATTTTGACGGTTCTTTTGGGAAAACTGGAACAGAAACTGGATTATTTCAAGTAGGGGGAAAAGAAAATGTCGATTTTACAGGTAGAACATATCAGTAAATCTTTTGGAAATACAAAGGTATTAAAAGATGTCAGCTTTTCTTTGGAAGAAGGAGAAGTGGTATCGATCATCGGTTCTTCAGGAAGCGGGAAAACGACATTGCTTCGCTGTCTGAATTTTTTGGAAACACCGGACGAAGGGGTGATTCGGGTCATGGATGAAGTGCTTCTGGATGCAAAAAAACCGGAAACTCTAAAGGAATCGGAAATTCGTAAAAAAAGACTTCGTTTTGGTCTGGTATTTCAGAATTTTAACCTGTTTCCGCAGTATACAGCATTAGAAAATGTGATGCTGGCAAAGGAACTTCTGGCAAAGGAACAGCCGGATTATAAGGCAAATAAAAAGCAGATTCATAAAGAAATCAAAACCTTGGCGGAGGAACTTCTTAAACAGATGGGCCTGGAAGAACGTATGAATAATTATCCGCACCAGCTTTCCGGCGGACAGTGTCAGAGAGTTGCCATAGCCAGAGCATTGGCATTAAAACCGGATATTTTGTGTTTTGATGAGCCGACTTCTGCACTGGATCCGGAACTTACAGGGGAAGTGCTTCGGGTGATCAAAGGACTGGCGGACCAGCATACGACCATGATCATTGTTACACATGAGATGGCATTTGCCCGGGATGTGGCAAACAAAGTCATTTTTATGGATGACGGAATTATTCTGGAACAGGGAGATCCTAAGGAAGTTTTTGAAAATCCGAAAGAGGAACGTACAAAACAATTTTTATCCAGATTTAAACAAGGCTAGGGAGAAATGACATGTACAGAGAGGTAGCGAAATTAATTTTATATCGAGATCTGGGTGAGGACAGCATTTTGCTGAAACTTGCAGGAATTTTTGAGGATTTTGAAAAGGGCTGTGAGAGCAAGGCGGCATTGACAACCAGAATCTATGAGCAAATGAAGCGTCTTTTAGATACGGCAACTCTTTATGGGTTTGATCGAAATCTTTGGCACAATTATCTGACATTTCTTTTATTGACCAATGAAAATTCTTTTTCCATGACCAGTGAAAAAGTAGGTGCAAATGAGGGAACAGTCAATCATTTTGCCAAAGCTGATTTTAAGGTATTTCAGAATTTGTTTGCGTTTGATTTTTCAAAAATTGAGAAGGAACTTTCCATCGATTGCTTTACCACGGTCTGCAATTATCAGGCCATTACCAAAAAAGAGCGTATGTACAATAAAAATGTCAGTGAGAAGGTACAGGCAGTCAGCAGAGCTATCGAGCAGGCAAAGGATGAAAATGAAATTTTTGACATTGTGACAGGATTTTACAAAGCATACGGCGTGGGAATGTTTGGACTGAACAAGGCATTTCGCATTAAAAGCCTGCCGAATGGGGTAGAATTTCTGCCGATCAATAATACGGAAAAAGTCATGCTGAGTGATTTGGTGGGTTACGAGATCCAGAAGCAGAAGCTGATCGACAATACAGAAGCTTTTGTAGAAGGAAGAGCAGCCAATAACGTACTTTTGTTTGGAGACAGCGGCACAGGAAAGTCTACCAGTATCAAAGCAATTTTAAATGAATATTACGACCGTGGACTGCGGATGATCGAAATTTATAAGCATCAGTTCCAAGATCTGTCCAATATCATCGCACAGATCAAAAACAGAAATTATCGCTTTATCATCTATATGGATGATCTTTCCTTTGAAGAATTTGAGATTGAATATAAGTTTTTGAAGGCTGTGATCGAAGGCGGTATGGAGACCAAGCCGGACAATGTATTGATTTATGCGACCTCTAACAGGCGGCATCTGATCAGGGAAACCTGGTCGGATCGTTCAGATATGTCTCAGGATGAGCTGCACCGTTCAGATACCATGCAGGAAAAATTATCTCTGGTAGCTAGATTTGGTGTGACTATCAACTATTCGAAGCCAACAAAGGCTGAATTTAATCATATTGTCACAGAATTGGCAAAACGTTATCCGGAGATTACATTGACAGAGGAAGAACTGATGGCGAAAGCAAATATGTGGGAAATGAGTCATGGAGGAATTTCCGGACGTACTGCTCAGCAATTTATCAATTATCTGGCAGGTAAGCCGGTCAATGATTGAAAAATGCAACAGAAAATGCTATAATATATGGATTAATTAGAAATTCCATACAAGGAGAGGGCAACGTATGAAAAAAATGATAGATTTAATTGAAGCTGAAGTAGTTCAGGCTTTTGAGGCGGCAGAAATCGATACCAAATTTGCCAAGGTATCTTTGTCAAACCGTCCGGATCTTTGTGAATATCAGTGTAATGGTGCCATGGCAGCAGCAAAACAGTATCACAAGGCACCGATCATGATCGCCAATGCAGTGGTTGAAAAATTGCAGGAAAGCACCTGCTTTGCAGAAGTAGCTGCAGTGAATCCGGGATTTATCAATATCAAAGTATCGCCGGCATTTTTAGCTGCATATTTAAATGGAATGCAGGAAGATGAAAGACTTGGCTGTGAAAAGACAGAACAGCCAAAGACCATCGTGATCGATTATGGCGGACCAAATGTGGCAAAACCGCTTCATGTAGGACACCTTCGTTCTGCAATTATCGGAGAAAGTGTGAAGCGGATCAGCAGATTTATGGGACATCATGTCATCGGTGATGTACATCTGGGAGACTGGGGTTTACAGCTGGGGTTGATCATTACTGAACTTCGTGAGAGAAAACCGGATCTTGTATATTATGATGAGAGCTATGAAGGAGAATATCCGGAAGAAGCACCGTTTACCATTTCGGAATTAGAAGAGATTTATCCGACTGCAAGTGGACGTTCCAAAACAGATGAAGCATACAAAGAAGCAGCAATGCAGGCAACTCATGAACTTCAGCAGGGAAGAAGAGGATATCGTGCATTATTGCAGCATATTTTAAATGTATCCGTCACAGACTTAAAGAAAAACTATGCAAATCTGAATGTATCTTTTGATCTTTGGAAGGGAGAATCAGATGCCCAGGGCTATATCCCGGCAATGGTGGATCGCCTGAAAAAGGAAGGATATGCTTATATGAGTGAGGGCGCACTGGTCGTAGATGTAAAAGAAGAAACAGATACTAAAGAAGTGCCGCCATGTATGATCTTAAAATCTGATGGTGCAAGCCTTTATACAACCACGGATCTTGCAACTCTGGTTCAGCGTGAAGAAGATTTCCATCCGGATGAAGTTCTTTATGTGGTAGATAAACGTCAGGAAATGCATTTCGTACAGGTATTCCGCTGTGCGAAGAAGACCGGAATTGTGAGTGAACAGACAGAACTGAAGTTTTTAGGCTTTGGAACAATGAATGGAAAAGACGGAAAGCCGTTTAAGACCCGTGACGGCGGAGTTATGCGTCTGGAAACCCTGATTTCAGATATCAATGAACAAATGTATGGAAAAATCATGGAACGCGGGGAAATGTCAGAAGAGGATGCAAGAAAAACAGCAAAGATCGTAGGTCTTTCCGCTGTAAAATATGGAGATCTTTCCAATCAGGCATCAAAGGACTATATTTTTGATATTGACAGATTTACTTCTTCTGAAGGAGATACAGGTCCATATATTCTTTATACAATTGCACGTATCAAATCGATTTTGAGAAAATATGAAGAAGTGAAGGGTGCAGTGACCAGTCTGACCATTGGTGAAGTGACCAATGAAAGTGAAAAAGCACTGATGCTGGAACTTACCAAATTTAATGCAATGATGGAAAATGCATGTGCGGAACATGCACCGCATAAAGTTTGTGCATTTATTTACGACCTTGCAAATGCATTTAACAAATTCTATCATGAAACAAAGATTATGGGTGAAGAGGATGAAAAGAAGCAGGCATCTTATATTGCACTTTTGATCCTTACAAGAAAGGTGCTGGAAACCTGCATTGATGTGCTTGGATTTGAAGCACCGGAGAGAATGTAAACAATATGTTTCAAAAAAAATGGATAAAATGGATGGCGACAGTTCTGGTTGTGTGTGTCGGCATTTTGGGCGGCTGTTTTCTTTATCAGGAATATTATACCTTAAAGGAAGCAGACCTGATCCTTTTTATGGGACAGAGCAATATGAGCGGTGCCGGTGGCGATGCCACACAGGCACCGAATTTGACCAAAGGTGCAGGATATGAGTATCGTGCGGTGACACAGCCGGAAGAACTTTGTATCTTATCAGAACCTTTTGGGGAAAAGGAACATAAAAAAGGCTATCTGGACGACCGTGGTCTGATCAACAGAGGAGGTTCTCTGGTTACGGCTTTTGTAAATGCCTATTATACAAAGACGAAAGAGCGTGTGGTAGCAGTATCGGCGTCCAGGGGATCCGCACAGATCAGTTCTTTTAACAATTATTTGGTAGAGGATGTGATCGACCGGTTGGAAAATGCCAAACGTGTCATGACGGAGCATCAGGTACATATCCGGCATATTTATATGGTATGGTTTCAAGGAGAAACAGATGCCTATGTACATACCTCGAAAGACCAATATATTGGGAATATGCAGAAGCTGCTTTATACTTTGCAGCCCTATGGGGTGGAACGTTGTTTTGTGATCCAGATCGGAAATGTACAGATGAAGGGCGAAACCGTAGATACAACGCTCATTCAGGAAGCACAGGAAAGCCTTTGTGCAGAAGATGAAAATTTTGTACTGGTTTCCAGACTGCCAAAGGAGATCAGTGAATCTCCTTATATGGAAGATGGGATTCATTTTACCCAGGAAGGATTAAACCTGATTGGTGAGGATGCCGGACAAGGTATGGGAGATTATGTAAAGAGCATCAGTGAAGGAAGGTAATCGATTGAAAAAAGAATCCATTTTTGTGAAAATCTGGAATGTTTTATGGCCGCTGATCATTTATCTGGTTGCGCAAAATATGATCGCAGTTCTGAGTGCAGTTTGTTTTCAGAAAATATATGCCGTATGGAGTCTGCTGCTGGCGGCGTTGCTTTGTATTCCGGTATATTACCAAATATATCAGAAGGATTTGAAGGAAGCCGGGGAAGAAAAGAAAAATATCCCTTTTACCACAAAGGATATGGCAGTGGTGATATGTGCAGGGGCAGCACTGGCCCTGTTTATGAATGATCTGTTGATGCTGACACCGCTTCCACAGTTATTTTCCGGTTATGAAGAGACTAACGAAATTCTGGCAAGCGAAGGGATGCTTCTGCAGATCTTAAGTGCCGGAATCTTTGCATGTATCGTAGAAGAGGTGAGCATGAGAGGCATCGTCTATCTTCGTATGAAACGGTATTGGGGAAAGCGGCGGGCAATGGTATTCAGTGCCCTGGTTTTTGGATTATATCATATGAACGTGGTGCAGGCAGTGTATGCTTTTGTACTGGGACTTTTCTTTGTATGGGTTTACGAAAGATATGATAATTTGTGGGCTTCCTGCATTGCACACATGTCTGCTAATCTTTTGGTGCTTTTGTTGTCCGAAAGCCATATTTTTCAGGAAATCATGGGAACGATGGTGGGCTTTTGCCTGGTAACCTGCATTTCTCTGATGGTATTTTGGTACGTATGGCGCTGGATGAAGCAGACAGATCCCCATGTAGAACTAAAATTTGTGGAAAAAGAACCGGATACGCTGGAAAATTTAATCAAAGAATATAAAGAACATGAGAAAAAGGAGGAGTAATCCTTGAGAAAACATGAATTTGAAAAATATATTTATTTAATGCTGGCAGGGTTCGGTGCGATTTCCTTAAGCATTTTATTCTTCTTTTTCCTGTTCCGTCTGGACCGGATCGGGGGATATGTTCGTGCAGCCATCGGTACGCTGATGCCGTTTATTTACGGATGTGTTTTGGCATATTTGATTTATCCCCTCAGTCAGTGGATCACGGCTTATCTTGATAAACTGACGGAGGAAAGATATCAGAAAGTAACCCTTTCTGTGGGAATTTTTTCCGGTCTTTTGATTTTTGGGGTAGCCATCTATCTGCTGTTATGGATGCTTCTTCCGCAACTTTTAGACAGTATTGTATCCATTGTGACCGGCATGCCGGCTATGGTGGATAATCTTTCCAAATGGATCGGTTCCGTCTTAAGTGACAATGAAGAACTGCAGAAATTTGCTTCGGGAATGCTTGAAAATTCTTCTTCTCAGTTGGAAAATTGGATGACAGGTACGGTGATTCCCAAGGTACAGGAATTGATTACCAGTCTTTCAGCCGGTGTGGTATCCACTTTATGGGGCGTATTTGATTTCGTGATCGGTATCATTGTATGTATTTATGTATTGGGCTCTGCAGATAAGTTAAAACTTCAGGCAAAGATGATTGTGAATGCCCTGATACCAAAGAAATATGCGGATATGGTGTTCGAGATTACTTATGAAATGGATCAGTGCTTTGGCGGATTTATTCGTGGAAAACTGGTTGACTCGCTGATTATTGGAATTCTTTGTTTTATCTGCGTGTCCGTTATGAGAATGCCTTATCCGGTATTGATCAGTACCATTGTGGGCGTTACCAATATCATACCGTTTTTTGGACCATTTATTGGAGCAATTCCAAGTGCAATTCTGATCTTGACGGTCAGCCCGATGCAGGCATTGTATTTCTTGATCTTTATTTTTATCCTGCAGCAGTTTGACGGAAATATTCTGGGACCTGCAATTCTGGGACAGAGCACAGGACTTGGAAGCATCTGGGTATTGTTCTCCATCCTGATCTTTGGAGATTTGTTTGGATTTGTGGGCATGATCATTGGTGTGCCGACGTTTGCAGTCATTTACTTCCTGATTAGTAAGTTTGTATTCCGAAAACTTCAGGAAAGGGGACTTGGCAAAGAGGTAGAGAATTATCGTGAAAAATATCCGGATAAGCGAATAGAACGGGAACAAAAATCACAGGAGAAAAAAGAGAGTAAGGCTGCAAGCCTGAAAAAATGGGAAGATTTTATCAAAAAAGTGAAAAGTAAATAAGAAGTATAAAAAACTCCGGGACAGCATTTGAAAGCGCCCGGAGTTTTATTTTAAATCTGATTTTTTTCGTAGATCAAACGAAGACCTTTTAAAAGGAGTTCGTTGTCGTAAATGATGTTTTCTTCACAATGAGGAATGATCACCTTTGAAAGACCTCCGGTGGCAATGACTGTCAGATTTTCCCTTCCAAGTTCTTTTTTGATCCGGCGGATCATACCGTCAATGCAGGAAGCATTTCCGTAGATCATACCGCTTTTCATACAGTCAATGGTATTGCGGCCGATCAGCCTTTTGGGAGCTTCCATACTGATATCCGGAAGCTGTGCAGTTCTGGAGGTCAGAGAATCCATGGAAACCCGGATTCCAGGAAGGATCATGCCTCCCCGGTAACATTTGTTTTCATCTACTACAGAGATGGTGGTTGCTGTTCCCATATCGATAAATACCAAAGGAACCGGATATTCATGGATGGCAGCGACCGCATCTACCACCAGATCGCTTCCAACGGAAGCCGGATTATCCATCAGGATATTCAGTCCTGTTTTTACGCCCGGTCCGACGACCAGAACATTTCCGCTGATAATCTTTTCTGCGGAATTTTTCAGTACATTGGTCAGCGGAGGAACCACGGAAGAAATGATTCCGCCGGCAACATCAGCCGGTTTGATGTGGTAGATTTCTAAGACATTTTTTAGGCTGATGGCATATTCCAACTCAGTTTTGGTATGATCTGTAGAGACTCTTTCGACAAATAAAACACTATCTTTATCAAAACATCCTACAACGATGTTTGTATTTCCAATATCAATTGCTAAGATCATGGTATTTAAATCCTTTCCTGTGCATTTTTGCTATGCCTAGTGTATCACCGGAACTTGTAAAAATCAACGCACTTTGTTATACTCTGATAAAGAAGTGGCGTTTGCCCTGAATAAGGTTTAAGATCAAGAGGTTTATTATGTTAAAAGGAAAAACAGTAATTTTAGGTGTCAGCGGAAGCATTGCAGCTTATAAGATTGCAAGTCTTGCCAGTGCATTGGTGAAGATGCATTGTGATGTACATGTGATCATGACAAAAAATGCTACAAATTTTATAAATCCGATTACATTTGAGACATTAACGGGAAATAAATGTCTGGTAGATACCTTTGACAGAAATTTTCAGTACAGCGTAGAACACGTGTCATTGGCAAAAAAGGCAGATGCTGCCATGGTTGCACCGGCAACAGCCAATGTGATCGCTAAAATGGCCCATGGGATTGCAGATGATATGCTGACGACCACACTTCTGGCCTGTCAGTGTCCGATCGTTGTAGCTCCTGCAATGAATACGAGAATGTACCGAAATTCTATTGTGCAGGATAATATGAAACTTCTGAAATGTTATGGTATGGAAGTGATCGATCCGGCATGCGGCTATCTTGCATGCGGGGATACCGGTGAAGGGAAAATGCCGGAACCGGAGCTATTGCTACAATATATCCAAAAGGCATTATCCGCAAAAAAAGATCTGGAAGGATTAAAAATTTTGGTGACTGCAGGACCTACCAGGGAAGCCATTGATCCGGTGCGTTACATTACCAATCATTCGACGGGAAAAATGGGATATGCCATTGCCAAGGCAGCAGCCATGCGGGGCGCTAAGGTAACTTTGGTCAGCGGTCCGGTACAGCTGGCACCGCCGCCTTTTGTCGAAATGGTAGATGTTACCAGTGCAAGGGAAATGTTCCAGGCAGTGACCGAACGTGCCCCAAAACAGGATGTGATCATCAAGGCAGCTGCAGTTGCAGATTATCGTCCATCCGCAGTTGCGGCTGAAAAGGTAAAGAAAAAAGAAGGCGATATGAGCATTTCTCTGGAACGTACACAGGATATTTTAGGATATCTTGGGGAACATAAAAAAGAAGGACAGTTCCTTTGTGGATTTTCTATGGAAACACAAAATATGCTGGAAAATTCCACAGAAAAGCTGGTAAGGAAAAATGCAGATATGATCGTTGCCAATAATTTAAAAACACAGGGAGCCGGATTTGGTACAAACACCAATGTGGTGACTTTGATTACGAGAAAGGGTCAAGAAGCGTTGCCACTTATGGCCAAAGACGAAGTGGCGGATCGAATTCTGGATGCTATTTTGAAGGAACGAGAAGAAAAACAGGCTTAAAGAAAAAAGAAGTATTTCTGAGATAGATCAGAAATGCTTCTTTTTTTATAAAAACTTATCTTTTTAAGACTTTTGCCAGGGAAAATCCGATACTGCCGGAAAGGATTCCACAGATCATTGCCTCGATAACACCCTGGATCCCGACCAGGGCAAATACAAAAGTCAAAGGATTGGCAACGCCCAGACTTGTGACTAGGGACTGGATATAGTCTGTTTGGTAAAAGAACAGGATCACAGTTCCCATAAACAGGATCGTGTTCAAAACAGGGCAGGAAATGCCTGCGATAAAATAAGATGCTTTTTTTACGTTTGTACGATGTAAGAGCTGAAAAAGAAGTCCACATAAAAGGCCTTCTAAGATCCGGGGTACAAAACATAAAAATGTAACACCCAGCGGATTGGTCTGAAACAGGATTGCGGTCATGCCGCCTGCACCGGACACTGCCTGAGCAAAGCTTGTAGCGCCAAAAACTGCTCCCAGAAAAGCTCCCCCTTTTGGTCCAAGGATGATCGCACCTACAGCCACAGGGATCGTCAGCAGCGTAATAGAGAGAACCGGGGTTTTGATATAACCAAGGGGCGTCAATGCCATTACAATGATGATCGAAGACATCAAAGCCAACTCTACCATACTGCGGGTACTGTTTGTTGTTTTGTTTTCCATATTCAATTCTCCTTTGTCTGATATAACGGCAAAATCTGCCTGTCGTTCTGACAGATATTAATATAGCACCGTTTTTTTGAAAAAACAAGAAAATACTGTAAAAAAATATGGATTAGAAATAACTAACATATTGTGTAAATA
>CAZLQJ010000032.1:0-18600 GCA_964561705.1 uncultured Lachnoclostridium sp. | reverse complement strand
CTTCAAATACACGGATGAATTCGCTTCCGATGATCTTACGTTTTTCTTCCGGATCAGCAACGCCAGCAAGTTTTCCTAAAAATCTGTCTGTCGCATCCACGTAAACCAGATTTGCATGAAGCTGGTTTCTAAATACTTCAACAACGCTTTCAGACTCATTTTTACGCATCAGACCATGATTTACATGAACACATGTCAGCTGGTCACCAATTGCTTTTACCAAAAGTGCTGCTACAACCGAGGAATCTACACCACCGGAAAGTGCAAGGAGAACCTTTTTATCTCCAACCTGCTTACGAACCAGCTCAATCTGATCTTCCACGAAATTTTTCATATTCCAATTTGCTTCTGCTTTACAAACGTTGAACAAGAAATCTTTCACAACTTCATCATTTGGAAGTTCCTCATACTGAACTTCACATTTAGAACCCGGATAATCTACCGAGATTACCGGATAACCACATGTATAGATTTCATCACGTACCTCAACAGCTGCGCCATCCACGATTCTGTTCGCTCCGCCGTTTAAGATTACGCCCTTTACATTATCCAATGCTTTCAATTCATCAACAGTAATGTCATGCGGATGAATTTCACTATAAACACCTAAGTCACGGATCTGTCGTGCAAGCACTGTATTTTCTGTGCTTCCTAAATCCAAAATTACTATCATATCCTGTTTCATTTGTATTCTCCTTTTTTCAGAAAAATGAATTCCTAACAGATTAATTATACTTACTTTCTTTCTATATTTCAATCTATTTTTGCGTAACCTTCCAAACTCCTTTTCCATAATAAAACAATGCCAGGATCGCCCCAATGCTCCAGCCCACCGGCCAGGACATCCAGATACCCGTTGTGCCAAACGGCACAGAGAGAAGATATCCCAGAATAACTCTCAAGATCAGATCTGCAAATGTGGAGATCATAAAGTACCGCATGGCGCCGGATCCTCGTAAAACGCCGTCAGATACCAACTTCATGGAAACCATAAAATAGAATATCGCAACAATCTGCAGGAACTGCATCCCTGTGTTCAATGCCACTTCGGACTGTTCCTTCATAAACAGCCGAATCAGTATCTCACTTCCAAAAAGTCCGCAAAGAACAAATGGTACTGCGATCAGGCAGCCCAGTTTAATGCCCGCTCGAAATCCTTTTTTCACGCGGTCAATATTTCCGGAACCGATATTCTGAGCAGTATAGCTGGAAATCGCATTTCCCATGGTATTAAAGCAGGTGATGGCAAATGTATTGATCTTAATTGCCGCAGAATACCCCGCAATGACAGAAGAACCAAATCCATTGATCAGATTCTGGATGAAAATATTTCCCACAGATACAAAACTCTGCTGCAAGATACTCGGAATTGCAAAAGTCATTACTTTTTTCAGCATCACTCCGGAAAATAATTCCGGTTTTTCCTCACATTCCACCTTTTTTAAACGTTTCTGCAAAGTAAGGACTGCAAAAATGCAGGCAATTCCCTGACAGATAAAGGTCGCCCAGGCTACACCGGCTACATCCCAATGAAGTCCTGCGACAAAAACATAATCCAGTGCAATATTGCTTAAGGAGGAACCGATCAGGAAATACAGCGGTGTCTTCGAATCTCCCAAAGAAGTAAAGATCCCGGTTACAATATTATAGAAAAACAGGAAAACAAATCCGCCGATATAGATCTTTAGATAAACATCTGCATCGGAAAAAATATTTTCCGGGGTACTGATCATCCGCAGCATACTCTGGCTGAACAACAGCCCCAATACCGTCAATACGGCTGAAACTGCCAATGATGCCAACAACGTGGTGGATACGGCTGTTTTCATTTCCCGATAACGTCTTGCTCCAAATAACTGCGAGATCACCACTGCACAGCCTGCATTACAACCTAATGCAACCGCCATAAAGATCATGGTAATCGGATAAGAAGCTCCTACCGCCGCCAATGCATCTTCCCCGTGAAGTGCAAAATTCCCAACAATCACGCTGTCTGCGATATTATATAACTGCTGAAACACTACGCTCACAAACATCGGCATGGAAAACTGCCACAAAACCTTTCCAGGGTCTCCTACGGTCAAATCTTTCATCATAAATAATCCTCTCCTTTCCCTTCATTTGCTTCTATCATACATAGGTGTGCGCACCATTCAGGCAAACAAAAGACCCTTCAATGATTCTGGATCATTGAAGAGCCTTCTATATTACTTCGTTCCGAAGATACGGTCTCCTGCATCTCCCAATCCCGGACAAATGTAAGCATTTTCGTCTAACTGACGATCTAAGGCACCTACATAAATCTGTACATCAGGATGTTCACTGTGAAGTTTTTCCAAACCTTCTGGTGCTGCAAGAACACACATAAATTTAATGTTCTTTCCGCCATGTTTTTTGATCATGCTGATCGCATCTGCACCTGAACCACCGGTTGCAAGCATCGGGTCTACGACCAGGATCGTTCTCTGATCGATCGGTTCCGGCAATTTGCAGTAATATTCGTGTGGCTGGTGAGTTTCCGGGTCACGATATAAACCAATGTGTCCGATTTTTGCAGATGGTACCAAACTAAGAATACCGTCTACCATACCAAGTCCGGCACGAAGGATTGGTACAATCGCCATTTTTTTACCAGCGATCATTGGCTGCATTGTCGTTTCGAGCGGTGTTTCGATTTTTACATCCTCTGTAGGCAGATCACGAAGTGCTTCATAGCCCATGAGCATTGCGATTTCTCCTACCAGAGTACGAAATTCGTTTGTTCCGGTATTTTTGTCACGAAGTCTGGAAATCTTATGCTTGATCAGCGGATGTTCCATAACCATAACATTTTCCATTGTGTTTCCTCCTAAATTATCGTTAATTATCTATTAATCCTATCTTTAAAATTTTAGTGTATCTTTCTCCCAAAGTCAATGTTAATTCTTATAATTCCCAGAATTTATCTGTTTCCTACATATTTTTACAACTTTGTTCCAATATTATCTTCAATCTGACGGATTCTGTCGATCACTTCCTCTGCTGGTGCCTGAATAGTCACATATCCCTCCAAAGAATCTGCTTTTGCTTTCAGCATTGCGGACTTCGGATAGACAAAAATCCACGCCCTTGCCTTTCCATTTCGCGCTTCCTGCACCAGATTGGCCACTGCAGAATTTCCGTCAAAAGCAAGCACCACACAATTTCTCCGTTCAAAAATCTCATAGTTAAAGGATTTATAAATTCCCATTTCCTGCGCTTCCGTAGAAATGCGGATGCCCTTGATCGCCGCCCTGGAAAGTCTCTTTAACTGTTTTTCGCTCATCAGCGCCGGCACAATGCTGTAAATATCAAATTTTTTATTATGTTCTGTCAGATATTTTTCATGCCCCGCCATTTTATGACCGATCACAAAGAATACTTTTTCCGGATCAAGCTGTTCCAAAAGTGCATCCAGAAGTTCCCGGTCTGCTTCACTGATCTTTCCGGCATTTCCACTGGTAAAACTTCCGCCTGCGATCACAATCGGATATTTATCCCATGGAAGCGGAAGGATTTTTTCTTTCAGCACCGGATAAGTCGGTTTTTTATTGATCTCAAATCTGACTTCCTGAATATCTTCAAATTCCTTTTGGAACTCCTCCAGATAATATTCGCAGACCCCCCGTCCCTTTCTCGCTTCTTCGAAGACTTCGGATTTCAGGACAAAATTCTGCTTCTGCCGCTGGATGATCTCCTCTTCCGCTTCCTTCATTTTCAGAAATTCCTCATCGGTAACCTTCAAAAAATTGGTCAGCGCCAGCTGCTCATCAATGCTATCCGTCCCGTAAAGTCCATAACCGTCGGTTCCCATAACACAGGAAATTCCATTTGCCAGATACGTTTTTAACGGGTGCTTTTTCAGATCAATAATATTATTTAAGCGTACATTGCTAGTCAGCTGAAATTCCAGAACAATCTTATGATCTTTGATCTTTTTCATCAATTCCTTGCCCAGTTTACTTTTCAGACTGGCACAGTAAAGACCGTGTCCAATACGCAGATGCGGAAATTTTTGCCCCGGCAGCAATGCCTCCTCAACCAGTCGGATTGTTTTGGACATATTGCTCTTTAAAGAGTCATTTTCCCCCGCATGCACACGAATAGTCCAGTTTGCATCTTCACTAGCTATTTTCGTCACAATTTCCCGAATGACAGCCTTTAATTCCGCAATATCATTGATTTCCTCACCTACAAAATCACTTCCTACCACATAGGGATCTTTACATACCACCTTCAACGCCTGCATAGCTTCTGTTAAATAATTTCCGGTCGTAATTTCCTGCTTTACCAAGGTCAGCGGAATTCTTCGGATCGCAGCCAGAAAACGGATGTCTACGCCAGTTTCCTTTTTCACTAGCGGCAGTATATGATGGATCTGTTCCAGCATCACTGCTGCAGCCTTCTCCTTTTTCACCAGTGTTGTATCGCTAATCTCCACATAGTTGATATGTCTTTTCTGATATTCACGCCCGATCCACAAAAGAGTATCTTCATAGAGTGTCAGATTCTGATACTCTGTCATTTGTGTATCTTCCAGCATTTTTCTCAAGTATTCCCGGATATCCAAATCTTCCAGTCTCTGATAATCCGGCAGGGAAATACTGTACGATGCCTTCACCCCTTTGGTAAATACATAGCGGTAAAGATATAATTTTTCCAGATTGGTAAATACCGCCTGCGAGTCCTTTAAAATAGAAAGGGATTTTCGAATTTTTTGAATATTTTCCGTAGAATTCTCCGGATTACACAGGATCAGATCTGCAAAATTCAGGAAAGTATGGTCATCGATTCGTCGATCCCGATGTTTTCCCGTCAAACCGGAAAGATCCAGGGTACACGCTACTTCCGCTCTTTGTTCTTCTAAATATTTTTCCTGTTTCTCTGTCAGCGTCAGCCCTAATTTCTTAATATAATACAAAGGATAACGGATTTGATGCTTAATCGCCAAAGCAATCAAAATATCTGCCCCCAGATTTGCATTTCCATGGGTATGAAGATCGGTCGACAATTTGATTTTTTCCGGAACATAGGATTTTACCAGTGTCTCCCGAAATGAATATTTATAATCCTTTGTCTGACTCATCAATGTTTTTGCAATCGCCGGAATGACCGAATTTACCTGAATTTTTCCATCCGGATAGATATTGGCCAGTTTCGTTCCATTCATTCTTAAAATGTAGACCTTCTGCCCGTCTCCTTTGATATAGCAGGGAATCTGACCCTTAATCACCGTTTTTCCCTGATCCCAATCCGTTTTGCAGCCGGTAATACGGGCAAGATTATTGATCAGATTATCCGTTTTATGATTCATGGCATAAATCTTATAGAATAATTCTCCATCCTTCTGATCCAGGCAGACCACCATATCTTTTTCTTTATCTAAATAAAATTTCCCAAATTCACTCATAGCTACTCCCAATCACCGTCAATTTTCTCTATCTTAACATAGAAAACCAAAAAAACAATCCCCGAAAAAAACAGCCCGGCACTGCCGGGCTGTTCTCCTGCTCCCATTTCTGAGAAAACACGTTTTCAGTATACACTTTTCGACAATTTTATACAATACTTGTTTTTTTTAATGTCTCACCTTATAATAGTCCGAAAAAGCAAAATTAAGGAGAGAATATGAATCATTCAAATGAAGTCATCACTGACGCACGAAAATTAGGCATTCCTAAGATGCTCATTCTGGGATTGCAGCACATGTTTGCCATGTTCGGGGCAACGATCCTTGTTCCGATCTTAATCAACAGCTATTTTGTAGATGCCTGCGGCGAAGGTCCTACCAGAGGACTTACCGTTTCTGTCACATTATTCTGTGCTGGTTTCGGAACACTTTTATTCCACGTATGTTCTAAATTTCAGGTACCTGCATTTTTAGGTTCCTCATTTGCATTTCTCAGCGGTTTTGCAACCGTTGCAAATCTGAACACCGGGATCTACGCATCCATGAGTGTCAATGACAAAGCAGCTTATGCCTGCGGCGGTATCGTTGTTGCTGGTCTTTTCTATCTTGTATTTGCCTTGATCATTAAAATGATCGGTGTCAAAAAAGTAATGAAATTCCTTCCGCCGGTAGTTACCGGACCTGTAATCATCTGTATCGGTTTAAGCCTTGCATCCTCTGCGATCGGAAATGCATCTACCAACTGGTTCCTCGCATTGATTGCACTGGCTGTGATCATTATCTTCAACATCTGGGGAAAAGGTATGTTCAAGATCATTCCAATCCTTATGGGTGTTGTGATCTCTTATGTAGCTGCCGTGATCATGAATGCACTTGGATTTACAAATCCGGACGGTTCCGCGATCTTGAATTTCGCACCTGTTGCAGAAGCCGGTTTCTTCGGAATCCCACCACTGCAGATCTGTAAATTCGATATCACTTCCATCCTCGTTATGGCACCGATCGCCATTGCAACCATGATGGAACACGTTGGTGATATGTCAGCGATCTCAGCAACTGTCGGCAAAAACTTCATTGCTGATCCGGGACTTCACAGAACCATTTTAGGAGACGGTCTTGCAACTGCTATGGCCGGATTGCTCGGCGGTCCTGCAAATACAACTTACGGCGAAAATACCGGTGTTTTGGAATTAAGCCGGGTTCACGACCCTAGAGTCATCCGCCTTGCAGCTGTATTTGCCATTGTCATCAGCTTCATTCCAAAAGTGTCTGCCATTATCAGTACCATGCCAGCTTCCATTATTGGCGGTGTCAGCTTCATGCTCTACGGTATGATCTCTGCCATCGGTGTCCGTAATGTGGTAGAAAACCATGTAGATCTTACAAAATCCAGAAACCTGATCATTGCAGGTGTTATCTTTGTCTGCGGTCTTGGTTTTAACGGCGGACTGACTTTTACCATTGCCGGAACTTCCATTACATTGACTGCACTTGCCATTGCAGCCATTGCAGGAATCCTCTTAAATATCATTCTTCCGGGCAATGACTATGAATTTGGTGCTGATGAACACGGTGACGAAAACCGCGGAATCCACACCTAATCATAAAAATTATCTTATTTAAGAAACCAAAAATCCCATAAAAGCGAAACTCACGCTTTTATGGGATTTCTTTTTCATCTGACTAATTAAATCCTACCACCATCTGAGCAATCTTATACGCTGCTACCGAAAGTTTTCTTCCGCCTTTTCCAGGAAGGTTCATGGTATTTCCCATGACGCTTCTGCGGATCCGGTGATAAAGTCTTTGGTCCTTAGCCTTCAGATATTGCCATAACTCTTTTTTCTTCGCCAGATTTTCCTCTGTTTTGGAACGGATCGCCAAAATCGAAGAAACTGTCATCATGATTTCCACATAACTGATCATATAATTTCTCAGCTTCTTATTTTTCAATTTCCATACATCACAATCATCAATAATGGTCTTTGTTACAAATAACTGCTGATCCAAACGTCCGATCATGACCTTTTCCTGTACGGACTGGCCTTCACGGCCAATAAAATAACGATAGAAATTCACATCCATATAATATAATTTCTTTACATACGGCAATGGATGATAAACATAAATGTTATCCACATAGAAGGTATGTTTTGGAAGTTCCAGTCCACAATCCTTCAACATTTGGGTACGATAGATCACAGAATGCATCAAAATATACTGTCCCACATGAAGGAATTTCACCTCATCCCAGGTAAATACCCGATCTGTTGGAAATGCAGAACGATACTGCATCACTTTTTTATGTTTTTTTCCTTCCTTTTCATATACATAATTGCTGATAAACATATCTACCATATCCCCGGATTTTACAAGCTCCGCAAGCTTTGCCAAAATCTTTCGATAGGCTTCCTGATTTACCCAGTCATCGCTGTCCACAACTTTATAATAAAGCCCTGTGGCATGGCGGAGTCCTGCATTGACTGCTTCTCCATGTCCGCCGTTTTCCTGATGTACCGCCTTTACGATGGTCGGATACTTTTGGGCATACTCATCCGCGATTGTTGCGGTACCGTCCTTGGAACCATCATTGACAATGATGATCTCCACATCCTCGCCTCCCGGCAACAGGGATTCAATACAGTTACGCATATAATTTTCTGAATTATACGATGGAATCGCAATTGATAATAATTTCATACTTGTCACCTCTTACGCTTTATTTCTCATTGTCCTATTCATGTGTTTTGCATAGGCTGCAAATGCGGACGGGATCGGATAATTTTCCTCGATCGTTTTTCGTTCCACAAACAACAGTCCGTCTGCTTCTTTTTCCAATTCTTCTACACGAACCGCATAGCCGGTCATGTGCCACTCTTTATGAGTAAAAATATGTTTAGAATCTTCCAGTTTCTGTATAAACAGCGGTGCCAGATCATAGGATTTCACTACCTCCAACACTTCCTCCTCCGTCAATTCACCTTCCAGATTCGGAAGCTCATACAAGCCGGCCAGCAATCCCTTCTTTGGTCTCTTGCGGATCGCCACTTTCTCACCGTCCCTAATTAGAAGAACTGTTTTCTTTTCAATACTCCTTGGTTTTTTCGGTGTTTTTTTCGGAAATTCCATGATCCGGTCCTGTCTTCTGGCTTCGCACAAATGTGCCGCTGGACATTCTGCACACTTTGCCGGACCGTTTGGTACGCATACCATCGCCCCCAGCTCGATCAGTGCCTGATTAAAGTCTCCCGCCCTGCGCATGGGAATGATTTCCTGGATTTCTCTTGCAATCGCTTGTTTCACCGAATCCTTGGAAATATCCCGTTCATCTCCATTGATCCTTGTAATCACACGCAGTACATTTCCATCCACTGCCGGTACCGGGATCCCAAAAGCAATCGAAGAAACTGCTCCTGCCGTATATTTCCCGATTCCAGGAAGTTTGATCAGTTCCTCAAACTGCGCCGGTACTTCCCCTGCATTTTCCAAAACCAGGATTTTTGCTGCCTTCTGCATGTTTCGAACCCGGTTATAATACCCCAGTCCTTCCCAGAGTTTTAAAAGCTCATCCTCCGGACATTCTGCCAGAGCTTCTACGGTAGGCAACGCCTTCATAAATCTCGCAAAATAAGGCTTTACAGCCTCTACTCTGGTCTGTTGCAGCATAATTTCTGAAACCCAGACCCTGTATGGGGTCGGCTCACTGCGCCACGGCAGGATCCTTGCCTGTTTATCATACCATTCCAAAAGCGGAACTACTATTTCTTCCAGCATCTACAATCGTACCTCTACTTCATTCATAATCTCCATGGTATCTTCCGTGATCCTGCAGTCCCTCGCCAGCACCTGCACGCCGGCTGCGCATGCCTCCCTCAAAGCATCACCAAACGCCTGATGCGTTCTGTCATTTGGCTCCATATAGTTTACCGGCTGCATTTGGATCACAAACAAAATGTACGCCTCATATCCCTCTTGTACACATTTTTGCAGTTCTTTGATGTGCTTCACCCCTCGTTCCGTAGGTGCATCCGGAAAACTGCAGATTCCATTCTCTTCCAGGGTAACGCCCTTGACCTCCATAAAGATCTTTCTTTCACCGTCTTCAATATAAAAGTCAAACCGGGACGCTCCATAGGTTTTTTCCCGAAAAATCTTTGCATTTTCAGAAAACAGACACCCCTTTTCCAGCCATTCCATAACCGCCTGATTTGGTGCCTGAGAATCCATATTGACAAGCATCCCATTTTTTTCCACAACGATCAGATCCAGATTTGTCTTTCTTTTGGGATTTTCATTTCTCTGGACATAAACCATCGCATCCGGTGTCAGAAGTTCCTTGCATCGTCCTGTATTTTTCACATGACAGATTTCCAGTCCCCGTTCCGTCTCTACATAGGCAATGAAACGATTGGGGCGTTCTTTAAAAACTGCCTTTTCCATATTTAAGTATTTCATATCCATCCTCACTTATTTTAGAGTATAGCATATTTTTCTCAACAATTCTTTACCGAAATCTTAACAATATCAAAAATTTTATCATTTATTTTCCATGATCTTCCAATAGACGGGCAGAAGTTTCCTTTCGGGTATTGATTTTTACGGTAAAGTTCTATAAGATAGGCATGTTGCACAAAGATTTTTCGTGATTTTGTTAGAATTAGAATGAGGAATTTTATGGATTGTATAATTTTAGATATTGACGGAACCTTGTGGGATACCACCGGTGTCGTGGCAGAGGCATGGAACGTAATTTTGAAAGATCGAAAAGACATCGCATGGCGGGCCACTTCTGAGAATTTGAAAGGACTGTTTGGAAAACCCCTGGCAGAGATCGGAGCCATTATTTTTCCGGAACTTCAGGGCGAAGAACGCCAGGCACTCATTGATGAATGCTGCGCTGAAGAATACCGTTTTTTGGAAAACCATCCCGGCAAAGTTTTTGAGGGAGTTGTAGAGACCATTCAGAAACTTGCAGAAAAATATAAGATCTGTATTATCAGTAACTGCGAGGGTGGCTACATTGAGCTTACCATGAAGGCTCTGGGCATTGAATCCGATATCACTGATTTTGAATGTCCAGGCTATACAGGTCTTTCCAAAGGGGAAAACTGTAAACTAGTCATGGAGCGCAACGGATTTACCTCTGCTGTATATGTCGGCGATACCCAGGGAGACTGTGAAGCTGCCGCATTTGCCGGCATCCCGTTTGTCTATTGTGCCTACGGTTTCGGAAAACCAGAGCACTTTGATCACCGTATTGAAAAATTTTCAGATCTTTTAGATCTTTTCTAAAAACACCCCCTTGGTGAAGGTTTTATTCTTTCACCAAGGGGGTGTTTATTACGATCATTCTATTTATTTCTGAGATTCTTCATAAGCTTTTCTAACAGCCTGTGCCAACTGATCTGCACAAGAAGTATTTCTCATACCACAGGTATTTCCTTTCAAATAGCCTTCAATCTGTTCTACCGTCATGCCGTCTACCAATTTGCTGACAGCCTTTAAATTTCCATTACATCCGCCCTGGAAAGATACATTGGTTACTACATTTCCATCCAGATCAAAATTGA
Source organism: uncultured Lachnoclostridium sp. (assembly GCA_964561705.1). Taxonomy (GTDB): domain Bacteria; phylum Bacillota; class Clostridia; order Lachnospirales; family Lachnospiraceae; genus HGM12587. The sequence continues at coordinate 7,602 of CAZLQJ010000032.1, read as the reverse complement.
TCACACTTGCACAAACACCTTTGGTCTTATATTCCCATTTCATAATATATTTCTCCTTTTCGTTAAAATTTTCTATTTTAGAGTTTCTGCTAGAATTGCAGATAACTGAAAAATACATTTCCTGCTGCTTCGTAACGGGCTGCTGCATCCTTTTGACCGATCTTTGTCACCTGACCACTCTGGGTATCCAGCACATAAACATTCTGGGTATCATATCCCACAAGAATTTCTGCACTTTCTGCATCCGTCATTGCTAAAACATAATTTCCTTTACTTATATAATAAAGCATAGACGATAAATTGCAACCCGTAAAATTTTCCGGTTCCTTCTGAGAATAATCCTTTAAGATCTGATACGGACTCTTGCCTTCATTTAAAAGGGTACGGACATCTGCATAAATTCCTTCCTGTTCCAGAAGCAGCTTCACACCAGCTTCCAAAGAATCCGAAGCTTCTGTACCATCACATCCATCTGCCAGTTCCAAAACTGATCTGGTCTTACGGTTTCCGCGTTCCCAGAGGATTCTTCCTTTTTGATCCGTTACCATTCCCATATCCGCATAAGCGGTCTGAACGGCCTTTCGAAGTTCCGGATATACGCCGGTAACTTCTCCTTTTCCATAGGAACGGTAGGTTTCAGCCTGTCCTTCTTTTTCCAGCGAAACTGTACGATCATCCTCAAACAGAACCTGTTTTGGCACAATGTCTTTTCGTTTTCCCTGCACTTTGACCTCAAACCGGAACACCTGCTCCAGCTTCTTTGTCTCATGCTTTTCCTCCGAAAGAACAATCGAACGAACCGCTTCTTCTTCATTGCTTGTAATTGCCTCCGCCAGGGATTCTGTATAGGTTCCATCCGCATTTTTCATCACACACTGAAGATTAATACGATTATTTTCCACCACTGCGGAAAGCACATATTTATTCTTTGCAGAATAATCAAAATCCCGGATTGCGTCTCCCTTAGAATCCACAATCTGCACACGGCTCATCGGGAATCGTACATTTCCAGCAAAATCCTCGATCACATCCACTTCCCGGCATTTTCCGTAAATAAAATCATCCCCGCTAAATCCCAGCGGCCGGATATACTCTCCCGCATCCGCCTCATAGATCTGACGAATTCCGGTTTTCATATCCATGGTCGTAATCTTCGTAGAGGACAGGCGATCCTCCCCGTGAACCCAGGCAATCATATCCCCGTTTTTAGAAATCAGATAATTCTCTGCCGTCAAATCTTCCATCAGGATCTGCGCACTTTTGGTATTCAGATCAATGGCATAAATATCACCGCCAATGGACAGATACATTTGATGATCATAACTAATATACATAAGTTCCCCTACAACCTTCGAAAGGATGCCATAACGCTCTTTGCTCTCAATAAATAATACTTCTTCCGTGGTATTTTTCAGGCTGTCATAATGCATCACAGCAACACCGGTCTGTCCCTCGTGATCGCCGCGGTTCATATAACCATTCACAATGAAATCCATACTGCCCGAATCTTCGATATTGACCAGACGGATCTCATATTCCCTGTGAAGCCCCCTGCGGTCTGTTCCATTTTTAAAACTAAAAACTCTGGAAAGTTTATTTTGTGCCACATCGTAGCTCCAAAGATCCCCGGAAACCACAAAATTCACTACATTTCCTTCTTCATTGGACAAATAGGTGATCTCATCCCACTGGATCCCCAAATTCAATTCATTTTCACTAAAAAATCCCTTTTCTGCGGAAAAGACCCGTTCCGCCTTTCGTTCATAATCCAAAAGGTACATGCGGGAATTGGTCGAACGCACTCTGAAATAATCACAGACGTCGTAATTTTCCCGAAATCCGTTTTCATTTTCATAAGAAACCTCATATTCCAGCTTCAGACCGGCAATGTCACTTCCGATTTCCAGATAGGTGATCACCGGCGTTTTCGTCTCTGTCACGGCCATTCCATCCCAAATAACCATTTTATATTTTGAATGAATATCCACACAGGCAAAAGACGTATTTTTCCCGCCGGAATCCTGCTCCAGATACTGCGTGATCGGATAGTCATTCTGCGGATCCAATGTTGCCTCATGAAATTCCTTAGCAAAAGACGTTCCTGCAGTGATCAGTTCTTTGGAACTATCCTTAATCCTGGAAATAAACTGAACGTCTCCCTGATCCTCCAAAGTCACACGAAAGATTAGCAGATATTCTTCTGTTTCTTCCAAAAGGTCCTTGATCTTCACACTGCCTTTCCTATATTGTCCGGAATCTTCCAGATTATCCACTGTTCCATTCTGGATTAAACGCTCCATATCGGTGCTTCGCACCTCGTATTCCACCTGCTGGATCTTTGCATTATATTTTTCAAAGACCGGCTGCACGATGCGATCCTGCCCCAAAGGAAGGATGGACTCCTTAAAACCGGAGGCATTGATTTCTCCCGTATAGCCATAGGTCGGATTGACCAGCTCCCCTTCCTGCTCAAAATACAGAATGGGAAGGGTTGCCTCCGCCATATGAGCCGTCATATCAAGATTTCCTTTATTATAAAAATAACTTGTACATATCAGCCCCAGAAAAAAGGCAAAAATTATGGTAATTATCTTTGTAATGATCTTCTTCAAAAACTCATCCTCTATTCTTTTAACAGCTTACCAAGCGTCGGTGTGACGCCCAATGCCTTACAACATCTTTCGTACTTCTCAAAATCAGCCTTGTGGCCGTTGTTTCTCTTTACGGCACGGATCAGGATATTTTTCGGCGTATGCTCCATATCGATAAATTCCAGCACCTGGGTTTCATAGCCCCGCTGCTCCAAAAGTTCCGCCCGGAGTCCGTCCGTGATCAAAGCTGCCATACGCTCTTTCAAAAGTCCATAGCGCAGCACTGCCTCCAGATCCTTATTTTTCATCTGGTTATTTAATTCATGCTGACAGCATGGAACCGATAAGATGACACTTGCACCCCATTTTACTGCCTTTTCCAGTGCATAATCCGTCGCTGTGTCACAGGCATGAAGTGTCACCACCATATCCACTGCCTGCACACCGGTATAACTTGCAATATCACCAGTGGTAAACGTCATTTTTTCATATCCATATCGCTCTTTCAGTTCATTGCAGTAAGCGATCACATCCTCCTTCAAATCCAGACCGATCACCCGGATATCCAACCCCTTCATTACTTTCAGATAATGATACATAGCAAAGGTCAGATACGATTTTCCGCATCCAAAATCCACAATGGTCAGTTCTCTGTTCTTCGGAAGATCTTCCACGATATCCTGAATAAATTCCAGAAAACGGTTAATCTGACGGAATTTGTCATAACGGGACGAAACAATCTTACCCTCCTTCGTCTGAACTCCCAGATCCACCAGAAAAGGCAGTGCTGTTCCTTCCTCCAAAATATAGCGCTTCTTACGATTGTGAGAAAGTTCCTTCGGCTGAAGTTCCTTTTTCTGAGCCTTCTGTTTGATGGTTACCGTTCCCTTTTTGCTGACCAGCACATGAACTGTTTTTGTGGCACTTTCCAAAGACATCTGTCCAAAAAAATGCTCCATTTGATCCAATATATAATCCTTTGCTGCTTCCTTTTCCAGATTTTCATGAAAAACCTGTTTCCCTCTGTATTCTGTCACCTGAAAATAAAGCTGTTCCTTTAAAAGCACCGGCCGGATCTTCACCTTCTGTGCCAGTGCCGCCCTGCGGGGATTGCTGATGACCGCCTGGGAAAGCGCCGAAGTCAACTGCTCTTCTAATATATTCTTTAATCTTTCCATGTTTTTCATCCTTATGCAAATGCTATGATTTCGTACCTTTTATTGTAACAATGAAGGTCTGTCAGTGTCAATCCCACGCGTCTTTGTTTCTCACATTGTTCACACTTTTAAAAAAACCTGCGTTCTCTTTGCTCCCTACGTTTACAGCGTCTTAAATACATTTCGTGATACAAAAGAATCTGACAGATGTCCAGCAATACATCCTCCGCATCCTCTTCCTTTTGCACCTGACGGCAGATTTCCTTGCATTTGAGTCGCATCAGCAGCTGATCCGGATATTCATCATAAAGGATACCGCCCTCATATTCCATACGGTCACAAACCTCCTCTACTGCCGGCGCCAGTCTTTTTGCAGTTTCCGGATACATATTTCGGATCCTGGCTTTATCTCTGTCATGCTCCTCCTGATTTCTCGGAAATGTAAAGATCCCGGATTCCTTTTCCGGGTACATACCATCAAAAGGCAGATATATTCTCTGATAATACATTCTGTTTCCTCTTTCCTTTTTTACTACTATATGTCGGAGATCAGAAACTGTGTGGAAGCAGTTTTTCAAAAAACAAAAGCAGTCCCGGTCACAGGACTGCCTATGTCTTATTTTTTCTGTTCTTTCACTGCCTGTCGTGTCAATGCACGATGCAGCGCCATCTCTGCCCTCTGCAGATTTACATTTGGATCCTTCCTAGCCAGACGGCGTTCCGCGCGGATCTGCGCCTCTTTTGCACGATTTTCGTCAATTTCTTCCGGCCATTCTACTGTTTCTGCCAGAACCGTAATCTGATCCTGCAAAATCTGAATAAATCCGGAATGAAGCGCTGCCACTTTGACTCCTTCTGCCTCTGTAATCCGCAAAATTCCCGGCTCGATCATATAGGTCATCGGTACGTGATTTTTATAAATACCGATCTGACCCTCTGTGGTATTTAGCTCCAGCATCTCTGCCTCGCCTTCATAAAAAATACGATCCGGAGAGATGACTTTTACCTGAAATGCTCTATCCTCTGCCATACCGCTCACCTCTTATTTTTTCACGCGAGCCAATACATCTTCAATGCTTCCTGCATTTAAGAAATAGCTTTCCGGAATAGAATCATGTTTTCCTTCCAGAATTTCCTTAAATCCCTGAATGGTTTCTTCCAGCGGAACATAACGTCCTTCCAGACCTGTAAACTGTCCAGCCACGAAGAATGGCTGAGATAAGAATCTCTGTACTTTTCTTGCACGTGAAACAATCTGTTTCTCTTCTTCAGATAATTCATCCATACCAAGGATTGCAATAATATCCTGTAATTCTTTATATCTTTGCAGGATTTCCTGTACACCACGAGCCACTGCATAATGCTCTTCCCCTACAATTCGAGGATCCAGAATACGGGAGGTTGATTCCAGCGGATCAACTGCCGGATAAATTCCCAATTCTACGATAGAACGGGATAATACAGTGGTCGCATCCAGATGGGCGAAAGTGGTTGCCGGTGCCGGGTCTGTTAAGTCATCGGCCGGCACATAAACTGCCTGTACGGATGTGATCGAACCATTTTTTGTGGATGTGATACGCTCCTGCAACGCACCCATTTCTGTCTGTAAGGTCGGCTGGTAACCAACTGCGGACGGCATACGTCCCAGCAGGGCAGATACCTCTGAACCTGCCTGTGTAAAACGGAAAATATTATCAATAAACAAAAGAACATCTTTTCCGCCCTTATCACGGAAGTATTCCGCCATGGTAAGACCTGTAAGACCTACACGCATACGTGCTCCAGGCGGCTCATTCATCTGTCCGAATACCATGGTCGTTTTATTGATAACTCCGGATTCTGTCATTTCGTGATAGAGGTCATTTCCCTCACGGGTACGTTCCCCTACACCGGTAAATACGGAATATCCGCCATGCTCTGTTGCAATGTTACGGATCAATTCCTGGATCAGTACAGTCTTTCCTACACCTGCACCGCCGAACAGACCAATCTTACCACCCTTCTGGTAAGGACACAAAAGGTCAACAACCTTGATTCCTGTTTCCAGAACTTCTGTGGAAGTAGACTGTTCTTCAAACGTTGGTGCTTTTCTATGGATTGGGAAATGTTCGTCACATTTTGGCTCCGGTTTGTTATCAATCGGATCCCCCAACACATTGAAGATACGACCTAATGTATTTTCACCAACCGGTACGGTAATGGGAGCGCCGGTCGCCACTGCTTCCATTCCTCTTACCAATCCGTCCGTCGGTCCCATGGCAATACATCTTACAGTATCATCGCCCAGATGCTGGGATACTTCTACCACAAGCTTTTCTCCATCATTTTTTTTGATTTCGATGGCTTCGTTGATCTCCGGCAATTTTCCGGAAAATTTAATATCCAGTACCGCACTGATGATCTGAGTGATTTTTCCGATATTTCTCTCTGCCATATTTTCACTCCTTTAGCTGATTGCCTGTGCTCCGGCAATAATTTCTGTCAGTTCCTGTGTAATCGAGCCCTGACGCGCTCTGTTATAATCTAATGATAATTTCTGTATCATTTCTTCAGCATTATTGGTTGCTGAATCCATTGCCTGCATTCTGGCACCATTTTCACTGGCTGCTGCCTCCATCATACCGCCATAAATCAGACTTGTAATGTATTTCGGTATGATCATTCCTAGAACTGTGCTCTCATTTGGCGCATAATTCATAGGAACATCCCATTTATCATCCTTTTTTGCTTCCTTTTTTTCAAATTCCACCGGAAGCAGCTTTAACATGGTCGGCACATGGGTCACCGTATTTTTAAATACGGTATAGGCCAGATAGATCTCACCGATCTCACCCTTCTCAAACCTTGCAAGAAGTGTATCACTTAAGGCCTTTGCATCTGCATACATCGGCGCATTCATTACCTCAGAAAGATCCTCAGCAATGGTATAATCCCGCATGGCAAGGGAATCTCTTCCCTTTTTTCCCAGGGCATAGATCTCAACATTCTCTTTCGGGAAGTTTTCATCCCCTGTAACCAGTTTTACCACGTTATTGTTATATCCGCCTGCAAGTCCCCTGTTGGACGTGATCACAATCACAGCCTTTTTCGGTGACTGACCGGATTTTAAATACGGATGCTCAATGTTATCCGACTTGGAAAGCATGGTAGCAATGGTGTCATACATACAGTCAAAGTACGGCTTCGTAGTCTCAGCCTTCCCCTTTGCCCTTTGCAGCTTCACGGTAGAAACAAGCTTCATCGCCTTTGTGATCTGCTGGGTACTGGAAATACTGCCCTTACGCCGTTTGATATCTCTCATTGACGCCATAATCATTCACTCCTTTAAGAATTTAGAACCCTGCCTTAAATTCTTCGATTGCTTTCACAAGTCTCTTTTCTGTTTCCTCTGACATCTGTTTTGTCTCACGGATACTCTCCGGAACATCCGCATATTTGGTCTTTACAAATTCAAAGAAGCCTTTTTCAAATTCCTGGATCCGCTTTACAGGAACATCCAGCAGATATTTCTGAGTAACCGCATAAAGGATCATAATCTGCTCCTCTACAGGCATTGGCTGATACTGCGGCTGTTTTAATACTTCTTTGATACGCTCGCCCTGTTCCAGCTTTTCTTTGGTATCTGCATCCAATTCAGAACCAAACTGGGCAAAGGCTGCCAGTTCACGATACTGCGCAAGCTCTACTCGAATTGGTGCAGCAATCTTTTTCATCGCCTTGATCTGCGCTGCACCACCAACACGGGATACGGAAAGTCCGGCGTTGACTGCCGGGCGGAAACCTGCGTTAAACGCTTCCGTTTCCAGATAAATCTGACCGTCTGTAATGGAAATAACATTGGTCGGAATATAAGC
>CAZLQJ010000031.1:0-18678 GCA_964561705.1 uncultured Lachnoclostridium sp. | reverse complement strand
ACACCACCTTTAAATATTTTGGTTCTTTCGGGTTATATTCAATTTTTTCCCGAATTTTTCTTACATGAACCATCACTGTATCTGTGTTGATCGCCCGTTCATTCCAGACTCTTTCATAAATTTCTTCCGCTGAAAAAACGCGTCCCGGGGATTTGATCAATAATGCAAGGATTTTAAATTCCATCGGGGTCATTTTAACGATTTCACCATCTACCAGAACCTCCTTTGTATCCTCATTCAGTTCAATCCCGCCAATGCGATAGATCTGTTCCTGTTTTTCTTCCCCCACACCGGCCATATTCAGATATCTGGTATAACGGCGCAAATGCGAATTGACCCTTGCCAGAAGTTCCAGTGGCTGAAACGGCTTTGTTACATAATCATCTGCACCCATATTCAGCCCCATGATCTTATCTACTTCCTCTGATTTCGCAGAAAGCATGATCACCGGAAAATCATATTCCTTGCGAAGCCGCATCACCATCTGGATTCCATCCATTCTAGGCATCATGACGTCAATGATCGCCAGATGAATTTCCTGCTCCTTCAGTTTTGCCAGTCCTTCCACTCCATCAGCCGCTTTTGACACCTCATATCCCTGACTTTTCAGATAGATTTCGATGCCGTCCCGGATCTTTTCATCATCCTCTACGACCAATACATGATATGTTTCCTTCATCACTTTCTCCTTCCTCTACAGCTCATTCATGTTGATTATATCATAGATCTTAAAACCAAAAAGAATCTTCAGAAAATTCTAAACATTTTCTAAAGATTCTTTATTCGTCTTTGTTCTTATCCGGCATACGGCAATGTTTCAAAACAGTCGTATTCGCTCATTCCATGAATGGTCAGATAAAATTCATCCTCTGATCTGGAAACTGAAATTTTTCCTTTCTGCCCGGTTTCCTGAATGGTAAAAGCCACGTAGGTCTCACCATCTGTTGCATTTAAAATAATATGACTTCCGGACGGGAGAATATTTTCATTTCCTTCTAAAATCACTGGCAGCTCTACCATCGTTGTCAGCACAAAATCATTTCTGGAAAGCAGATATTCCTGATCATCCGTCACAAATTCGCCCTCTTCATTGAAATAATAAACCTTTTCACCGCCATAGGTTCCAAGAAAATAGATGGTTTCATTCATTTTGATCTGTTCCGTATTGATATTTCCGGTATCAATGGCCGCATAAATCTCCTGGATCTTTTCCAGTTTTCCTTCTGTGAGACGGAAAATAAAGGTATTATAATCATCAGAAGCCAGATCAATCTGAATCATACAGTAGATTTCTCCATTCTTCTTTACCAGATAAGCCTCCATCAGCCGCACATATTCTGCAATCGATGTTTTCTGATCCCCCAACTGCAAGGTATAGTTTTTTTCATCCTCATTCACCTCACCAATCAGTTTCAGGGAAACCGGCTGTTCCACTCCAGATAAATTCAGTAATAATTCCTGATTTTCATCAAAGGAAGCAACTTGGTCTTTTCCGCTTTCCGGCAGATAAGTCTGTTTTATGTAATGGCCAAACTCCGTGTAAGACATATGGATCTGCGGAAATCCGATATCCAAATATCCAATCGATCCCGGCTGCAGAACGATCACGATACCGGTCCCATCCATATACCAGACAGGTTCCTTCTCCGTCCACATGGCATCCAGGCGCTCTTCATAATCCTTAAACAACCCTTCTTCATCATTTTCAGAAAGCACTTCTCTTGCACGAACCCTCACTTCTGACAGAAAATTGTCGTAATCTGTCAAAACATCTGCAAGTGCCAGCTGTTTTCCTGTCTGTGTATCAAAATTAATCCCCTGTACCTCATAAAAACCGGTAGTTCCATTCATATAATAGAAGGAATCCATCATGGCATCGCCAAGATCATAGGAACAAGTCTCCAGTAAACTCACAACCTGTTCATCGATTCTCTTTGAATCTACCGTCTGGTACTCACTATAACCATAAAAAGAATCTGTATCTTCCTTTTTCGCCTGTTCTTCCAAGGCCGGATCTACATTGCGAAACTGTTCACTTCGCTCCAGAGACCATTTTTCCAGATTTCTTTTTAAATTTTCATATCCCGTTCCTTCCACAGACACATCACAATACTGCAGATTTAGATATGCTTTTCCATTTTCCATATAATAAATCTTTTTCTTAAGTTCCGTAGAAACCAGCAATGGCTGTTCACCCACTTCCGGTTTCTGTACCGTTTCCTGTGGTTCTTCCTTCTTCTCCGGCAAAACTGTCTCTGTAGGATTATTCTGTGTATCGTCCGTCACCGTATCTTCTGTCTTTTTTTCTTCCACACATCCGCTTAGGAGCAACAAAACAAGCATGCCCAACATGAACAGCGGTCTTAAATTCCTTTTCTTCATCGTCATCAGCCCTCCTCGCATCTATTTTTGCCTTTGCTATATTTTTTTATCTTATCATACTTTCTCAGGTCATGTTTGAAAGAAATGAGGAATCATTCTTAAATTTTCTTTAAGCCGGATCTGACTGCAAAAAAAGGAGTGTCTACTAACACTCCCTTCCTCTATACGGTCTCTATATGTCTGGAAATATATTCCCCAATTTCTTTTTTCTCCATACCTAGAGCATAAGCAAACTCTTCATAAAGTTTTTCTTCTGCCTGACGGAAATATTTCTCATCTACGACGGTCACCTTTTTCCCATTCTCCAACCGCTGCTGTTTTCTCAAATACAATGTTTTGATAATCTTAATCAGTTCTACTGGATCACAGGTTTGAAGTGCCTCTTTAAACTGGACCTCTCTGGCCTTTTCATTTACGATCCACGCTGTCTCGATCTTTGGAATCTTAGAAATCAATTCTTCCGCTGCCTCCTTAGAAATGACCGACCGCATGATGATCTTTCGATTTTCTACCGGTGCATATACAGAAGAATCCTTGCGATAAACCGGTCTTAAGGTGTAATACAATTTATCCTGATCTGCCATAGACATTTTTAAGGTTCCAATCTCTGTAATCACACACACTCCATGATGTCCATAAATCACTACGTCGTTTACCTGAAACATTTTTTCACTTCCTTCATCTTTTAAATCAACCACTTTCTTCCATATTATTATTATTGTAACACGAATTCATTTTTCATGTAAGCATTTTTTCTAATTTAGGAAAATTTTTTCTTAATTTTGCACAGAAATACTTTACAGAAGAAACTTTTTGATTTACTATTATCCAGAATCAAATTTACAAAAATTACAAAAGGACAGACTTTTATGGAATTATCATTCGGAGAACAGATCAAGATCCTCTTAAAAAGAAATCATATGACGATTCAGGATCTTGCAAATCTTTATGAAACAAAAACCGGCGTCAAAATGACACGCCAAAATTTAAGCCAGCGATTAAAAAGAGATAACTTTTCTGAACAGGATATGCATACTCTGGCCGCAATTCTTGGTTTTCAGGTATCCATCCAGCTGTTGCCGCTGACAGAGCAGTCTTCCCCGGCATTCCCATTGCCGGCTGCAAAACCGACGGCTGTACCAAAGAAAATACCAGAAAAGCCGGCGAAGGAAACGCAGATCACCACTGCCGACGGCACCGTCTTCCAGATTCCAAAACTGTTTCAAAAACAGGAAATTCTGGGAGAGATCAATCCTCTGACCGGAGAAGAATATCTAAGCAACACTGTCCGGAAACATCCGGAACTTTCCGACTATGTTCAGGTTTATGACCGCTCTTCCCATGAATGGATTGATGTCAATGAAGATTATTTCTGGCAATTCCAGGCAAATAAAAAACAGCTTCTGGGATCTGATTATCAGGAACCGATCCTGATATAGAAAATACCTCTTCTGTTTTTCGCAGAAGAGGTATTCTTTATCCCTTGATCTTTTTAAAATAATCTCTGATATTCTTTTCGTATCCATTCTCTGTCGGAATATAGAAACATTCCTCTTTGATCTCATCCGGCAGATACTGCTGTTCCACATAATGGTTCGGATAATTGTGAGCATACTGATATCCAATCCCGCGTCCCAGATCTGCAGATCCCTTGTAATGCGCATCCTGCAAATGTGACGGTACCGTGGTCTTTTTGCTTTTCACACTGTCCATCGCTGCATCAATCGCAAGGTATGCAGCATTACTTTTCGGAGCACAGGCCACATAAGTCGCCGCCTGGGATAAAATGATCTGCGATTCCGGCATGCCGATTCTCTCCACTGCCTGGGCTGCGCTGACTGCCACAGTCAATGCCATCGGATCTGCATTTCCCACATCTTCTGATGCACAGATCATAATCCTTCTTGCAATAAATTTCACATCTTCCCCTGCATAAAGCATTTTTGCAAGGTAATATACCGCTGCATCCGGATCGGAACCGCGCATGCTTTTAATAAATGCAGAGATTGTATCATAATGGTTATCCCCGTTTTTATCATAACGTACCACACGCTTTTGGATACATTCCGAAGCAACTTCCAAGGTAATATGGATTTTTCCATCCGACGAAGGTTTTGTGGTCAAAATGCCAAGTTCCACGGCATTTAATGCATTTCTGGCATCACCACCTGCAATATCTGCCAAAAAATCCAGGGCATCTTCTTCGATTTCCGCATGAAAAGCTCCCATTCCCTTGGTCTGGTCATAAACAGCTCTTTTTAAAAGAACTTTAATATCTTCCTTTTCCAACGGTTTTAATTCAAAGATCAGTGAGCGGGAGATCAAAGCCCCGTTTACCTCGAAATACGGATTTTCCGTTGTTGCACCAATCAGACTCACGGTTCCATCTTCCACAAAGGGCAGGAGATAATCTTGCTGTCCCTTATTAAAACGGTGGATTTCGTCAATAAAAAGAATGGTTTTCTTGCCGTACATTCCCTTGCGGTCTTTTGCCTGCTCTACAATGGCTTCCATATCTTTTTTTCCTGCGACGGTAGCATTTAACTGGGTAAATTCCGCACTGGTAGAATTTGCAATTACCCGGGCAAGCGTTGTCTTTCCGGTTCCCGGCGGTCCGTAAAAAATCACACTTCCCAGTTTATCCGCCTTGATCGCACGATATAACAGCTTATCTTCCCCTAAAATATGCCGCTGACCGACCACTTCTTCTAAAGTCGTCGGCCGAATACGGGAAGCCAGCGGGGATTCTTCTTTCATTTGATCCCTCATATAATCAAATAAATCCATATCATTCTGCATGATTTTCTTCCTCTGCTGTTTCTGATTTTGCAGCTTCCACATCTTCTTTGGTTACCAAACCGCGATATACCGGTTCATAAAGGCGTTTTTGCCTGCAGGCAAACGCATAGAGAATAATTCCTGCATAAACCAGCACATTCCCTTCTTCCCCAAATTTTAATGCAAAATAAAACAAACCGGTCCAGGACGCTACATCCCAAAATACATACTTCAAAAATGCAGTTTTTCGATAGCTGTCCATATTTTCAAAAACATGGGTCATCTGCGGTTCTACCACATCATTTAATAGAAGCATTAAGATCACCAGACCGACTGCCACAATATAAAAAAGCGTTGCATTTACATTTCCGATAGCATTTCCAATCAGCACATACAGCAGCAATATCACTGCAATACCAATTTCAATTCCCTGAATGGTTTTTCTGATTTTCAATTTTTTTTCTTCTGTCATATTTCTTCCTCCGGATCTATGCTAGAGGACTCTTGCGCCATCTCCGACTTCCACATTGTAGAAATCTGCATAATATCCTGTTTTTTCTGTATAATTTTTTCCAACCTCAATGGTAAACATTTCCACTGCTTCTTTTTTCATCAACGAGATCGTACATCCGCCAAAACCGCCTCCGGTCATGCGTGATCCCAATACTCCCGGGATTTTCAGTGCTTCCTCTACCAGAACATCCAGTTCCTTACCTGTGACTTCATAATTATCTCTTAAGGAACGGTGGGATTCCACCATCAGTCGTCCAAAAGTTACCATATCATTCTTTTTCAATGCCTCCAAGGCATCCATTGTTCTTTGATTCTCATAAACTGCATGAGCTGCGCGCCTTACAAGTAACGGTTCAACGATCATCTCTTTCACCTGCTCATAACATTCCGGTGTCAATTCACCCAACGACTGGATTGCCACAACACTCTGAAGTTCTGCCAGCGCACGTTCACACTCAAGCCTGCGCTCATTATATTTTGCTTCAAAAGCGCCTCGCACCTTATGACTGTTTACAATCATCATTGTATAATCAGACATATTCAATGGTGCATATTCATAACGAAGATCGCTGGCATCCAGAAAAATGGCATGATCCTGTTTTCCCATAGCACTGGCAAACTGATCCATGATGCCGCAGTTGATTCCATGAAACTCGTTTTCTGCATATTGTCCAAACAGGGCAATATCCACATTGGTAATATCTGAAAAATGAAACATTTCCCGAATCATCAGCCCCAGAGCAACTCCAATGGATGCAGAAGTCCCAAGACCTGCACCGCTTGGAATATTTCCGTAAAGCAGCATGTCAAATCCATAAGGGATCCGATAACCTTTTTTTGCATAAGTCCATAAAATACCAATCGGATAATTGGTCCATCCATTGCTCCGCCGATATTTTAAGTCCCCTAAAGTTCCCTCTGCAATCCCATTTTCCGGATAATTCATGGAATAAAAACGCAATTTTTTATCTGTACGTTTTTTTGCAACGACATAAGTACCGATGGTCAATGCACAGGGTAACACATGACCTCCGTTATAATCCGTATGTTCTCCAATCAGATTGACTCTTCCCGGCGCAAAATAAACTCTTGCCCCTTCATCAGAACCATAGATTTCTTCAAACTTTTTCAGAAGTTTTTCTTTCATTGCAATTTCCATCCTATCCCGTAAATTCATATTCGTATTGCTTATCCTGCGATCCAGAAGTAGGCAAGTACGATGACCCCAAGTATGATCCGATAATAACCAAATACTTTAAAATCATGTTTTTTCACATAAGACATCAATAACTTGATTGACAGCATAGATACGATAAATGCTGAAATCATACCGGTGATCAGGATCACTGCCTCTGCACCAGTCATTGAAAAACCAAATTTTACTATTTTCAACAAACTTGCCCCAAACATCACCGGGATTGCCATAAAGAAACTAAATTCTGCACCAATATAACGGGAACATCCCACCAGCAGGGCACCTAGGATCGTTGCTCCCGAACGGGACGTACCCGGAATCAGGGAAAGCACCTGAAACATTCCAATGATAAGGGCTGTTTTAAAGGAAAGATCCCCAATTTTTCGGATCTTTGGTCTTTTTCTTTTATTCCAGTTTTCCACCAGAATAAACAGTACACCGTAAACAATGAGCATAATTGCCACTGTTTTATAATTATAAAACATTTGATCCAAAATATCATCGAATAAAATTCCCAGCACTGCTGCAGGCAGTACACCCACAACCACTTTAAACCACATCATCCAGGTGTCCTTTTTGATCCATCCCTTTTCCGGTGTGGTAAACGGCCATAATTTAGGGAAAAACAACACGATCACTGCAAAGATTGCTCCTAACTGAATGACAACATTGAACATTTCCATAAATTCTTCTGTTGCATTTAAATGAATAAATTCTTCCAATAAGATCATGTGTCCGGTACTGCTGACCGGAAGCCACTCCGTAATACCTTCCACAATACCGATCAGGATTGTTTTTAAGATTTCTATGATCATTTTTTCATCCTTCCTCTACTTTTTGTTTTTTATTCCTATGAAGGATTCTAGCACTTTATGTGCTATTCCTCAAAGGTTTTTCTTACAAGTTCATCATACTCCTGCCATGCAAAAGTATCTTTCAGTTCAGATAAAGCTTCCGCCACCTGCCGGTACATCCATCCGTGTTTTTCTTTGCGTTTTTCATTAAAACGCTCCCACAGCTCGTCTCCAATGGTATTTTGATCTCTGTGAATGGCACGAATATTGGAAAGTTTGTCCGCCAATGCCAGGATTTTCGCTTCCCGGTCAGCCCTGTTTCTTAAAAATTCCAAAGTTTCCATTTTCCGGATCATCCAGGTTTCCTGCGGAGGCAGATCTTTTCTTTTGTTCTCACTTTCCGCCTCAACAAGATCTGCAATATGTTCATTAAAGAAGAAACGGATTTCTTCTACCGTTGCATCTGTATCTTCTACCACATCATGAAGCACTGCTGCTGCGATCATATCCGGATCATCCGTCATGGTAGCAACTATGGCTGCCGCCTCGATCGGATGCACAATATACGGAATATGCGTCCCTTTTCTGTAAGTTCCCGAATGCGCCCGGGTTGCAAAAATAATGGCACGATCCATCAAGGAGATCGTCTCATCCAATAACACCTCAAAATCCTTCCGACCAAGAGTTTTCGTTGCCATAAAGCCTCCTCTATCCCTGTGCTGAACTTAAAAAATTTCATGTTCATTATACTATATCTGTCAGCGTTTTGGAAGTATAAAAAAGGCAGCCAGCTTTTTATGCTGACCGCCTAATATCTTATCATTGGATACATTTTTTCTTTTATGGACAAAAAGTAACAACTTCATCAACCAGATAATCTCCGGACCAGTTATCATCATCATATACCTTCAGTCGCATTTCAATTTCCTCTACCTCTGTAATTCCATTTTCTTCCATTTCACTGTCCAACCATGACATTGATGTAAATTCACATTTTCCTGCTGAAACTGTGCTGGCAAATAAGGAAGTAAACATATATCCGTTAATGGATGCTTCGTCCGTACTAAACATCAAATTTTTATCCGTTTTATTTACCAGGAAAAGTTTTGTACTATAGCCCCAGATTTCATCATCTTCACTTGCAGTAACAATCACAGTAACCTCATCATTGTCCACCAGAACAATATCCTCCGGCTGATCCTCACGTACAAATACGGTTGCATTTTCTTCTCCATATGGATAAATATGAACCGTCTCCCTTGCTACTGGATCTGCCATCCAGTCATCACTGTCATATACACGGAAACTTAACTCAATATCGGAAAAATCTGTCACTCCATTTTCCTTCAGTTCACTATCAGAAAGACTGATTTCCTCGTTTGCTTTTTTTCCAGGGGCAACATCCGCTGCAAACAGATCACTGCATTCCACCCCATCAATCGACGCATTTTCCAGTGAAAACATGTAGGTTTTGTCTGCTGATTTATTTTCCAGACGGGCTTTAACCGTATATCCCCAGAAACTGTCCGGCTCAAGTTCTGTCAGAACAATGGAACATTCTTCATTATCCACTGCCGTCATTTCCTGGAAAACGATGTCTTCCCGATTTTCCCCGTTTTCTTCTGCCTCCGTCTCCTGTGTCTGTGTACTGCCTTTCTCTGTCGGTTCTGTCGTATCACCGCCGCAGGCCGTAATTGAAAGACTCATCGCTGCCACCAGCAAACATACATATAACTTCTTCATTACATCCCCTCCTGTTTTTACATATCTGTTCTTTTGTATCAAAAAAAGAGAAATGGCCTCCCGCCATCTTTCTAATTGTAACCGTAAATTTTTAGTTTTTGGTATGCCGGGAGCATACATTACAAATGAAATAATTCTTCAATCAATGCCGCACAGATACTTCCGATGCAAAGGCAAATCAGGGAAATCCCCATGGCAATCAATATTTTTTTCAGGCTCCACGGTCCTTTTAGGCTTTTTGATCCTTTTGAAATCCCACGATAATCAAAAATGATCAGAACTGCAGTCCATTGGGATAACATAAAGGCAATCCGGTTAAGCCATTGCACGGCTGGGCCATAGGGAACTCCTTGATCCGTAAAGTTCAGTGTCACACCAAAATAGAAGATCAGAACATATCCCAAAACTGCAGTAATTTCTTTCCAAAGTTTACGGCTGCGAAATCCCGGTAATGCCCAGGAATACGTTTTCTGTGTTTCCGTACATGAGGAATCTTTGGGAAACACATCCAAGATCTCTTCTACCTTCTGATATCGTTTTGCCGGCTCTAATTCCGTACATTTGCGGATCATCTTCTGATATTTCCCCTCCGCAATCTGTTCCACCGGAAATTTAGCCGTCAGCATATAATTTAACAGCACACCAAAGGCATAAATATCCGTCCGGTTATCTGTCTGAAAATATCCAAATTGTTCCGGTGCGGCATACTCTGCTGTTCCGAATAATTCCGTATCCCTTGATTTTCCTTCCTGATAACACCTGGAAATATCAAAATCGATCAATTTTATATGATTTTGGGCATCCACCATAATATTTTCAGGTTTCAGATCCCGATATACGATCATGGGCTTGTGCTCATGCAATTCCTGCAATGCCTGACAGATCTGTACTGCAAACTTTACTGCTAATGGTTCCTCCAAAGGTTCACCCATCATAAATTCCTCTAACGTAATCCCCTCCACATAGGATTCAATGATCACATATCCATGTTCCTGCGGAATCACCTTTTCAAGCTGAGGAAAAAAACTGGAAGCATTTTCTTTGCGGAACTCAATAATCTCCTTCTGAGACTGATCCAAAACTTTTTTGACACAGATTTTTCCTGTATTCCGGTTTCTCACCAGATAAATATTTTCTTTATTTCCAAGCAAGCCATATTCCTGATAATCAGACAGCTTGTATTTTCCCATCAGATCCATTTTTGCTCCATTTCTTGCTTTTCTTATTTTAAAATTATATAATGTAACCAATTTTTAATCAACCGGAGGATTCCATGAACCAATTAACCACTGATGAACTTTTAAAGAAATTGCGCTCCAGTCGTTCTGAGAAAGCATTCAAAGACTACACCTCCCTGCTGGACCGGCAGCCTTCCTGCCGTACCTTTGCAGAATATTTTCAGGAATATTTAAACACACACTCACTCAGCGAAAGCGACCTGATCAAAGCTTCTCAGATACCGCGCACCTACGCTTACCAGATCTTAAACGGAAGTAAAAATCCCGGCCGCAGCAAAGTTCTTGCGCTTTGCATTGCTGCCAGAATGAATTACGAAGAAACCCAGCGCGCTTTGCTTCTTGGAAATCTGGTCAAACTCTATCCCCGCAGAAAAGAGGACTCTGTGGTCATTTTTGCCCTGGAACACCAATTGAGTGTCCAACAGACCAATGAGCTTCTATATGAAGAATGCGGAATTGTCTTATAATTCAAAAAGATCCCGAAATCAAACGATTTCGGGATCTTTCTCATCATCTCATATTTTTTATACAACACCCTGTGCCTTCATAGCCTCTACGACTTTTTCAAATCCGGCAATATTTGCACCTGCTACAAAATTTCCTTCCATTCCGTAACGTGCTGCTGCACTGGATACTTTTGCATAAATATCTTTCATAATGCCCTGAAGTTTTTCATCAACTTCTGCTGCGCTCCAACTCAGTCTCATGCTGTTCTGTGTCATTTCCAATGCGGAAGTTGCAACACCACCGGCATTTGCTGCCTTACCAGGCATAAATAAGATACCACTTTCCAGAATGTAATCTGTTGCTTCTCTTGTGGTAGGCATGTTCGCACCTTCTGCAATGATCTTGCAGCCGTTTGCAGCCAGTGCCTTCACACCGTCTAAATCCAATTCGTTCTGTGTTGCACATGGAAGATAAATATCACATGGGATATTCCAGATACCTTTACCTTCTGTAAATACAGCACCTTCTACTGCATCTGCATATTCTTTGATACGTCCACGGCGAACTTCCTTGATTTCTTTTACAACATCCAGATTAATTCCATTCGGGTCATGGATGTAACCGTTTGAATCACACATTGCTACAACTTTTGCACCAAACTGTGTTGCTTTTTCAGCAGCATAGATTGCTACATTACCAGAACCGGTAACGATCACAGTCTTTCCTTCTAAGGAATCTCCTTTTGCTGCTACCATTTCATTTAAGATGTAGATCAAGCCATAACCGGTTGCCTGTGTACGAACCAGAGAACCACCCCAAGTAAGTCCTTTTCCTGTCAGAACACCTTCATACAAACCTGTTAAACGTTTGTACTGACCATACATATAACCGATCTCACGTCCGCCGACACCGATATCTCCAGCCGGAACGTCCTGATCTGCTCCGATATATTTGTGAAGCTCTGTCATAAAGCTCTGGCAAAATGCCATAACTTCTCTGTCTGATTTGCCTTTTGGATCAAAGTTAGAACCACCTTTACCGCCTCCGATTGGAAGTCCTGTTAAGGAGTTTTTGAAAATCTGCTCAAATCCAAGAAATTTTAAAATACTCTGGTTTACGGAAGGATGAAAACGGATACCTCCTTTGTATGGTCCAATCGCACTGTTAAACTGTACTCTGTATCCTTTATTAACCTGAACCTTGCCCTGGTCATCTACCCAAGGTACCTTAAAGGAAATGATTCTTTCCGGTTCTACAAGTC
This sequence comes from uncultured Lachnoclostridium sp., assembly GCA_964561705.1. Lineage (GTDB taxonomy): Bacteria > Bacillota > Clostridia > Lachnospirales > Lachnospiraceae > HGM12587. Next base: position 6,327 of record CAZLQJ010000031.1, on the reverse strand, counting down.
TTTCCAGAATACTTTCTTTTCTGTATTCTTCTTCATTTGCATCGATGACAACTTTTAAAGAATCGAGAACTTCTTTTACTGCCTGATGAAATTCCGGTTCTCCAGGATTTTGTGCTACCACGCGTTCATAAATTTCTGATGTATAAGACATGTTTTTCCTCCTTTTCCGCTCTGAAACGAGCTTCATCACAACTTTGTATACAATTATACAATATCACTTCAGTGTAGTAAAGATTTTTTTTCTTTTTATTTACAAAAAATGAGAGACTTTTTGAAGTCTCCCATTAGTACAGCTTATGAACTCTTTATTCGCCATCGGTAATACGCCCAAAAAAGGTCAGGCAATATAAACCGCAAATACCTACCAGTGCATATACAATTCTAGAAATCCATGTAAGATTTCCAAAAAGCCATGCAACCAGATCCAGTTCAAAAAATCCAATCAGTCCCCAGTTAATGGCTCCGACCACAGTCAGCACCAGTGCTGTGTAATCCAGTCCTCGATTTCCCATATCAAAACCTCCTATGAAAGTATGTTATCTACGTTTTCATTCTTTCCCTTCTTTGGAAGTTTTATACACTTTTATAAGGAATATGTCTGATAAATTTCTCCATCCAGTGTTTTCCAGGTAAATCTGCCATTTTCCAGAATCATATAACTGTGTGCACTTCCTTCTTTTGGAATTGACACAGAACCCGGATTCAGATAAATGTAATTTTCATGTTCCGCACATTTCGGAATATGCGTGTGTCCATTTAAGAGAATATCTCCCTTTTTCAATGGTGGAACATGATTTTCATGATAAATATGTCCATGCGTTGCAAAGATCATTCTGTCTTCTTCATAAAGGATACAGTAATCTGCAAGTACCGGAAAATCCAGCACCATCTGATCCACCTCAGCCTCACAGTTTCCACGGACACATAACAATTCGTCCTTGATTTCATTCAGCATGGCAATTACCTGCTTGGGTGCATACTCCCTAGGCAGATCATTTCTTGGACCATGGTATAAAAGGTCACCTAAAAGAAGAAGTTTTTGCGGTTGTTCCTTTTCCCGTGCTTCCAGAAGTTTCCTGCAATAGTATGCAGAGCCATGGATATCGGATGCGATCATCAATTTCATCATATTTTAAACAAGCCCTTTCAGATCTTCAAATGCCCGAATATCACTTGCTGTCAGTCTTACATTGGTAGCCAATGTTTTTCCTTCCGGTGTTGTGATATTTACTTCTATAATCGTTCCTTCTTCAAAGCCTGTATTCTGGACAGCCTGTAAAAATGCAGGTACTCGCGGATGATTGCCGCAAAATGTTTCCCAGGATTTTTTCGCTTTAAAGATTGCTGTTGGATTCATCATTTTTGTCACTCCTTTGTTTCCTTCGATCGTAAGATCATGATCTCTTTATTTTTATCAGTTCCTTCACCGTCAACTGATCCTCCACAACAGTAAAACGGACATCAAAACCGGCAAATTCCACTCCATAGACCCTGGTTTCATCCGTATCATATGCCGGACGGGGATCCTGTTCCAAAACTGCCCGGATTGCTTTCCTTTTTTCTTCCGGAAATTCTTCCAAAAGTTCCTCCCGAAAATCTACATGAAGCTTTTTATCTTTTACAGTTCCTGCGAACCCCTCACTTGCTTGCGGATGACTGTCTGTATAAGCAATGTACGGCTTAATGTCATAAATCGGGGTGCCATCCATCAGATCGACCCCTGCAACATAAAGCAGCGGCCCGTTTTTTTCTGTAAATTCAATTTTCTCCAGTCTGACACAGGATAAACCGATATCATTGGGTCTGTACGGCGAACGGGTAGCAAATACACCCATTTTCTTTTTTCCGCCCAGTCTTGGCGGCTTCACTGTTGCAGACCAATGTGCTTTTTCCGATTTTGAAAACTTCCATAAAATCCAGATATGGGAAAATTCCTCCAATCCGCGAAAGGCCTCCGGATTGCGATATTCCGGTGCAAAGGTAATGATCCCCTTTAGTTCCTCCACAATACCGCTCTGTCTCGGAATCCCAAATTTGGTAGGAAAATCTGTATGAATAGATCCGATGATCTTCATTACTTTTTCACCCAGGTATGCACCGTATCCGTTCCCGGTGCACACAATCTGACTGTGGTATCATCTACAAATTCGTAGACGAACTCCAATGTGCTGCTCCCATTTCCAAAGACCAGTGTCAGAATATTTTCATTTTCTCTGCATGCCACGCTGTAAGTGCCTTCTTTTTCACTGTCTGCACTTTGGATCGTCATGGTCATATCTTCCTTCAAAATATAACGGTTATCACTCTTATCCGCCCATTCTCCCAGAAACTGCGGTACATCCTCCGCTACATCCAGAAGTTCCACGTCAGACGGGATCAAATGCTGCATCTCTTCTGTGGTCGGTTCTTCCAGGTATAAGCCAAGTCCTGTTTCATCAGAAGAAACGAAATAATTCAGTTCCTCCTCATCATCCATGGTAATCTGCAGCATAATCTCATTCTCCTCATTAAATCCACAGGAATAAGAAAATGCTTCCCCGGAAAGAGTTCCTGTCCCTTCCTTTGTAAATTCATAGGTATCATCCTGGCCAATCACCTGCCATTCCTTTGAAAGAACTGACATAATCACTTCATTATGTTCTACACCCATTTCTTCAAAGGCTTCCATGATTGCTTCCTTCTGTTTTTCCTCTTTACTTTGGCAGCCTGTCAGACATAAAATCCCTGCTGCGAACAATATCCACAATCTTTTTTTCATGAATATAAAATCTCCAATGCAATATATTTTCAGTCTTTTTAGTGTAACACACTTGACAATTACTTTTCAACCTTTTAAACTGATAACGTTTATGTGACAAGACACATGTAAAGTGTTGTAAAGAATGAGGAGGCATTATGAAGAAACTGAAGGATTTTATGAAACGAAAAGACATCGTCATTTCCGCCAAACGCTACGGAATTGACGCTTTGGGTGCCATGGCACAGGGACTTTTCTGTTCCCTTTTGATCGGTACCATCATTAACACGCTGGGGACTCAGCTGAATATTCCCTATTTTAATACTGTCGGCGGCTATGCCACAGCGATGTCCGGCCCGGCCATGGCTGTAGCCATCGGTTATGCCCTTCACTGTCCGCCGTTGGTATTATTTTCCCTGATTGCAGTAGGAAATGCTGCCAACGGCCTTGGGGGCGCCGGCGGACCTTTGGCTGTTTTGATCATTGCCATCATTGCAGCGGAATGCGGGAAAGCAATTTCCAAAGAGACTAAAATTGACATTTTGATCACACCTCTGGTTACGATCTTTGTCGGAGTCAGCCTTTCTGCAGTCTTTGCTCCTGCCATTGGTGATGCAGCCAGTGCTGTTGGACATCTCATTATGTGGGCAACCGAACAGCAACCGCTGATCATGGGCATTCTGGTTTCTGTCATCGTTGGAATTGCACTGACCCTGCCAATTTCCAGTGCTGCAATCTGTGCTGCTCTGTCTTTAACAGGTCTTGCCGGAGGTGCAGCAGTTGCCGGATGCTGTGCACAGATGATCGGATTTGCCGTAATGAGTTATCCGGAAAATAAGGTTGGCGGTCTCATTTCCCAGGGACTGGGTACTTCCATGCTGCAAATGGGAAATATTGTGAAAAACCCAAGAATCTGGATCCCATCCATCCTTACTTCTGCCATTACAGGTCCTTTGGCAACCTGCCTGTTCAAACTGGAAATGAATGGGGCGGCAGTTTCTTCCGGAATGGGAACCTGCGGACTGGTTGGCCAGATCGGCGTCTATACCGGTTGGATCAATGATATCAACGCCGGAATCAAAGAAGCGATTACCGCCTTGGACTGGATTGGACTGATCCTCATCTGCTTTGTCCTTCCTTCCATTCTTTGTCCGCTCTTCACAAGCGTTTTAAAAAAGATTGGCTGGATCAAAGAGGGGGATCTGAAACTGGCAGAATAATGTTGTTCACTCAAAAAGAAGCATCTCACCCTGCCCGGGTGAAATGCTTCTTTATTTATGGTCCCTTTATTCGATAATTTCTGTGGCTTCGTTGACATCTCTTTTTCCCAATGCTATAATTCAGGAAATTTTACGAAAGGAGCCTTCGATCATGCAGAAAAGAACCTATGACCTGGTTTACATTAGTATCTTTTCCGTACTTTTGGCAATCTGTTCCTGGATTTCAATTCCCACCCCGATTCCATTTACCTTGCAAACATTCGGTGTCTTTCTTACACTGCTGATCCTGGGCGGAAAACGTGGTACTTTCTCCATTCTGCTTTATCTTTTGCTTGGCAGTATCGGTATTCCCGTATTTTCCAATTTTGGTGCAGGACTTGGATATCTTTGGGGCAATACCGGAGGATATGTTTTGGGATTTCTTTTCACCGGACTGACTTACCGGACATTCGAGCTGCTTTTTCCTACCAAAAAAAGGCTTCAGATCCCGGCACTTCTCATTGGACTGTTTCTGTGCTATGGGTTCGGAAGCCTCTGGTTTTTATTAATTTCCACGTCCGGTAAGCCTTCCTTTGGCCTTACCTATGTACTGGGAATCTGCGTATTCCCATTTATTATACCTGATGTTCTCAAGCTCGTACTTGCCTGGGTTGTCAGCAGGCGTTTAAAGAAATCGCTGCATCTTTATCGCATGTAGCGATTTTTATTTTTGTACAAAAATCAGACCAAATACGCCAGGTCCAACATGGGTTCCAATGGTTGCCCCCAGCTGAAGACGCTCTGTAAACTGATGTCCTTCTGCCATAAAACGCTTTTCAAATGCATCGCAATTTTCTGTTTCCCAGGTTGACACGGAATATACCGGGAAGCTTTCATCCACTTCACATTCATGAAATGCTTTTAACAGATTCCCCATGGCTTTATTTTTTCCAATACTCTTTCCGATCACGGTTACTTCACCTTCTGATACTGTGATCATTGGCTTTACTCTCGCCATTTCTCCGATTGCTGCGCTTGCTCTGCTAACACGGCCGCCTTTACAGAGATATTCCAGGGTATCTACAACTGCAAGAACTTTGATTCTTGATTTCATTTCATCAATTGCTTCAACGATTTCTTCTGCTGTTTTTCCCTCATCTTTTAATTTCAGCCCGTAATCAGCCATCAGACGAAGCATATGAGTCGCTCCCAGAGTATCTACCATATGAATTTTCTCGTACCCTACAATATTTTTAGCTAAGGTAGCTGTCTGATAAGTACCGCTTAACTTTGATGACAGCAAAAGACAGATCATTTCATCCCCTTTTTCCTGTGCATCCTCAAACAGATCCACAAAATCCTGTGGTGCAGGCTGGGCTGTTTTAGGAACCTCTTCGCTGGATAACAGCAATTCATAAAAATGATCCTTGCTCAGATCATAAGCATCCTTATAATCGGTATCTCCAAATGTAATGTGGATCGGAATCAGATCCATTCCCTTTTCTTTTGCTTCTTCTACTGTATAATCTGATGATGTATCTACCAAAAATCTGATCATTAATCTATTACCTCTTTCGCTTTATTTGATATTAATGTAAACAACTGAATAATTTCTTCCGCTTTTTCCTTTCCTACCTTCTCCAGCATCGTGTCTACAAACCGAAGGACACTTTTATGCTGACGTTCATAAATCGATGCATTTTCCATTTTCATGGATACAAACACCTGACGTTTATCTTTTTCTGAACGTTTTCTGAAGATCAGACCCTTTTTTTCCATACTGTTTAAGGTACGGTTCATCTGCGACTTCTGCATATTGGTCTTTTCACAAAGTTCTGTGGCCGTTATCTTCTTCTCAGGATGCTCTAATGCATTCTGATGCAGGATTCCACAGATCAAAGACTCATTAAAGGGCAGCTCTGAAACAATTCTTTCATTACATATGCTGGTAGAAAGCTTCAGCCATGCATTTAAGACTCTTTCATTAATATTCTGCATAGTTACCTCTTTTTGTTTACTTTGTAAATAGTTCACATAGTATACTATTCACCCCATTGCTTTTTGTCAAGCATTTTTTGTTCTTTTTTGTCAACAACTATTTTTCATCAGATCCTTATCAGAAAAAAAGCCCGCTTTTGGCAGGCTTTTTTCTCTGAGTAACCTCAGAATCTTTTCTTTATTTTTCACAATATCTCTGTAAGATGGTTGCCATCTGGGCTCTTGTTGCGTTACCCTGCGGTGCAAGGTCGCGAGCCACAATCTGCTCGCCTTTGACTTCTACAATACCGCTGATGAGTTCTGTTCCAACTGCCCACTGCATTTCTTTCAATGCCCAACTGCTTACCTTGTCAGCATTTTTCATGTCGCTAAAGTCGCCTCTTTCTGTTACAG
>CAZLQJ010000030.1:0-19128 GCA_964561705.1 uncultured Lachnoclostridium sp. | reverse complement strand
TTGATTGCTCTCCCGAACAGCAACCTCACGCTTCTACGCTATCAATGTCACAACATTGGTTATTATATCGGATAATCTCTGATTTTGCAAGCTTTTTTCAAAAAAATACAAATAATTTTTTCCATAAAATTTACGATATTTTGCCGCATTTTTTGTGCATTTTGCCAGATACCTCAAAAGGCAGAATCGCTTGCGAGATCCCGCCTTTTTCTGTCCTATTATAATAGGAAGTTAAATATCTTTTCCAGACGCTGCACGATCAAATTCATCCAGAATTGTCTGCTCCGGAGCCTTGGTACACAAACTTACGATTACAATCAAAAGAATACTGATCAAAAAACCCACTGCAAGAGAATAGAGTCCCGTTGCCGTTCCAAGGGTTTGACCATTCAGCAAAGGAATATAGTCCCAAATGATCACAGTCAGTCCACCGGATACAATACCTGCAACTGCTCCCCAGAGATTACATCTTTTCCAGAACAGGGACATCACTACGATCGGACCAAACGCTGCACCAAGGCCTGCCCACGCATTGGAAACCAGTCCCATAATACTGCTGTTCGGATCCCAAGCGATCAAATATGCCAAAGCGGCAACACCCACAACCGTCCATCTGCTCATAGACATTACATGTTCCTGACTAGCATCCTTTTTTATAATACCCTTATAAATGTCTTCTGATACAGAAGAGGCCGTAACCAATAACTGGGAATCCGCTGTTGACATGATCGCAGCCAGGATACCACAAAGGAACAATCCGGCAATGATCGGAAGCCTGATATCCTCGGTAAACAAACGTCGAATCATTTCAATAAATACAGTTTCTGCAGAACCTCCCTCACTTCCCAGAAGCATCGGGTAGAGATATGCCCTTCCGATCACGCCGATCAAAACTGCCATAACCAGGGAAATGATTACCCACACAATGGCAATTCCCTTCGATTTGTTCAGCTCCTTCTCATTTTTTACTGCCATAAAACGCACCAGAATATGAGGCATCCCACAATAACCAAGCCCCCAGGCAAGCTGTGAAATAATTTCAACCGCACTGAAGTTTTGATCTCCATTTTTCATAATATTCAAAAAATCTGCCGCATGAACACCTGTCTGCTCCAACGCACCCGAAATATTACCACCAAGCAGCGCATAAGCTACTGTCGGAACAGTAATTAACGCCACCAACATCAGCATCCCCTGAATAAAGTCCGTTACACATACCGCCATAAAACCGCCCATAAATGTATAAGCCAGAATCAACAATGCGCCAATGGTTAAAGAAACATGATAACTGCAGCCAAAAACCGTACTGAATAATTTTCCTCCGGATGCAAAAGCAGATGCCGTGTATACCAGAAAGAATACAACGATCACCACCGAAGAAATTCCCAAAAGGATCCTTTTTTGATCGTGAAAACGATTTTCAAAATAAGCAGGCAAAGTCAGTGAGTTGTTCGCAACAATCGTATAACGGCGAAGCCTTCCGGAAATAATCAGCCAGTTTGCTACAGTTCCCAAAAACAACCCAACTGCGATCCAACACTGTCCGGTTCCAAAAGCATAAACACTTCCCGGAAGTCCCATCAGAAGCCACCCGCTCATATCTGATGCCTGCGCCGAAAGTGCCACAACCCAGCCTCCCAGACTTCTTCCTCCCAAAAAATAATCTTCGGTACTTTTCCCCGTTTTCATATAGGAAGCACCAACAAGCAGCATTATGAACATATATCCAATAAATGCAGCCAAAATCCATATCGTTGTCTGATTCATAATTTTCTCTCCTTCTGTAAAATTATTATCTAGTATAACAGATATTTTAATGTTTTACCATATTAACGTGGTATTTTGTTAATGTTTTTTATTTCTGATTTCTGATACCTATGACTTGCATTTCCTATCAATCCTTGATAAGATGTCCTTACAGCAAATGTTTTACAAAACAAAGTTCTATTATATATAAGGAAGAGATATTTTATGTTTATCGCAGACGGATGGAAAGATTACGAAGTAATCGACACTTCGAAGGGTGAAAAATTGGAACGCTGGGGCAACTATCTTCTGGTACGTCCGGATCCTCAGGTTATCTGGGACACCCCAAAAACACACAAAGGATGGAAAAAAATGAACGGTCACTATCACCGCAGCAAAAAAGGTGGCGGCGAATGGGAATTTTTCGATCTCCCGGAACAATGGACCATTCATTACAAAAGCCTTACCTTTAACTTAAAGCCTTTCAGCTTTAAACACACCGGACTTTTTCCGGAACAGGCAGCAAACTGGGACTGGTTTTCCGAAAAGATCAAAAATGCCGGTCGTCCTATTAAGGTTTTAAACCTCTTTGCCTATACCGGAGGTGCAACACTTGCAGCTGCAGCCGCCGGTGCAAGCGTTACTCACGTAGACGCTTCCAAGGGAATGGTAACCTGGGCAAAAGAAAACGCCCGCTCCTCAGGACTTGCCGAAGCCCCGATTCGCTGGATCGTTGATGATTGTGTAAAATTTGTAGAAAGAGAAATCCGCAGAGGCAATCATTATGATGCCATTATCATGGATCCTCCTTCTTACGGAAGAGGACCAAAAGGAGAAATCTGGAAGATTGAAGATTCGATCCATTCCTTTGTTAAATTATGTACACAAGTCTTAAGTGACGAACCGCTGTTTTTCCTGATCAATTCCTACACGACCGGATTACAGCCTGCCGTACTTTCCTACATGCTGGGTACGGAATTAAAAAAATGGGACGGAAAAATCGACTCCCAGGAAGTCGGACTTCCTGTATCCTCCAACGGACTTGTTCTTCCATGTGGTGCAAGCGGAAGATGGGAATCTAAATAATCAGACCTATGAAGGATTTATCCTGTGCTGCAAAAGCATTCGGATAAATCCTTTTTTATTTTATTTTTCAAACTTTTTTACACGCTTTTTCATCTATTAAGTAGAAAAAGCAAACTACACAACGAAAGGAAGTGGTCCCACTGCAAGAAGAACTCGTCGAATTTCTTCTGGATAACCAGCAGAAATTTTACCGATACGCATTTACATACGTTCACCACAAAGAGATGGCTATGGATATGGTCCAAAACAGCTTTATCAAAGCCCTCGAACAATTTCATACACTTCGCAACCCAAAGGCAGCGAAAACCTGGTTTTACCGCATTCTGACCAATGAATGTTTACAAGCACTCAAAAAGGCAAAACGTGAAAATATCACCGAACCGGATCAGATCCAGGATGAAATCTATCTTGAAAAGGCTTACGAACCCGGCTTAGAACTGTACGAAACGGTCAGAAAACTGCCTGAAGAAACACAAACCATTATTTTTCTTCATTATTACGAGGAATATACACTCAAAGAAATTTCACAGATTACCGGAACAAACTTAAGTACCGTAAAGTCCAGATTATATGCCGGACTCAAAAAATTAAAAGAATATATCGGGGAGGATATCCAATGAGAAATTTTAAAGATGCAAAAAATATTTATGATCACATCGCAGTTCCGGAAGAATTGGATCGACGTTTAAAAGAGACACTGGCAAACACGCCAATGCCGCAAAAGAAAAAATCTTCTAAAGTTGTACGTTTTTCCAAATGGACTGCTGCTTCTGCTGCTGCCTTGTTGCTTTGTTTTACTGCAGGACTTAATTCCAGCGAAAGCTTCGCTATGGAAGCTGCTGAGTTTCCTCTAATCGGTCAGCTGGCAAAAGTTCTGACCATCCGTTCTTATGAAACAACGGAAGATATTACAACGACCAAAGTACAGGTACCGGAAGTAGAAGTCGAAAATGCCGCAGAAGAAGTCACCAATGCAATCACGGACATTAACGCTGAAATTTCTGCACTGGTTGATGAATTTACCGCACAGAAGCAAAAAGAAGTGGAAGAATACAAAGAAGCTTTTCTGGAAACTGGCGGAACAGAGGAAGAATGGGAAGAACGCTCCATTGACATCAATGTCAATTACGAAGTGAAACATCAGAGCGATACCACCTTATCACTGCTTGTAGATGCATGGATGTCTTCAGTAAATTTCCAGGAAGAACGCCATTTTTACAACATTGATCTGGTTATCGGAAAAACATTGACACTGACAGATCTTCTCGGAGAAAACGCTTACGAAGATGCTTCAGCACTTGTAAAATCCCAAATGGAAGAGCGTGTTGCCGCAGACCCGGAAGAACTTGTTTACTGGGGAATCAACAGTTCTACTGAAGGTTTTGAGGACATTGAAGGCTTTGACTATCCAGGAGTCACTGCAGAAACTCCATTTTATATCAACGAAGACGGAAATGTTGTAATTTCCTTCAACAAATATGACGTTGCACCTGGATATATGGGTATTCAGGAATTCGAAATCCCAATGTCTTAAATAAAAAAGGATTTGCCGTAAGCTCCACAGCCTGCGGCAAATCCTTTTTACTCTCTTCATTTATAATCTGGTGGTCCATTGGCTGCAGTCCCAGACATCTGTAGCCAGTCCGTCATAAAATTCCGGCTCATGGCAAACCATCAGAATACTGCCTTTATATTCCTTCAGGGCACGTTTCAATTCTGCTTTGGCATCCACATCCAAATGGTTGGTCGGTTCGTCCAACACCAAAATATTGGTTTCCCGGTTAATCAGCTTGCAAAGTCTTACCTTTGCCTGTTCTCCACCGCTTAATACCTTCACCTTGCTTTCGATGTGTTTTGTTGTCAGACCGCATTTTGCAAGGGCAGAACGCACCTCATACTGGGTAAATCCAGGAAACTCCTGCCAAATTTCCTCAATACAGGTTGTCTGTACATCCTGACTCATTTCCTGTTCAAAATATCCGATGCTCAGATAATCCCCCAGTTCTGCTTTTCCCTCCAAAGGTTTGATCAATCCCAGAATGCTCTTCAAAAGGGTCGTTTTCCCAATTCCGTTTGCACCGGTCAGAACGATTTTCTTGCCTCGTTCCATTTCCAGCGTCAGCGGTTTTGACAAAGGATCTTCATATCCGATGACCAGATTTTCCGTCTGGAAGATGTATTTCCCCGGAACTCTCGCCTCTTTAAAATGAAATTCCGGTTTCGGCCGTTCCTGTGCAAGTTCGATCACATCCATCTTATCCAGCTTTTTCTGACGGGACATGGCCATATTTCTGGTCGCTACCCTTGCTTTATTTCTTGCCACAAAGTCCTTTAAATCTGCAATCTCCTTCTGTTGCTTATTATAAGCTGCTTCCAGCTGAGCCTTTTTCATTGCATAAACTTCCTGGAATTTATCATAATCTCCCACATAACGTTCCAATTTCTGCTGATCCATATGATAGATCAGATTGATCACACTGTTCAAGAACGGAATATCATGAGAGATCAGAATAAATGCATTCTCATATTCATTCAAATAACGTTTGAGCCATTCAATATGTTCGACGTCTAGATAGTTGGTCGGCTCGTCTAAAAGCAGGATATCCGGTTTTTCCAGAAGAAGTTTTCCAAGAAGAACTTTCGTTCTCTGTCCACCGGAAAGTTCCGATACATCTTTGTCCAGCCCAATATCCGCCAGACCCAGCGCGCGCCCAACTTCTTCAACCTTTGAATCAATCATATAAAAATCATGTGCAGACAAAAGTTCCTGGATCACACCGGTTTCTTCCATATATACAGCCATTTCTTCGTCTGTAGCTTCTGCCATTTTTTCATACATGCTGTTCATTTCCTGTTCCAGCTCAAACAAAAACTGGAAGGCACTTGCAAGCACATCCCGGATCGTCATTCCCTTTTCCAGGGCTGTATGCTGGTCCAGATATCCCACACGGACATTTTTGGACCATTCTACCTTTCCTTCATCCGGCATCAGCTTTCCAGTGATAATATTCATAAAGGTTGATTTTCCTTCTCCATTTGCCCCGATCAGACCGATATGTTCGCCTTTCAGCAAACGAAAAGAAACATCATCAAAAATTGCTCTGTCTCCAAACCCGTGGGTTAAGTGTTCTACATTTAAAATACTCATCGAATGTGTCCATCTCCATAAATCATATATTTGTAACAGCAAAGTTCTTCCAGACCCATCGGTCCTCTGGCATGAAGTTTCTGGGTTGAAATCCCCATTTCACATCCAAGACCAAACTCTCCACCGTCCGTAAATCTTGTGGAGGCATTGTGATAAACAGAAGAACTGTCCACTGCCATCATAAATCGCTTCGCTGCCTTTTCATTCTCCGTCACAATGGCTTCACTATGTCCCGTGGAATGCATTCCAATATGTGAAATCGCTTCCTCCAGACTATCCACCACTTTTACGGCAAGGATATAATCCAAAAATTCTGTATCAAAATCCTGAAGTCTGGCAGGCACTCCGTCAATCACTTTCGCAGCGCGTTCATCCAAACGCAGTTCCACCGGATGCTCCCCGGCCTCCAGAACTGCTTTCAATTCCGGCAAAAATTTCTCATAAACATCCCGATGCACCAAAAGGACTTCTTCCGCATTGCACACGGAAGGTCTGCTGGTTTTTGCATTCTTGATGATCCGAAGGGCTTTTTCAAAATCCGCATCCATATCCACGTAAACATGACAGATTCCTGTCCCCGTCTGAATACACGGAACCTTTGCATTCTCTGTGCAGGCACGAATCAAACCTGCGCCGCCTCTTGGGATCAGAAGATCTACATAACCTACTGCCGTCATCAATTCCGTTGCAGAAGCTCTTGTGGTATCTTCGACCAGATTTACCGCATTTTCCGGCATTCCCGCACGAACCAGTCCTTTTTTTAAACATTTTACAATCGCTGCCGCAGATCGATAGGCTTCTTTTCCGCCACGAAGGATACATACATTGCCGCTCTTCAGTGCCAGTGCAGCAGCATCAGAAGTTACATTTGGACGACTTTCATAAATAATCGCTACCACACCCATTGCCACAGCTGTTTTTTCGATACGAAGCCCATTTGGACGCTCTACCCTTCGCAAAACCTTGCCAACCGGATCCGGAAGTTCTGCCACTTCCCGGATGCCCTGCGCCATCCCTTCAATCCGCTCTTTGCTCAGTGCCAGCCGGTCCAGCATCACTTCAGAGATTACACCTTTCGAAGCCTCCAGATCTTTCTGATTTTCCGCAAGGATTTCCTCCGTTCCCTTCAGAAGTTCCTCTGCCATTGCAAGCAATGCAGCATTTTTCATTTCAGTATCCGCCAGCATTACCTCCGTTTTCGCAGCTTTTGCAGCCTTCAATATTTCCTGCGTTGTCATTTTAGCACCTCATGATCTCTTTCTTAAAAATCTTGTTCCGATTGCTTCTCCATCCAAAATCCGATACAGGATCTCCGGTTTTTTTCCATTTGCAATAATCAGATCACAGCCTGCCTCCGTAGCGATTTGTGCTGCCTGAAGTTTGGTCTGCATTCCGCCGGTTCCCTGTTTGCTTCCGGCACCTCCTGCCAGCTGCATCAATTCCGGCGTGATCTCCTCCACCAATGGAATCAATTTTCCATTTGGATCCTTATGTGGATCCGCCGTAAACAATCCATCAATATCCGTAAGTAAAATCACAAGATCTGCCTGGATGCTCTTCCCAACAATCGCTGCCAGCGTATCATTATCACCAATCTCAATCTGGGCCGTGGATACCGTATCATTCTCATTAATGATCGGCAGTGCTCCTAATTCCAACAACCTCTGCAAGGTATTCTCACAATTATGTCTTCGCTTTTCATCCTCAATATCCTCTCCCGTCAAAAGGAGCTGTGCCACTGTGTGATTATATTCTCCAAACAATTTATCGTAAATATACATTAATTCACACTGACCCACTGCCGCTGCTGCCTGTTTCGTAGGCATATCAGATGGTTTTCCGGAAAGCATCAGTTTTCCCACACCCATACCAATGGCTCCCGAAGACACAAGCACCAACTCATGCCCTGCATTTTTCAGATCACTTAAAACCTTTACAAGCATTTCAACTCTTTGAATGTTCAATCTTCCTGTCGGATGTGCCACAGTGGACGTTCCTACCTTCACCACAATTCTCATAACTATTTCTTCCCCAACTCTTTCGTTCTTTCATAAGCTGCCGCAACCGCTTCAAATACATCACCACGAAAACCGCCTGCCTCCAAAGCTCTCACGCCCGCAATGGTGCTTCCTGCCGGCGAACATACCGCATCCTTCAAAGCACCCGGATGCTGTCCGCTTTTTAATACCATTTCAGCAGCCCCTAAAAGCATTTGCGCTGCATATTCCTGTGCCTTATTTCTAGGCAGTCCACAGGCAACTCCGCCGTCCGCCAAAGCTTCCACAAACAGATATGCAAACGCCGGTCCGCAACCTGCCACTGCACTTCCTGCATCCATTAGGTTTTCCGGAAGTTCATCAAATCTTCCCGCCTCTTTCATCATATGAAGAAATGTCACCATTTCATTCAAATGGGTTTTCTCACTACAATACAGAATCATGCCTTTCCCAATTGCAGCCGGCGTATTTGGCATCAGACGGATCACAGGATAGGATCCTCCCGCCATTTCCCGGATGCGCTCGATTGTCAGCCCCGCAGCCACACTCACCAATACAAAACGGTCATCTCTTGCCTTTAAAACCGGTGCAATCTCTGCAAGCACACCTTCCATCATCTGCGGCTTCACTGCCAGAAAAATATACTGACAATGCTTTGCAATTTCTTTATTGGTTCCTACCAAAGCACCGCCCAGCGTTTCTGCAAGTTTTTCTGCCTTTCCGCTGGTTCTGTTCGCAAGACAGATCTGCCCCGGCATAAGCAGTTCAGATTTTGATGCAGCAATCGCTAACGCACTTCCCATATTTCCGCATCCGATAAATCCAATGTAAGATTCCATGGTTTTCCTCCTATCTTATCACGAACGACTGTACTTTTCCACAATCTTCAACATCATTTCCACGCATGCATCCATGCCTTCCGCTGTTACATGTTCATATGGTCCATGAAATCCAGCTCCACCGGTTCCCAGGTTCGGACAAGGCAGTCCCATAAAGCTCAGACGAGCCCCATCGGTACCTCCCCGGATGGCTACAACCTGTGGATTTAATCCTGCTTCTCTTGCCGCTTCCTTCGCATTTTCAATCAAATGCATATGCGGCTCGATCATTTCCTTCATATTATAATACTGATCTTGCACCGTCAATTCTACTGTGCCCGCACCATATTTTTCATTGACTTTTTCTGCAATTTCCACAGCCAATGCTTTTTTCTTTTCGAATTTTTCTCTGTCATGGTCACGAATGATATATTCCAGCTTTGCCTGTTCTACACTTCCGCACATATCTGTCAGATGGAAGAAGCCTTCATAGCCTTCCGTTTTCGAAGGAACTTCATCCGCCGGAAGCATTCCATTGATCTCCATCGCTACCAGCTGTGCATTGATCATCAGATCTTTCGCACTTCCCGGATGCACATTATTTCCATGCACGACAAATTCCGCGCCTGCTGCATTGAAATTCTCGTATTCAATCTCTCCTTCCAGACCGCCATCCATGGTATAGGCAAGATCTGCACCAAAGGTTTCAACATCAAAATGATCTGCCCCCTCACCAATCTCTTCGTCCGGTGTAAAAGCAATACAGATTTTTCCATGAGCCAGATGTTCCTTGAAAATCCGTTCCACCATGGTCATAATTTCTGCAATTCCACTCTTATCATCTGATCCAAGCAAAGATGTTCCGTCTGTGGTGATCAATGTACGTCCTTTCATCCCTGCAAGATGCGGAAAATCTTTGACGCGAAGCATACGGCCGCCGTTTCCAAGAGATACATCCTGACCATCATAATTTTCCAATACTTGCGGTTTCACGCCACAACCATTAAAATCCGGTGCGGTATCCATATGGGCAATAAACCCCAGGCGTTTTGCATTTTCATATCCTTTGGAGGCCGGAATGGATGCATAAACATAGCATTTATCATCGACAACTGCATTTTCCACCCCAAGTTTCTTTAATTCTTCTACCAGAACTCTGGCAAGATCAAACTGACAAGCCGAAGACGGTACCTGACCGGATACCGGATCACTCGGTGTATCAATCGAAACATAATTTAACAATCGTTCATAAGCTTTCATATCTATTCTCCAATCTATACATTTTAGATTTTTACATCAAAACCATTGACCTCTACATGGTCATCCACTGCAATAACAATGCATTTTCTTCCGTCAATTTCTTTTAATTCCACCAGATCCGACCGTTCCGGGTTAACTTTGATCACAATATCCGGTGTTTCTACGCTGAATTTCTTTACATTCACAATATTGCTTGCAAGAAGTGTGGTACGTTCTCCCGCCACCTGATCAAACTGCTGATCAAACTCCTGCATTTTTTCCTCCGGTGCACCGCTATTTTCCAAAAGCTTCTTCACATCCATTTTGGAAAATTCTAAAGGCTCCGCCGCCTCCTTGTGTTCTTCCACCATTTCACAGAGATTTTCATGAAGATTGCGGACAACCTCATACGCACAATCCTCTCCCAGGGTTTCCGAAACCACTGCATCAAAGATTTCCTTCTGGCTCTTTGCCGTCACCGGAATGCTAGCCCCAAAAACCTGATCGATCAATTCCTGTTGGATTTCTTCCGGATTTTTAGAATAGTAGAGCATGCTGTGCAAATCGGCCGCACGATCATGAAATGCCGGGAACAAAAATCCGTTCATAGGCATCTCCACGATCCAGTCACGGACACGATCCTCCATCAGATTGGTATCCGGATTATAAGAAAGTGCCGCTTTGGAAAGATTTACCGGGCAGATGCTGCACAAAATATGTCTGTATACAGTATCCGATGCATCATCCATTTCCAGACCATCCGTAGCCTTTCCAGGCACATCATACGCCGCATAGATCAGAACAATGTAATAATTTTCCCCATAATGAAAATGCTCGATCACCTGATCATAAAATTCCTCTACCAAAAGATCATCTTTCAGTTCACTGTCCCTTAACTTCAGCAAAAACTCCTGCGCACCTCCCTGCATCTCAGATTCCAGAGAGAATTCCATATTCAGCATATTTTTCCCCAAAGTACCGGAAAGGGTATGCTTAAAAAGGTCAAAATATTTGAAAGCCTCTTCCTCAGGCATGGCCAAAAACGCCTGCTTTGACTGACAAATCTTTTCTTTTTCATGGTTTACATAACATCCACAAATCCGTGTGATCGCACAATTTGCCGGTGTAAACTGTTTGCGGATCTCTAAAATTTCTTTTTTATTCATAATTCTTCAATATCTCCTCAATCTGCCATAAATGATCAATCTCATGGTCGATCCTGATACTTTTGGTATTTTCCAAATGCGCCGGATTGTACCAGCAACATAAAATGCCCGCCTGATTTCCTCCCTGCATATCACTGGTTAGGGAATCACCGACGATCATGATCTCCTCTTTTTCATAAGGTCCGATTTTGTTCAAAACATAGTCAAAAAATTCACGGGAAGGTTTTTCAAAACCGATCAGATCTGAAATAAACGCGTCTTCTACCAATTCACCAATCCCGGAACGCTTCAGTTTTCGCTCCTGAGCCACATAAGTCCCATTGGTTACGATAAACTGTCGGTACCGTTCCTTCAATTTCACCAGAAGTTCATCGGCCTGATCCCGAAAACAAATGGTATCTCCCAATGCCACCTGATAACTGCTGTTAAATTCACTTTCACAATCCGTTTCAATGCTCTCTGCCGCAAAAAAATCACAAAAACGATTTACCAGGATCTCCTGTTTGGACATTTCCCCCCGCTCCAGCATCTCCCAATAACGTCGGTTGATCAGAGAATATCGCTCAATCATTTCTTCTGTGCATTCTCCCAAACCAAATTTTTCAAAGCAGGAACGGATTGCCGCCATTTCTGCCGCCTGAAAATCCAGTAGCGTCGCATCCATATCCCATAAGATCACTTTTATCATATGTTTCTTCCTCCGAACATCTCTTTTTGCATTATATCAAAAGAACGCCCGATTGTACAATCAGGCGTTCAAAAACTTCTGTCTTTTTAATGAAATTTTTCCTTCACCAATTTTACCACCGTACCTGACAGTAAAAACAGGGCAATTAAGTTCGGAATTGCCATCAATCCGTTAAATGTTTCCGCAATACTCCACAGCAATCCCAGATCCATGGTTGCTCCGACGATCCCCATAAGCGAATAAACGATCATAAACGGCTTGATCCATTTTGCAGATCCAAGAAATTCCATACATCTTGCACCGTAAAGTCCCCATCCCAAAATGGTAGAAAATGCAAAACATACCATCGCTATGGCTGTAAACACAGAAACCCAATTTCCATAGGTTGCAGTAAAACCACTAATCGTCAGTTCTGCACCTGCAGCCTGGCCATAGGAAACTGTAATGCCGCTGCACAGGATGACCAGTGCTGTTAATGTACAAATCACGATCGTATCGGTAAATACTTCGAAAATACCAAATACCCCTTGTTCTACCGCATCGTCTGTATCGGAAGTTGCATGAGCAATGGATCCTGTACCAAGACCTGCCTCATTGGAGAAAATTCCTCTGGAAACACCTTTTTGAAGGCTCAGGATCGCACTTCCTACCAAACCGCCGGTCACTGCCGAAGGATGAAATGCGCCGGAAATAATCGCTGCAAACACCGCCGGCACCTTTTCAATATTCAAAAAAACAACACCAAGCCCCAGCACAATATACATCACAGCCATAAACGGAACCAATTTCTCCGTTACCTTCGCAATACGTTTCACACCGCCAAGCAGCACCATTCCTACCACCACCGTGATAATCACGCCCATCACAAGACTCGCCGTTCCCATAGAGCCCTCATCAATCACCTGATAGTTTAACAATGCTGAATTGATCGCTGTCGTAATGGTATTTACCTGTGTCGCATTTCCGGTACCAAATACCGTCAACACCCCAAACAATGCATAGAGCACTGCCAGAAAATGCCATCTTTTGTGAAGACCGTTTTTAATATAATACATTGGTCCGCCTACATAATCACCGTGTTCATTTCTTTCCCTGAAATGCACTGCCAGCGTTACTTCTGCAAATTTGGTACACATTCCCAAAAGGGAGGACATCCACATCCAGAAAACTGCACCCGGACCTCCAATGGCGATCGCACCCGCTACACCGGCAATATTTCCGGTACCAACCGTCGCAGCCAATGCTGTACATACCGCCTGGAATGGTGTAATCGAACCATGTCCCGCCTCAGATTTTGAAAACATTTTCCCCAAAGTTGCCTTCATAGCATAGGGAAATTTCCGAAACTGCAGGAAACCGGTCCGCACAGACAAAAGGATTCCTACACCAATAATGCAGACCATTGCCGGGACTCCCCAGACAAAACCATTGACCGCATCGTTCACTTTTGTAATAACCTCTAACATTTCATCTTCCTCTCCTAAAAGCGTATATGTGCTATATTATACAGGAAAACAGATAAAATTAGAAGTAGTTATTTTACAGATATCGACAAAATATTAAACAGACGGCACCTCAAAGTCCATGCACATTCTCGTCTTGGTAAACGGACGCACCTTACTGTCTGCAACTGCTACATGATCCGGATGCACCGCATAGCCTTTTAAGGCCTCCTCATCAACAAGGGTTGTATCCAAAAGAACTTCTGCATTGGAAGATACAAGCCCTTCAATCTGAACCTTCACTTCCAAAAGCCCCGGTACTTTTCCTACCAGACTTTCCAGACTCTCTTTCATCTCTGCCTTGATCACTTTCTTTTCTTCTGCTGACAATTCATCCTTTAACTGCCATAAAATCATATGTTTTACCATTTTTCGTTTCTCCTTCTTTAGATCTTTTGTATTACCGAAACAGGGCTGTTGACAGATATCTGTCTCCGGAATCCGGCAACAGAACGACAATGTTCTTTCCTGCATTTTCCGGTCTTTTTGCGATCTCTGTGGCTGCTTTTAAGGCGGCTCCCGAAGAAATTCCAACCAAAATCCCTTCTGTCCGTCCAAATCCGGCGCCTTCTTTCAAGGCGTCTTCATCCTCAACACAGATAATTTCGTCATAGATTTCTGTATTTAAAACTGCCGGAACAAATCCTGCACCAATCCCCTGGATCTGGTGTGCTCCCGCTTTACCGCCTGACAACACCGGGCTGGATGCAGGTTCCACAGCAATTACCTGGATCTTCGGATTCTTTGATTTTAAGTATTCTCCGATTCCTGTAATTGTTCCACCGGTTCCTACGGTTGCCACAAAAATATCCACCTTTCCATCGGTCTGCTCCCAGATTTCCGGTCCTGTAGTATTTTTATGTGCGCCCGCATTGTCCGGATTTTCAAACTGTCCCAGGATCATCGAACCCGGGATCTCCTTCTGCAGTTCTTCTGCCTTCGCAATCGCTCCTGCCATTCCTTTGGCACCTTCCGTCAACACCAGCTCTGCTCCATAAGCACGAAGCAATGTTCTGCGTTCCTCACTCATGGTTTCCGGCAATGTCAAAATCGCACGATACCCCTTCACCGCTGCTACCATCGCCAGACCAATCCCCGTATTTCCTGAAGTCGGCTCAATAATGGTCGCTTGAGGCTTTAATCTTCCTGATTTTTCTGCCTCCTCAATCATATAAAGCGCTGCCCGATCCTTTACCGAACCCGCCGGATTTAAATATTCCATTTTCGCAAAAATGTTGGCGTCCACTGCCTGTGCCGCCTCCGAATAACGGCTAATTCTCAGTAAAGGAGTATTTCCGATCAGATCGATTACACTATCCTTTATCTTATTCATCGATATCGCTCCTAACTTTCCTTTTTTAGATATTGTATCACACTTCACTTCTCCGGGATAGTATTTTTAAGGCGGGGATTTCTCCCCGCCTTAAAATCAAATCTTTCTTATCATTGCAAATTTAAAAAACGCTGCAGGATTGTTGCCATCTGCGCTCTGGTAGCTCCGGTACGCGGGGAAAGATCGTAGGTAATCATTCCCTGTGCGTCCTTGCTTGCAAGTCCGCTGATCAATTTCTGCTCAATCGCCCAGGCAAATTCTTTTTTTGCCCATTCATTTACCGGTGTCTGACCGATGATACTGTCAATATCCCCCTGGATGACCGGTTCTTTTCCGGTATATTCCGCATATCTGTAAATAAATGCCGCCAACTGTTCTCTGGTTACGTCTGCATTTGGATTAAATTTCCGATGATAGACATCTCCGGTAGCTATCCCTTCATTTAATGCCCATGCAACCGAATTTGCCCACCAGTCGCTGCGTTTCAGGTCTCCAAATTCATCATAAGCTGTAAAATCAATGTCAGTCTTTCCTTCATACGGTTTTCCCTGCATCTTATAAAGTGTCTCCACTACCATGGCACGGCTGATATTGGTATTCGGCGTAAAGTTGCCTCCATAACCATTCATAATACCGCGTTCATATACATACTGCACCGCAGATACAAACCAGTCACCAGCACCTACGTCTGTAAATACCTGAGAAACATTTTCTCCACTGTTTCCATTTCCGCTGTTATTATCATCATTCACAGGATCTTTAGATTTCTTAATGCGAAATTTCAAAGAAACCGTCACCGTATCTCCATTGGATCCCGTCACCGTAAGTTCTGCCGTAGCAGTCCCGATTTCAATATTGTTTTTATAAATCACTTTAAATTCACGGTCAAGCCACGCATCGTACTTTATAATTTCAGCATTCTCAATCGGTTTCCCTGTGTATTCCGCATCTTTTACGATAAATCTTAAACTTCCTACAGTTTCTTTGCATTTTCCACAGGTTTCATAAACATTTTTACAGGCCATTCCATTGTCAACGCTGTCCAATGTCGTTTCATGTTCTTCTACTGCATCCAGAACCTTTTCCTGATACAGACCGCAGGAATTGCATACCTCTCCCTGATAGCCATCCTGACAGGTCGGAAGACAGGTCACGCTTAAATCCTGCCATTGATGCTCACAGGCAGTTCGATCCTTCCAATTCCACCAGATCTGAACCCCCTCAGCAAATTCCGGCCGCGAAGCAGCTTCTTCCATCTCGACTCCTGTTAACGTTGATTCTTCATCAATAATAGCCAGAAATGCTGCATCCTGCGGTGAAATCCAATCTTCCGGATAATCTACGTTTTCAGCATAAAACCGCAACGTCCCGCCGCCATGGAACATATCCTTTCTTTCTGCATCAGTTCCAGCAATATAGCATCGGGTTTCCGGGCAAAAATCCATGGTTCCCCCGGCATTCAAAGCAATCTTGCAACTGTCTTCCAAACTCATATAGTTGCGCAGGATCAGATTTCCTGAAACATCCATCTGCGCCCCCTTACAGGTCACAAACTCTGCGATCACTCTGCCGCTTTTTTCAACCTTCAGTATTCCTTGATCTTCTACACAAATACGCTTCTCTGAAATCAAGTGCTTTCCTTCCGGAACAGTCAGTTTTCCGCCAGAAATCGTAAGTTCATTTTTCACACGCAGATTTGACCCTGCAACAGCACTTTCTCCTGACACCTTCATATTGTTTACACAGATCACATCTTCCGTTTCCAGCACACCATTTAAATTCAAGGTACTGGTTCCCATGAAAATCCGAGCGCCTTTTTCGACGGTTAATGTACCATCTAAAACCAGCTCGTCAAAAGATCCCATGGAAAATTCTCCGCCCTCTTTTATGAGCAGCTGTGTATCCGAACTGATCGTAAGCTTATTCATTCGCCAATCGTCGGTCGTTAAAGCAGCGACTTTACCGCCATCTTTTACAATCACCTGTGCATAGTTCAGACTTGTAGATTCCAGTGTGCCATTCACATAAATCGTGCATCCACCGTCAGATGACCCGGTACAATCTCCGTTGATATAATAAACACCCTCACCGGTCATTTCGATCGAGCAATTGTTCTTACCATTGACATTTACCACACCATGATTTTCCACACCGCTAATGCTTCCTTCCACTGTCAGTGTCACATCTTCCGGTACGATAAGATACATGTACAAGGTTACATTTGCCGGTATTGTCCATGACTTCTTTAAATATACAGACTGGGCATCCAGCGTAATCTTCACTTCGCCCTCCGGCCAGCCAAAGTCACTGTCCGGCTCCAAATCGTAATCTGTAAACCATGCCTTTGGATCCTTGCTTGCCTCAACCAATTCTGCATAGTTATGAATTGTATCAACATTTCCTGCAGATACCTTCATTGGCAGCAGCAAAAAGCACATACAAAGCATGGTCAGAACTGTCATCCATTTTCTTTTCATTGTTTCTTTTACCTTTTAATCATAAAAATTTTCTCTTATAACTTTGGAAGCTTCTATGATTTCGGCAACCCACTGCGCTCTTGTCATCTCTCCCAAAATCATGTCATTCCACGGATCATAGAATAACTCTCTAGGAGTTTTTGTATCATAATCATAACGGTAAGATTTAAAGAATCCAAGAGCCGCTTTTGCTCCATCATCATAAATGGAATACACTGTCTGTAAATCTGTTGTATCCAGATATTTTGATGCCCCTACAACGGGTTGAACGGCACCATACCATGCAATAATTTCACATGCAGCATCACTATAGAGATAAGCAATAAATTTCTTCGCAGCATCCATGTGTTCCGCTTCCGACGGAATCCATGCCTCACTGATCCATGAATAAGCATAACTGCTTCCATC
Organism: uncultured Lachnoclostridium sp.; assembly: GCA_964561705.1. GTDB lineage: Bacteria > Bacillota > Clostridia > Lachnospirales > Lachnospiraceae > HGM12587. Next base: position 1,520 of record CAZLQJ010000030.1, on the reverse strand, counting down.
TTTATTTACCGACGGAATTGCTGTCATTCCCCATTCAAAACCATCTGCACGGGGTGCTTCTGCCATTTCATCCGGAAGCCAAGCGCCATTTGGCACAAACAATGCTTTATTATCCAAAACTAACTGCTGATTATTCTGGAATTTCCAATCGGTTGCATTTTCCACCGTATCTTCATGAACATAGGTCAGCAGCTTCTCTATAATATCAAAGCATGCTTTTGCTTTCTCTGTTTCCCACACACCTTCTTCATAGCAAGCAGCGGAATGAAATAGCTCAGCTCCGCCGGCAGAATACAACAAACTATAGAAGAATGCGTCGAGGTAACCTGTCGTCGGATAGGTAAATAATGCAATTCCTTCTTTTGCTGCTTTATCACTTAATTCCCACATTTCATCCCAAGTTGTCGGAACTTCCCATCCTTTTTCTTCAAAAAGTCCCGCATTATAGAATAAACCGCAAGGCTGGTAAAACATCGGTGCCAGATATGTTTTTCCATCACCGTATGGATTGGTTAACGTACTTTCCGTAAATCCGCCTGCGATCTTTTCTGAAACCTTCGCATTTTCTCCTGGTATCTTCATTGATAGAACATCAGTCAAATCTGCCAGCTGCTGTTTCTTGATAAGACTCTCTGGAATCCTAGCTTCTCTGCTCAACGGAACATATGCAACTGCTGGAGAAAACCAGTCATCCTGACTCACATCTGTAAAGTTCTGTTGTGCAAATACATTCTGACTGCTTGCGAAAGCACTCGCCGGCATTCCCGTGAACACCATCCCCGCAACCAGCATTCCCGAAAGAATCTCATTTCTTAGTTTTTTCTTCATCGTCTCTTCTCCCTTCATTCACAACGTATTGTTGAATCCATTATATATATATATTCGCAAGTTTTTTTCGTTTCTTTATTGATTTTGTACAATACCTAAATTTACATGCGATGTTCCACCCAAAAGCCGGCACATTAGTTTTTCTAATTAATCAGCAGATTTTTGAAATTAAAAATTATGTCAAATTTTGCAATTTATGCTTGTAACTTTCCTATAATATACTATAATATAGAGTTGAATAAAAATGTGGAGGATTATGGTTATGCCAAAAAGAACAGATATCAATAAGGTACTCATTATTGGTTCAGGTCCTATCATTATCGGTCAGGCGTGTGAATTTGACTATTCTGGTACACAGGCATGTAAAGCCCTTCGTAAGCTCGGCTACGAAATCGTACTGGTAAACTCAAACCCGGCTACTATCATGACAGACCCGGAAACAGCAGATGTTACATACATCGAACCGCTGAACGTGGACAGACTCGAACAGATCATTGCAAAAGAACGTCCGGATGCGCTTCTTCCAAACCTGGGAGGACAGTCAGCACTGAATTTAAGTTCTGAATTGTACAAAGCAGGCATTCTGGATAAATATAACGTCAAAGTAATCGGTGTTCAGGTGGATGCCATCGAACGCGGTGAAGACCGTATCGAATTCAAAAAAACAATGAATGAACTTGGAATCGAAATGG
>CAZLQJ010000029.1:0-19856 GCA_964561705.1 uncultured Lachnoclostridium sp. | reverse complement strand
TAAAGGGTGGTTACGACCATGGCTCTTGACATATTTGCATTCGGTGTAAATTGATCCTGAAAACCTGACATCAGCCCGGTATTATATACATACTGTACCGCATCCACATACCACGAACCTGCTACAACGTCTGTAAATACTTCTGTGACAGGATCCTTTTCTTCCGGTGTAGATGGCTGCTCATCTGTCATTGGCAGACGAAGCTGGATTTCTGCTGCACTTGCAAAATTACCTACAGATTCGACAACTTCTATACGCACATATTTTGCGGCTACTGCATCAAATTCTGCCTTTTTCACACTGGAACTGCTTGCCCAGCTGCCTTCTGCGACTTTCTGAAACTCTTTTCCATCGTTGCTTACTTTGATCACATATTTTGTGATATTTCCATTTGTGCCACTGGTTCTTGGCTGGTATACAACCGCATCAATCTGCGTTTCCTCTGCTAACGCCAGCTGGATCCAGTGAGGTGTTGCTGCAGCACCGCTGTAATTTGTATGCCAGATTGTACTTGTATCCCCATCTGTTACATTTGCAGCTGCACCATTTTCACTCTGTGTTTCTTCACTGGATGCGGTTACAGTCACTGCACCTTTATAATATTCTCTTACCGGTTCTGTCTTTGCTGACACACTGGCAACATATCCTTCGAATGCATTGGTCGCACTTCCGATCTTTGCAAGTGGGAACATACAGGTAGCTACCATCGGACGATCTAAGATGATCTCACCATCGCCCAAAGTATCAGTTAATTTTCCGTCTACATAAAGAGCAACTGTCTCAAATTCATTTTTGAATGTTAAGGTAACCCATTCTCCTACCGGAAGTTCATAATCAAAGGAATAATCAAAGTTTTCTCTTGAAATACCAACGTTTCCTGTTTTTCCCTGAACTGCCTTAATGCTTCCATATGGAGATTCGAAAAGGATCTGATCTGCTGTACTTTCGCCTGTACGCATCACTTTTACAGTCAGTTCCGTACCTAATCCTAAGGTTTCCATTCCTGTTACTGCATAACTTTCACCGCCGGAAAGTTTTAATGCACTTACTTCATCTACCGTTGAAATGTCTGCATTTTTCTTATCCATGGCAGCCAGATCTTCTGCACTGAAATCTGCAATATTTCCATATTTGTCTGTTTCTGTTTCATAATTGAAATCTGTGTTTGGCGCATCTCCCATGAGATTTCCGGCTTTCTGTGCCTGTGTCATGGTCATATCACCTTTTCCCCACAGTTTTGCACCGAATAATGCCATATTGTTGGTCAGACGTTTGTAGATATCGTATTCACTGATACCGTTATCCTTTAAATCGATCATATCATTCCATACCGCATAGGATGCACCAAGCATCTGGTCATCCCCGGCCGGAATAGTAACACCACCAATGGAATTCACTGCACTGTTATACATGGTTTCTGCACTCAGATAATCTCCGTAATAACCTGCATTTGGTACGATATAATAAGTTCCGTCATTGCAGTTGATCAGGTCAAAACCGGATTCATACATTTCATCCATATTTGCATAACCAAAGTTCCACAGATTCATCTGGATGCCTGTACCATCTACCGGTACACTTCCATCACCCTTAAATGCTGTCAGGCTTCCCCAGATACGTGCTGTACGTCCGGTACTTTCCACATAATCTGCCATATCATTACAGAACTGACGAAAAGCATTTGGTGCTACTGTATATTCATCACAACCCACATGTACCACGGAAGCTTCTGAAAATACCGGATTTTCTCCTGTCAGATATTCGTCAAAAATATTTGTAATAAAATCGTAGCATTCATTATACTGATTTGCCAAATCCAAATGATCGTTCATTCTTCCACTGGTACCGGTACGAAGTTCCGGAAGCACCTTAGCAAATGCCAGAGAATGTGCCGGCGCATCGAATTCCGGTACAATATTCACGCCGTAAGCCCCTGCTTCAGCGATAAAACTTCTAAATTCGTCCTTTGTATAGAATACATCCTTGCTGGTCAGATCTGCCTGATAGGTAAATTCCTTGCCGTTTAATGTGACTTTACCGCCCTTCTTTATATCTGATTCCAGACGGAAACCGGAATAGGCAGTCATTGGATCTTTTCCACTGTTTGTATAATCTTCAAGGAAAATATAGTTATCATTTAAATGAATATGAAAATCATTTAATTTATACCAGGACATCTGTTTTACCATCTGTTTGAGGTAATCCAGAGTAAAGGTTTTACGGCCGACATCAAGGATCACACCACGTACTTTATATAATGGATAATCTCTTGTGATACCTTGTGGAATATTCTGCATATCATTGGATTTCAAAGCCTGCAGGAGTGTTCTGGTCGCCCAGAAAGCACCTGTAGAGGTTTCAGCCTTTACATTTATCTGATCTTTGATCTCCATCAGATAGCCTTCTTCCATCAGACCCAAGGCAGTATCGTCTGTCAATTCAAAATAAAAATCTCCGGCTTTCGCATCAGACTGTTTTCCAACAACGATCGCCATTGTATTTCCGGAAAGATCTTTGTAATCATCTGCGAATGCTTCTGCTGTTTTTCGAAGTTCTTCACTGGCAATTACGATTTTTGTTTCTTTTGAAACTGTAAAGTTTCCTTTGTAGCCTTTCCATTCTGTCAATTCAGGAATCACTGCAGGTGCTGCATTATCATCTTCCGCCTGCTGATAAGTTCCCGGAATCGTCACTTCGATTTCCTTAAAGGAATAATCTGAGTCATCTGTTTTATTTACAGATTTAAAAGAAACATTCACCGTTGTATCTACCAGCGGTGTATAAATGTTCAGATTTTCATCTACCACCTGTTCATAATCTGTGCCGTTATAAGTGATGGTATAGTCTTCTGACTGTGGAAGATTCACTACCAATTTGGTATCTCCCGCTTTTGGCTCTGTCACAGTCACTTCGTCAATCGGATCTACCGGCTGTACCGGTTCTTCCTGTGCATTGGAATATGCTTCAAATTCTACAACACCCACATTATTGTACTGAGATGCATTGGCTACAAATTCGCACAACTGGATATCCTTTGCAACGATTGCCTCATCCAGAATGATTGAAACTTCTGTTGCAAATCCACTGCCGGATGCTGTGTTTTTATAATTCTGTTTTGCATATTTTTCATTGCCTTCCGCATCCGTATACTTCACGCTGAACTGCGCAACATTTGACGGTGTCGGTGCAACGTTTCTTGTAAATAACTTTACTTTAATATGTTTGATCAGTGTATCCTTTTCAAACGTAGCCTTCAGCCACATTCCTGAAGGAGTTTCGTAATCGCTGGCCCAACGGGTTGACTCATTTCCGTCACCAGCTTTTTCTGCTCCCAGACTATCTACTTCCTTGGTAGAGGCAGTCAGTGTCGCTGTACGAACATGATTGACATTTTCTGTTCTCACAACTTCATTTTCCTCTGAAGCCAGAACACTGGCTGCATGCACTTCTGACGGTACTGTAACCCCTGACAGAACCATGGATGAGGCCAGAACTGCACTGAAAACTTTTTTCCAACTTTTCATGTTTTTCCCCCTTAAAACAATTAATTTACGGGCATCGTCATATCACCCGACTATCATGTATATTGTATATGATTCACTCGGTTTTCGCAATGGATTTTGGCATACTTCAACAAGTTTCTTATCTTTCCCTGCGGGTAATTAAACAGTAAGTTGTCGTTAATTAAATTATCAAACACAAAGTTGTTAAACATTAAATTATGATTTATGAAAATATTCATTATAATGAGGAAAAGAAATGGGGGATTTCTTATTATGGCACACTTACATATGAGAATCACTGAATTGCTCACAGAGCACAGCATCAGTAAAAATCAGATTTGTAAAGATCTCGATCTTCCAAGAGGAAATTTTAACAGATACTGCAGAGATGAATTTCAAAGAATTGATGCAAATCTTATATTAAAACTCTGTGAATACTTTCAGTGCAATATTCAAGACCTGCTGGTCATTGAAGAGTAAAACAAAGGGAATGCAGCTGCATTCCCTTTTCTCTTTCTATCTCTGATCTAAAAGTTTCTTCATATCCTCCGGAAGCGGCTGTTCAAACTGAAGCCTGACGCCTGTGACCGGATGCACAAATTCTAATTTCCAAGAATGCAGTGCCTGTCTGCCAATCTCGCTTTGATCCTTATGATATAGGAAATCGCCCGGCAGCGGATGCCCCAGGGCATTCATATGCACCCGGATCTGGTGGGTTCTTCCCGTTTCCAGCCAGATTTTTGCAAGTGAATACTTCTCATTTCTATCAAGGCATTCAAAATGCGTCACTGCACGTTCTCCCTTTTCCCGATCTACACAACGTTCTACCGTCGATCCTTCCTTTCTTGCAATGGGAAGATCCACGATTCCCTGATCTTTCAATGCTCCCTTCACCACCGCCAGATATGTTCTGTGAATTTCACGTCTTTGCATCGCCAGATTTAAGGCAGCACCAGATAACATATTTTTTGCAATGAGCACCAAACCCGTCGTATCCCGATCCAGCCGATTGATACAGCGAAATACAAAGGGATTTCCCTGCTCCTCATAATAAGCTGCCACGCCATTTGCCAGACTATTTTCATAATTCCCCTGGGATGGATGAATCGGTGTATCTGCCGGTTTATTCAGCACTAAAATATCCTCATCCTCGTAAATGATCTCAAGTGTCATCTTCACCGGAACGATATTCTCCGAGATTTCTTCTTCTACAAACATTGTTTCCAGAAAATCTCCCACCGCTAATTTCTCATTGGTATAAGCCCAGATCCCGTTTCTTCGGATCCCTTCTTCTGTTTTTTTCAAATGAACGATACAACCGTGGGAATATCCCTTTTCTTTTAAATACTTTTCAACCGTCCAGCCTGCAAATGCCGGCTCTACCCGATAACTTAATTTCCTTACCATAAATATCAGCAAAAGCCATGCCGACGGCATGGCTTTGTAACCTTTCTACGTTTCTCTTTTATCGGATTCTTTCCGGAAAACCGATCTTTTTCTGCACCTTACGAAGGGTCTTAGTAGAGAAATACTGTGCTTTTTCCGCATTATTTTTAATAATGCTGTCAATATATGCTTTGTCTTTTTCCAGATCTTTTACTCGTTCCTGCAACGGACGAAGCACATCTACAACCGCTTCTCCAACGGCCGGCTTAAATACACCATATCCCTGACCATCAAATTCACGTTCTACCTCTTCCGGTGTCTTTCCGGTACATGCACAATAAATATCGATGAGATTTTTGATTCCCGGCTGTTCATCACGATAACGGATCTGACCCTCAGAATCCGTCACAGCACGTTTGAATTTTCTCATAATGGTATCCGGATCGTCCATTAAATAAATGCTCGCATTTGCATTTTCGTCAGATTTTGACATTTTCTTGGTCGGTTCCTGAAGACTCATGATCTTCGCACCAACCTTTCCAAGATAAGCTTCCGGAACTGTAAATACATCCCCGTAAATGCTGTTAAAACGCTGTGCAATGTCTCTTGTCAATTCCAGATGCTGCATCTGATCCTTTCCTACCGGCACCACATCTGCCTGATAAAGAAGAATATCTGCTGCCATCAGAACCGGATAAGTAAAGAGCCCCGCATTGATATTGTCCGCATGCTTTGCAGATTTATCCTTAAACTGGGTCATTCGCTGCAATTCGCCCATATAAGTATAACAATTTAAGATCCAGGCAAGTTCTGCATGTCCTGTGACATGGGACTGGTAATAGATACAGTTCTTCTCCGGATCCAAACCTGCTGCAATATATAAAGTCAGCAGTGCTCTTGCACGTTTTCTAAGTTCCGCAGGATCCTGACGAACGGTAATGGAATGCATATCCACTACACTGTAAAAACATTCATATTCATCACTTAAGGTCACCCAGTTTTTTAAGGCTCCCAGATAATTTCCTAATGTCAGATTTCCTGTGGATTGCATTCCACTAAACAAAACTTTCTTTCCGTTTAACATAACTTCTCTCCTAAATATATTTTATACCGGCAACAACATGGCTGCAATGGTGAAATAAAGCACCAGACTCAAAGCATCCACAATTGTCGAAATCAATGGCGCTGCCATCATAGCAGGATCCAATTTAAAAATCTTTGCTGCGAACGGCAGAACACAGGCAAGTACTTTCGCCATTACTACCGTAGCGATCAAACTAAGTCCAATCACCAGACATACCAGCGGTTCATCCGGATACATAATGATCAGACGAATATAGTTTGCTATTCCAAGTATCGCACCTACGATCAGGGATACTCTGCATTCTTTCCAGAATACCCTTCCTACATCCTTCATTTCCACATCCCCAATGGAGAGGGCACGAATGATGGTTGTTGAACTCTGGCTTCCCGCATTACCGCCGGTAGCCGTCAGCATCGGCACACAGGTTACCAGTGTCGGGAACAATGCAGTGAAAGCACTGTAGGCCTCCAGGATCAATGCAGAGATCGTACTGGTAAACATTAAGATCAAAAGCCATGGAATACGGTTCTTTGCCAATTCAAAAACACTCATTTTCAAATATGGTTTTTCGGAAGGCAGGATCGCAGCCATCAACTCGATATCCTCTGTGGCTTCCTGTTCCATGACATCCACGATATCATCGACCGTAACAATTCCCACCAGACGATTTTCATGATCTACGACCGGCAGGGACAACAGGTCATATTTATTAAATGATTCAACTACGGCTTCCTGGTCATCTGTAGTCACCGCCTGAATGATATTGGTATCCATGATATCTTCAATCTTCTCTGAATAATCATGAAGCAAAAGATCCTTAACAGTTACAATCCCTTCCAAATGACGTTTTTCATCAATTACAAAACAGGTATAGATTGTTTCTTTATCCACAGCATTTCGTCGGATATAAGCAAACGACTGCTCTACTGTCATATTTTTCTTCAATCCGATATACTCTGCGGTCATAATACTTCCCGCACTGTCATCCGGATATTGTAAGAACTGATTGATCAGGGCTCTGGTATCCGGCTTCGCATTGGACAAAACACGCCGAACAACCGTGGCGGGCAGTTCTTCCAGCATATCTACCGCATCATCAATGTAAAGTTCTTCGATGATCTTCTGCAATTCATAATCAGACATACTGTTAATAATATGCTCCTGCATATCAACATCCAGACAAGCGAAAACCTCTGCTCCCAGTTCTTTTGGAAGAAGCCTGTAGATCAAAACGATTTTTTCTCTCTCGACTCCTGACAAAAAATCCGCAATATCAACTTCGTTCATCTCTTCGAGGATACTTCGCAGCTTTCGAAATTTCTTTTCTTCTACTAATTGATATAACATGCTCTCTAATTCCATATGCGCGTCCTCCCTCGTTTTTCTCATACAGATTATCATACCATTTTTTCAAGTTTCTGACAACATTTTCCCCAAAAAATAATTGACGGGCAGGACATACGCCCTACCCGTCTGATCTTTAGGACAATTCAAATGCCCCTGTATATAACTGATAATATTTTCCTTTTTCTTTCAAAAGTTCTTCATGATTTCCACGTTCAATGATACGTCCCTGTTCCAGAACCATGATACATGCGGAATCTTTAATGGTTGAAAGACGGTGGGCAATAACAAATACCGTTCTTCCCTTCATCAGCTGATCCATACCTCTTTGTACCGCCTGTTCTGTTCTTGTATCGATGCTTGACGTTGCCTCATCCAGTACCAGTACCGGCGGATCTGCAACGGCTGCTCTCGCAATCGACAGAAGCTGTCTTTCTCCCTGGGATAAGGTACCGCCATCTCCGGTGATCACTGTGTTATAGCCCTCCGGAAGTTTCATGATAAAATGATGGGCATTTGCAAGTTTCGCTGCTGCAATTACCTCTTCATCGGATGCATTCAGACGGCCATAACGAATATTTTCCATGATGGTTCCTGAGAATAAATGGGTATCCTGAAGAACCACACCAAAAGCACGACGAAGTTCCGGCTTTTTAATCTTATTGATATTGATACCGTCAATGCGGATCTTACCGTCCTGAATATCATAAAAACGGTTTAAAAGATTGGTGATCGTTGTTTTTCCGGCCCCGGTAGAACCTACAAAAGCAATCTTCTGTCCCGGCTGTGCATACATGGTAACATCATGAAGCACGATTTTTTCATCTGTATAACCAAAATCCACATTGGTCAAGGTGACATCACCCTTCATCTGGGTATAAGTAATCGTTCCATCCTGATGCGGATGTTTCCATGCCCAGGTTCCTGTTCGTTCTGCACATTCTTCAATGCTTCCATCCTCATGGATCTTGCATCTTACAATATCCACATAACCTTCATCTTCTTCAGAAGGCTCATCCAGAAGTTCAAAAATACGTTCCGCTCCGGCAAGCGCCATAACGATCGAGTTAAACTGCTGTGCTACCTGAGAAATCGGCTGGTTGAAACTCTTTGCAAGCTGCAGGAAAGAAGCCAGGGCACCCAGTGTCAGACCGCCAAATCCGTTGATTGCCAGTAAAGAACCCGCTACCAGGATTACCACGTAATTGATATTTCCGATATTGGCATTCACCGGCATTAAAATATTTGCAAAAATATTCGCACTCTTTGCAGTTTCAAATAAACCGTCATTTAATTCGTTAAACTCATCTTTTGCCTGTTCCTCGTGACAGAATACTTTAACAACCTTCTGACCATCCATCATTTCTTCGATATAACCATTGGTCTTACCCAGTGCATTCTGCTGTGCCACGAAATATTTCGCAGACTTGCCACCGATCTTTCCGGATACTTTCAGCATGACCAACACGCCCAAAACAACCAGTAACGTCAGCGGAACACTTAAGATCAGCATCGAAACAAAGGTACTGATCAATGTGATTCCTGAAGAAAACAGGTTTGGAATACTCTGGCTTACCATCTGCCGGAGGGTATCCGTATCATTGGTATAATGACTCATGATATCTCCATGCTGATGGGTATCAAAATATTTGATCGGAAGTGTTTCCATATGGGCAAACATATCATCACGGATACTCTTTAATACACCCTGAGAAATATACATCATGATCAAATTGTATGAATAGGTACAAAGGATACCGAGAACATAAATACATGCCAGTGTCAGCAACGCTTCCAAAAGCGGCTGGAACGTCTCTACTCTTCCATCCAGCATCGGCATGATATAATCATCGATCAGCTGTTTCATAAACATGGTTCCGATTACCTGAACCACAGAGCTGACTGCAATACATACCAGAACGATCAGGTATCTGAATTTATAACGTTTCATAATGTAACCAAGAAGTCTTTTTAAAGTCTTCACTGGTGTTTTGCTCTTTGGTCCTCCCTGAGGGCCTCTTCTTCCTCCCATTGGCGGCATTATTCTTCAGCTCCTTTCTTCTGCAATTCATAAATATCGCGATAAATTTCATTATTTTTTAACAACTCTTCATGGGTTCCAAAACCATTAATCTCGCCCTGATCCAATACCAGGATATGATCTGCGTCTTCCACGGAAGAAATACGCTGTGCAATGATCAGTTTCGTCGTATTTGGAATCTCCTCGCGGAATGCTCTTCTAATCTTCGCATCTGTGGCAGTATCTACCGCACTGGTTGAATCATCCAAAATCAGGATCTTCGGTTTTTTCAATAACGCTCTGGCAATACAAAGTCTCTGTTTCTGACCGCCGGATACATTTGTTCCGCCTCGTTCGATCTTTGTATCATATCCATTTGGAAAACTTTCCACGAAATCTGCAGCCTGTGCAAGTTCGCAGGCATGTTTTGCCTCCTCTAAAGTCGCATGTTCATTTCCCCAGCGAAGATTATCCAGAATCGTACCGGAGAACAGTACGTTCTTCTGCAGTACCATGGAAACCTCGTTACGAAGCACTTCAATATCGTACTCACGTACGTCCACGCCACCAACCTTTACAATTCCTTCGGAAACATCATAAAGTCTCGGAATCAGCTGTACCAGCGTCGATTTCGAACTTCCGGTTCCACCAATGATACCGATGGTTTCACCGGCCTGAATGTGAATATTTACATTTTCCAAAACGTTTTTATCCGCACCACCGCTGTAACGGAAAGAAACATTTTCGAAATCAATAGATCCATCTGCAACTTCCATCTTTGGATCCGCCGGATTTTGAATGGTACTTTCTTCATCCAGCACCTCAAGGATACGGTCTGCAGAAGTTTTTGCCATCGTCAGCATCACAAAGATCATAGAGATCATCATCAGGCTCATCAGAACCTGTGAAGTATAGGTAAATAAACTCATCAATGTACCGGTTGTCATACTGCCGCCCACAACACTCTTTGCTCCCAGCCAGGAGATTAAAAGAATACAGCTGTACATGGTAAACTGCATGATCGGGCTGTTCATAACGATCAGTTTTTCTGCTGCGATTGATAAATCTTTAACTTTTCCGGACTGTGCATAGAATTTTTCCGTTTCATGCCCTTCTCTTACATATGCTTTTACAACACGGATACCGGCCAGGTTTTCCTGTACCCCTGCGTTCAGCAGATCATACTGTTTGAACATTTTACGGAACTTTGGAAATGTTTTGCTGACAATCGTTCCCAGAACCAAGCCTAAAAACAAAAGTGCCACCAAAAAGATCCAGGACAAATTTGGTGCCAGTCTGATACACATGATCAATGAGAAGATCAACATAAACGGTGCACGTACGCAGATACGGATTATCATCTGAAATGCCTGCTGAACGTTGGTAACGTCTGTAGTCATTCGTGTAACCAGACCTGCCGTTGAAAACTTATCAATGTTTGAAAATGAAAATTCCTGAATTTTCTCAAACATTGCCCTTCTTAAATTTCTTGCAAATCCGCTGGAAGCAATGGCTGCGTACTTACCGCACAATGCGCCGCCTGCTAAAGAAATAAAGGCAACCACCAACATCAATGCACCAAGTTTCAATACGCATGCCATATCTCCTGCATTCACACCATTGTCAATTACCTCCGCCATCAAAAGCGGCAGAATGGCTTCCATCGCCACTTCAAGCGCGATGCAGATTGGGGATAAAATTGCTTCTTTTTTAAATTCCCCTGCATAAGCTGCTAATTTTTTAATCATTGTTTTCCTCCTTGCTATCATATAATTCATTCGCTTTTTGATCAATTCTATCCATATAATCTAAAAAGCGTTGAAATTCCTCATCCGTAAAGAGCTGCCGCATTTTCTGCTCCATGGCACCCAGACTGTCACAATGACAAGCCCGAATCGCCCGTGCTTCCTCTGTCAGCACCAGTTTCTTAATCCTGGCATCCTCCGGAACACTTTCCCGAAGAAGCAGTCCTTTTCTTTCCAGGATCTGCAAAACACTCGTCACGGAAGAACGTTTGATGCGAAAAACATCTTCGATATCTCTCTGAAATACACATCGTCCTTTCGCCTCTTCAGCGCAAAGATATCCGATGATCCTTAACTGAATACTGGTCAATCCATGCTTTGCCATCCGATGGTCAAAAAGATGATGCATACTTTTTGCCACATCAAGAATACATTTGATCGGTGCACCGCCATGTTCCAGCTCCCAGCTTTCTCTTCGGTTATATTTTCCTTCCATAGAACACCTCCCGATAAATGTTAGATTTCTAATTGTTCGATTTCTAACATCTTAGAAGTATATCCCTCAAATTTTTTAATGTCAATGATATTCCGGATTTTTCATACTTTTTTTAGATTTTCCCAAAACAAAGGACCACCCTTCCCGGGCAGTCCCTGCACTGTCTCTTATCTTAACGAAGAACTATCTAATTGATCATATTTTTCAAAGAATGGAAGGATCCTTTCCAATACCTTTTCCACGCCGCCGTCCTCATTTGTTTCAATATTCATCGGCATGATCGGATCATGCAAGGACATACGCAAAAGCAACCATCCATGCACCTGTTCATCATCGAATGAAATTCTAACCCCCTCATAGTTCGGCTCTACGATCCGGAACGTATCCTGTGCCTTGGCAAATTCCTTGAACTCTTCCAATACCCGGTTTCCATACTCCTTAAAATCTTCCACACCAATGCTCATACGAAATTCTCCGCACTGAGCAGCCTCTTCCAATCCATCCAAAAGATCCTCGATGGATCTGCCGGCACGTTTGCATTTGACCACTTCACAAAGGATTTTCACACTCATGTAAGCACCGTCATCCAAAAAGTAATTTTCCTTCAATGCCCCATGACCGGAAGTTTCGATGGCAAGACCACTTGGAATGCCTTCCTTATTCAGACGAATGGACTCATTGATCACATTACGGTAACCCCGTTTAAAACGATGATGTTTCAGACCCAGACGATTCACCAGGAAATTCTCCAACTGGTCTGAAGTTACCGAATCCGTCACAACCGTACTGCCTGGCATTTTCTGTGCGACAATAGATGCCATCAATGCGATCAGTGCATTTTTATTGATCTCTTTTCCACTTGGAAATACCGTAGCTGCACGATCCACATCCGTATCAAAGATAATCCCAAGATCTGCCTTCTGTTCCAACGTTGCTGCCTTGATACACTCCATTGCCTTTGCATTTTCCGGATTTGGCACATGATTTGGGAAGGTTCCGTCCGGCTCCAGATAAATGCTTCCGCTGATATCTGCACCCAAAGGCTCTAATACCCGGGAGGCAAAAAATCCACCGGCTCCATTGGATGCATCTACCACAAAATGCATACCTTTCAGAGGAAGTTGAGCCTCTGCCGTTCCTGTTTCCTCACAAATGATCCGACGTAGATTTTCACTGTAATGTTCCAGAAGATCCAACGACTTTCGTTCTTTTTTCTCATGATTCTCCAGACCCTTTTCCTCCAAAGCAATGGCCTTCTTTAAAATGATCTTGATTTCCTGACTCTCAAGACCGCCTTCTTTGCTGAAAAATTTTAATCCATTTCTATTAAATGGCAAATGACTTGCCGTAATCATAATTGCTCCATCATAACCAAGCTGTGGAAGTACCGTAGACATAAACATGGACGGTGTAGATGCCAAACCACAATCAATCGGCTGACAGCCCTGTGCCTGAATCCCTTCCAAAACGCCTTCCTTTAACATTTCTGCGGAAAGTCTGGAATCATGACCCACGGAAATTGAAAGCGCTTCCTGCTTCTTTTCGCACTTCTGTGCAAGATATTCTGCAAAAGCTGCCGCGATCAATCTTGCAATTTCCGGCGTCAGATTCACATGCTCTCCCTCGATGCCCTCCAATGCAACGCCTCGGACATCACTCCCATTTTGAAGTTTTAAATATTTCTTTTCTAAATCCTGAATATTCATCTCTATGCTCCTTCGTATTTTTACATTTCGCAACAAATCGTCTAAAATCATTATATATATTTATACATATATATGCAAGTAAGAGCCATTGCTCCGATGGTTTTCATCGAAACAATGACTCTTCTATTCTCTGATGCTTCCTTATTTTTCACAATATCTCTTTAAGATCGTTGCCAGCTGCGCTCTGGTTGCGGTTCCTCTTGGTGCCAGATTGTAGCTTACATTTCCTGCTGCATCTGTTTCCTGAAGTCCGCCGATCAGTCCCTGATCGATGGCCCATGCAAATTCTTTTGCAGACCAGCTGCTTGGATTAGAGCCGTTTAAAAGGACATTCATATCCTTGCTTAAAGTCACATCTTTTCCGGTATATTCCGTATAACGGCAAAGGAATGTAGCTAACTGTTCTCTGGTTACGCTTGCATTCGGATTAAATTTACCGGTCACAGGGTCTCCTGTGGTAATGTTTTCATTCACTGCCCAAGCCACTGCATCTTTGTACCAGTCATCTGCCTTGACATCCTTAAATGCCAGATATTTGCTGTAATCTGTTACCTGCGGTGTACCATTCATACGATATAAGGTCTGAACCAGCATGGCTCTGGTCATGGTAGAATCCGGTGTAAATTTTCCATCAAAACCGGACATGAGTTCCCGATCATAGACAAATTGTACTGGATCCACGTACCATCTTCCTTTTCCCAATGTGTGTATAAATCATCATCTGGTAAATAAACTTCAACTGAGCAATTCCGTGGTGTCTTGAATTTCTCTAAACCATTACACCCACTAATCATATAATTAGAGGTTTCCTTTGCTTTTGACATATCAAAGCTGCTCAGATCCAGTTCCTTCAGACTTTTGCAATCAACAAATATTCCACTCATTTTCGTTACATTGGAGGTATTAAATCCACTTACATCTAAATCTGTCAGACTGCTGCAGTCACAAAACATACGATTCATATTCGTTATATTTGACGTATCCAAGCCACTCAAATCTACGCTCGTCATATTTTTACATCCATAAAACAAACGGGAAACATCCGTGGCTCCTGTCACATGGATCTCAGCGGATTTAATCTGTTCATTGTAATCATACCATAGAGCATAGGAATATTTTTTCATATCCCTTCTCCTTTTCCGTACAAATATTATTACCCTCATTTTACAATTTTTCACTCTTCGTCAATTGTGTTTTTACTCCCAGTCATTCTCTATGGCATTTACAGTTTCGTATCCTTTTCAATCACCTGTGGACGAAACTTCCGCCGTCTGTTAAAATGAGAGAAGATAAATATATTTAGGAGGTTTCTATGAAAAAGATCACCAGTTTTACCATTGATCATATAAAATTACAGCCGGGAGTTTACGTTTCCAGAAAAGACCCTGTGGGCGGCGAGATCATCACGACCTTTGATCTGCGTATGACCAGTCCTAACGAGGAGCCGGTTATGAATACAGCGGAAATGCATACCATTGAACATCTGGCTGCTACTTTTCTGCGTAATCATGCAGATTTTGGGCCTAAAACCATTTATTTTGGACCTATGGGATGCCGTACAGGATTTTACCTCCTGCTGGCAGGCGACTACGATTCCAAAGACATTGTTCCTCTGATGATTGAAATGTGGGAATTTATCCGGGATTTTAAAGACGAAGTTCCCGGCGCCTCCGCAAAAGACTGCGGAAACTATCTGGATATGAATCTTGGTATGGCAAACTACCTTGCCAAAAAATATTTAGAAGAAGTTCTCTATAATATCAAAGAAGACCGGTTGATTTATCCGGAATAGTTCAAAGACCTGCTCTCAGTCATTTCTGAAGCAGGTCTTCTCTAATTTTCTAATGCACCATATTCTGCTACGATCTGGTGAAACTGGCTACCGCACTTTTCAATTTCTCCAAGTACAAGCTCGATACTTTCCTTTCTTCGATACCAGTTACTCCTCGTAATTCCTTTGGTTTCCACCGGACATACCAAAAGTTCAGTGTCCGGAAATAATATCTGATAATAAAGTTTGCATCTTCTGGCATGATATGCCTGACAACATAAAATTGCCCTTTTGACATTGATCTTTCGTTTTTCCAGAAGCTGTTTTGTATAAATGGCATTTTCATAAGTATAAGTTGCCTGACGTTCCTTTAGGATTGCTTCTTTCGGCACCCCCGCCTTCCTCATCAGATCTGCAAACTGATCACTCTCTGTTTCAAATGCATTGTCCAGAGGATGCCCGGTCCATTTGGCATATTTTCCGGAAGGCACCAAAAGCGGGGCATAACCTTCCAGATAGAGTTTTGCAGCCTTTTTTGCGAGGTCTGTTTCTTCTGATCCCGGCACAAAAATCACATCTGCACTTTGAGGTTCATCCTCTAAAAATATAAAATTTGTCAGCTCTTCTAAAAATCCGGTCATACGCATTCTCCTAACGCTTTTATGGTATTATAAAAAAATTTTTCCGTCAATGGATTTTTACCTTGTAAGTGTTTCCGAAGTATGATAGATTACTTGTAGACCATCATCGGATTTTTCCGATATTACCGGGCCTTGCCCGCAAAATTAAGAAAGTTTGAGGACAGATATATGGCAGAAAGAACTGAAAGCTGCGGAAACTGCGAAGGCGATTGCAGCACCTGCGGAACAAGTGATATTACCGTTACCGTAAACATGGACGACGGAAGCGTTGTAGAATGTGCGATTCTTACGATCTATGAAGCCGGCGGCAGAGATTACATTGCACTTCTTCCGCTGACAGACGAAGGCGAAGCTGACGGAAGCGAAGTTTACTTATACCGCTATACCGTAACAGATAACGGTCCTTCCCTGGAAAACATTGAAAGTGATGATGAGTATGAAATCGCTGCTGATCGTTTTGATGAAATGTTAGACGAATTGCAGTACGAAGAAGATCTCGGAAGCGAATAATCAAATTCTAAAAATCCCGTTCAGCCCTATATGGCCGGACGGGATTTTTCTGTTCGTTTCTTTTCTTCTTCCTGCTCTGTAAATTCTCCTACAAATCTGGAAATTTCCAAAGGTTTGTGAAACCTTTCTTTCAATGAAAATACATACAAAAGCTCCTTGGCTCTTGTCATGGCAACATAAAACAGTCTTCGTTCTTCCTCGATTTCTTCTTTCATAACCGCTTTCTGATAAGGTGTAATGCCTTCATTCGCCTCCGGAATAAATACGATCGGAAATTCCAATCCTTTGCTGGAATGCATCGTACAGATGATCACTCCATCCTGACCTTCTCTTGCCCTCTGCTGCTTTTCCAAATTTGCAGTATACGCTTCAATATGCTTTTTCCATTCCTCCAGCGTCTCATATTCCTTTGCTGACTCCTGAATTTCCTCTAAAACCTCTAAAAGTTCCTCCACCTTCAGTTTATGATCCAATGCATAATCTCTTAAATACTGCTCATAACCAATCACATGGCGAATATAATGGATGGCACCATACAGTTTCATATTTTTCAACATTTTCAAATCATGCTCCAAGGTTTCAATGCGGTCACACATCCACGGCTTTTCTTCATAATACTGTAGCATCACATCCCAGCTGATAATCTCATCTTCCAGACATTCCCTGCTGATATAGCGCAAAGGCTTGTTCAGCACCTGCAAAAGATCACTGCGTTTTCTGGATCCATTTCCCAATTTTAAATAGGTCATAATATTTTTTGCAATCCAATGATCATAGATATTTGGAACTGCATCCTTCATCTGAAAAGGAATGTTATATTCCATCAATTTTTCCGCAAAAGCCCCCGGCTGACGGTTGGTCCGGCATAAAACAGCAACATCCCGATAGGCGCCACCCTGTTTATGATAATACAGGATTTTTTCAATCATACAGTCATATTCATCCTTCTGCGTACGGAAAACAGCTGTAACCACCGGTGTTCCCTCCGGCCGTGAAGCTTTGATCTCTTTTAAAAACCGTTCCTCATTATGGTTGATCACCTTAATGGCCGACTCCACAATCTGTTTTCGGGAACGATAATTGGTATCTAAGAGGATCTGAACGGCCTTGGGATAGTCCTTCTGAAATCCCAACATGATTTCCGGTCTGGCGCCACGAAACCGGTAAATGGACTGATCATCATCCCCTACCATGAAAAGGTTATCTTTCGGTGCCGCAAGCAGCCGTACGATATCATACTGCAGCTGATTCATATCCTGGGTTTCATCAATCAAAATATATTGAAATTTATTTTGCCAAGCCCGCAAAATGTCTTTTCTCTGAGATAATAATTCATAGGTATAGACCAGCATATCATCAAAATCGATCTGATTCTGCCTTCTCAGCAAGCGGTCATATTTCTCAAACAGACGGCGGAATGACTTTGTATCACAGGAAAGGGCCTCATATTCTGAAATATTCCTGCGCTCATTCTTTACACGGCTGATCTCCCCGACAATATTTTGAATAAATTCTGCTTCATCCTCAATCTCCAGATCCATATGGGAGATTTCTTCCCTAAAAAAGCGATTTCTCTGCTCATCCTTAATGATGTTATCTGCAGAATATCCATAAGCGTGTCGTAAAATTCCAAAAAATACTGCATGAAATGTGCCGAAATTCACTGTCACATATTTTCTGTCTGTCATATTGCAAAACCGCTGCTTCATTTCCATCGCTGCTGCTTTTGTAAAAGTAATGACCAGAATATTGGACGGATCCACGCCATAATGCTCAATCAGATACTTGGTTCTATATGTGATCACGCGGGTTTTGCCGCTTCCGGGTCCCGCCAACACAAGTGCCGGACCTTTAAAATGTTCTACAGCTTTACGCTGTCCCTCATTAAAGTTTTCTCCCATTTTATCTCCTCGATCGCTCAGGCACCTTTGACAGAAATAAATACCACCACATCATTTTCCAAAATCTTTGTTTTTCCATCTGGAATGATCGGCTGATTATTTCTAATGACCATAGCAATCAGTTTATTTTTTGAAAGTTTTAATTCCCCAATGGTTTTGTTGCACCAACTGTCCTCTTTCTCAATGATCCGTTCCTGTAATTTTTCGCTGTCTCCCGGATTATACGGTGTAACGCTTAAAATAATATCATCCCCTGGTAAGATTAAGGTATTCCCCTTAGTAATGATGCTTTCCTTGCCCCTTTTAATCATCAATGCCAAAGACCCGGACGGCATATTCACATCTTTAATCATTCGGTTTGCCCAGTTATGTTCCTCTGGAATATGCATCTTCATCAACTGAAATGCAACTTCTTCCTGGTAATCATTGAACGTTTTTCGTACATCCGAACGCGCATCCACCATATCCAGTTTCTTTGCTATATTCGGTAAAAAAGTCCCCTGAATCGCTACAGAAAACAGCGAAACCATGAATACAATATGGAACAATTCCTGCTTCATCGATACACCGGCTGCCACCGCCATGATCGCAAATACCGAAGAAGAAGCTCCTCGAAGTCCCGCCCATGCAATGAGCAAACATTGATTCCAACTACATTTGAATGGCTTTAAAAGCAAAAATACCGTAACCGGTCTTGCAATCAATGTCAAAAATGCAGTAATTGCAAGCGCCGTAGGGATGATTTGAGGCATTTGATGAGGAAATGTCAGCAAGCCGATCAAAAAGAAGATCAAAATCTGTGCAAGACTTGTCACACCATCAAAAAACGGAATGATTTCTCCCTTTTTTTTCACATTTTGATTTCCAATATAAATACCAAATAAATACACACTCAGGTATGCATTTCCACCAAAATAAGCAGTGACTGCATAGCAGATCATAACTGCCGCGATCATGTAGATTGTTTCAAGACCCTCAGAAACCAGTTTTGTATTCACCAAAAAATGCAATGTAATCTTTGCAAGAATGAGCCCGATTGCAACCCCTAAGATCAGCTGAAGAGCGATCATTCCAAACACATTACCAAATCCTCCGGTATTTACCACGCTAACCGCCACAATGGTCAACATATAAGATACCGGATCATTACTACCGCTTTCCACTTCCAAAATAGAAGCAGTACCATCTTTCAGATTCAACTTATTTTTTCTTAAAATCGCAAATACGCTGGCCGCATCCGTTGAAGATAATACGGCACCGATCAACAAACTCTCTGCCCATGAAATTTGCAAAAAAACCTTGCATAACAGCATGGTAATACAGGCTGTTGCCACAACACCTACCGTTGACAAAAGCACTGATTTCCCGGCAACGGACCTTGCAGCCTTCCATTTTGTATTGAAACCACCATAAAACATGATAAAGATCAATGCAATCGAGCAAATGTTTTCTGCAAGTTTGAAGTCATCAAATGGAATTTTTAAAATACCATCACTGCCAAACAGCATTCCAATGAACATGAAAAAAATCAATGCCGGAATTCCAATCCGGTCAGAAAATTTTTCCACAAATACACATAGTAAGATCACACATGCTACCAAAAAAATCGTAATATTCAACTGTATTCTCCTTATTCTGGGGGATAAATTTATAGAAAAAAAAGGATGATACTTTCGTATCATCCCCATTATAACATATACCTTCAAAACTTCATATCAAATTTTTACGTTTTTCCAATCTCTTTCAACA
>CAZLQJ010000028.1:0-20979 GCA_964561705.1 uncultured Lachnoclostridium sp. | reverse complement strand
CCGCATCCACATACCACGAACCTGCTACAACGTCTGTAAATACTTCTGTGACAGGGTCTTTTTCTTCCGGCATCTCTTCTTTTTCTTTTAAGGCTGCTGTCAGCACTGCTTCTGCCGCTTTTGTCTCTTCGATCGTTGCCAGAGGACTTTCCTTCATCGCTTTTGCAAATACAGTCGCATTAAATAATTTGCAATCTGCATCATTTTCAGACGCAAATCCAAGACCTTCCTTGGCAATCACTTCTTCTGCTTTAGAAATTGCTGCTTCAAGTGCTGTTTTGTCTACCTTTTCATAAGCCATAAATTCCTGGATCATATAAACGCCGTTACCTGCATTGCTGCTGACACCCTGCACTTTGATATAACGTGTTTTTACCGGCTGATCCAGTTTGATCGTCTGGAAGAAATCCCTATTTCCGGTAATATTCTTTGTTTCTGTCCAATGCTCGCCATCCAGAGAAGTCATGATCTTCATGTCTTTTCCTTTTCCGCCTACACGCCACTGAATAGCAATTTCTGAAATTTCACGTTCTTTTCCAAGATCGACGGTCAATGCACTGTCTGCATGATCACCTCTCCAATACGAATAAATATCCGAAGTTGCTGTATCCGGCTCTGTTGCTGCATTTACCGGCACCTCAAAGGCATCACCATCAATGGTCTTTGCAGACAATCTTGTACGCTGTTCTGCATCATCAAAAGCATCACCATTTTTATAAGAATCACTTCCTGCGTAGGTATTCTGTGCTACGTTTACTTTTCCATCATCTGTTCCGGCAAAATCTGCTGCTACTTCTTCTGCGGATAATGCTTTATTGTAAACCTTCAGATTTGCCATCTGACCATAGAAATCCTGACCAATCTTTTCTAATGGAAGGAGCACGGAAGAATACATGGAAGTTACATTTCCGCCCAATCCATCTGCATCTGACTTCTGAGAAAGGAACGTTACCAATTCTCCATTTACATATAATTTGGTTCCATGAAGCGTACCAACCAGCGTCACTTCCACTTCTGTACCATCTGTTGGCACTTTGTAATCAAAGTTTCTTGAAAAATAATTGACATCTGCACTCATTTTTCCATTATGGCCAGCTACCTGAATACGACCGTCATAACCAGAGAAGAGGGAAGATTCTTTTGTATTTGCCGTACCATCTTTTGCTGAAAGCTTCAAGTCAAAGGATACCGTATAAGGATAGGAAAGTGTCTGTAATGGAGTTTCAACCAATGTTTCCCCGTCAAATACCATCCATCCGTCAGAAACAGTACCTTTGGTCACTTTTGCATGATATCCATTACCGCTTGCATCATAAATGGTCTGACCATCTTTAGAAATGTTTGCAAAATCATAATCCAATACTAAGGAACTCGCACTTTCTACAGCCATAGCAATCTGAGTGCCCGGTCCTTCAGCCAAATGGGATTTTCTGATTTCCCATTCTGCAAAAGTATCATCTTCATCTGTTCCATTCCATGTTTTTTCGCTGACAATCGAAATTGCCTGAAGTACTCTCTGATGCACATCTTTTTCTGTCATACCTTCCTGGCTCTGGTCACCCCAGATTACGGCTTTTGCCCCCAGAAGATTTGGTTCACCCATCATCGGATCATTTCCACCGCCAAACATCGTCGGATTCCATGAATTGAACAAATATTCTGCATTTGGAACATCACGGAAAGAACGTCCCGGATTTCCATACATATAGCAGTCACGACAGTTTACAATTTCATAACCTTCTGCTGCACGAAGCTTTGGATTATCATAGCCGGTATACCAGATATCCAACTGGTAATTTTCAGCCAATTCCGCACTTGTCATACCAAGCACTGTTCCTGCAGTAGAGAAACTTTGTGTTCCAGCCCCCCACATACGGATCTTTGTATCTGCTCCAAGATTTCCCTGAATAACTTTTCTCATTTCATCTGCAAAGGATGCAAATGCATTGTTTGTTTCCGCATCATGTACCCAGTATTCATCTGCGCCAATATGTACGATATCACCATAAATGGTTGGTTCCTCTCCGCTGGTATATTCATTCCAAAGCGTTTTTGCAAATTTCAGCGCACGTTCTTTATTCACACCGGTCAGATCCAAAAGTTCTAATCCGGCAGAATTTCCAATATTATTTTTGCTGTATCCAATACCGCCTTCCAACCAGTCGATCTGGTCCGGATTTTCTTTAGCATATTTATTATAAAGAAGGGAATGTCCCGGCAGGTCAATTTCTGTCAGAAGATACATACCATAGTCCTCTGTCAGTTCTGCAAGGTCTCTCCACTGTTCCTTTGTATAAGTTGGATTTCCCTGATAATCTTCATTATGATTATAATATTCTTCATTGATATTCTCTGACGGCACACCAACATGCTTTGTTTCAGAGATCAGGCTTGGAAATTCGTCAGTTTCCAAACGATGGAATCCTGCATGTGATTCATAAGTTGCGCCGTTGATATTTGCATTGTCATTATCATTGATATGAAGATCGTATTCGTTCATCTTATACCAAAGCATAATCTTTGCATAATCTTTCAGTTGCTCATAACGGTACGGTGTACGGGCAATATCAAGTTTGATACCACGTACTTCATATGCCGGATAATCTCTCATGATACCTTTTGGAATATTTGCATGGGCATCATCCATCCACAGAATCTGTTCCGCAGTAATCGTTCCATAGATACACCCTGTGTAAGTTGGTGCATAAATATGAAGTCCCTGATCGTTGGTCACCATCAAATAACCTTCTTCACCCAGATCATATTTTTCTGTATCTGCTAAAGATTCAATATAAATATCATGTGCATTTTCCGGTGCAGTACCTGTCTTGATCTCCGGTGTAATACCGCAGATCTCCGTAAGATCTTCCTGCATATTCTTTGCAGCTTTTTCAAGACCTACCTTGGCCGCATCGTGAATAATGATACGGGTATCTTCTGTCAGAGTAAAATCTCCCGTGTATCCATACCATTCCTGAATTGTCGGGATTACTTCCGGTTTTTCATTGGCATTTGACACTTCCGGGAACCATTCTGCCGGGTAGTTGCTGCTGTGATCCGGAACTGTCACCGTCTCGTTGCTCTGCACCCCGCTTTCATCCTTTCTAAGAAGGACTACTTCACGTTCTCCAATATTCCAACTGCTTATAGTTCCATCATTGGAAACCACATTTTCCAGAGAACTTCCCACGATCGTATAAACAGGATCGTGATCATTGGTTCCAAAAATCTCAATCTCTCTTAAATTTACATTATTTCCCGGTGCTTTTGCATTCACCTTTTCCACATACAGACGAACATATCGTCCAAGTTCTGTTTTTTCCAATGCCGGCACGGAAGATGTGGTGATCGTATCCGTATTTGCATTTGTATCCGCAATATTCTGCCCCGTACCATTCTGTACAAAACCATTATACGACGGACGTGACACAGAAACTACCGTTTCCCAAGAAGCATCTGCATCCGGTGTATCAGTCGTTTCAATGCGATAAACCATCGGCCAAACTTTCATATTGTACCAAAGTTTAATCTGACTGATCTTAGAACCGCTGACTCCCAAATCCACCTGCAACCACTGTTCTTTTTGCTGCGCATCATCTGCAATCTGTCCGCTCTTCATATCTTCTGAGTTCCATTGCTGTGACTGATTTGTCACACCATCCACTGCAAGTTCCGGTCCCTTCTCATTGGCAACGGAAGATGCAGATGTCTGACGATTTAATGCAAGATTTCTTTCTTCTGCTGCATTCACTGATAAATTCCCAAATAACCCCACTGTCATCGAGAACGCAAGCATCAGACTAAGCATTCGCTTTTTGTTTTTCATATACCCTTTCCATTCCTTTCTTAATTAATCCCGACCAAACTGCCGGTTTCCTACCTTCTCAAATCCTATTCACCCATTTCTAAATAAGCCTGAGCAATTTTTTCATATTCCTCTTCTGTTTCGATCTTTTCAACCTCAAAATCATCCCCATCAATCTTGCTGCGGTAAATGTACCAACCGTCGTCATTGATGGTATCTTCTTCCACCAGGGCTCCTACAACATAGTGTCGTTCCTCAAGATCAAATTCATCCACTACTGCCAGTTCCACTTCCGTTCCATCCTTTGCAGTTACACAAAATGTCACATATTCCTGAAATTCATTCTCCATGATATCCTCCTTCTATACAATAAACGTTTCTCTCCGTTAGTATAACAATATCTCAAAAAAAATACTAGTTATATCCACATTTTTCCTGTGAAAAATAACCATTTCTTTATTTTTATCCTCGTTTATTTTAGCAAATATACGCAAAAAGAGGTGCGCAAAAGCACACCCCGTCAATGTTTTTCCAAATGAGAAATGATTTCTCTTTTATAATTCATAAA
The DNA here is from genome assembly GCA_964561705.1 of uncultured Lachnoclostridium sp. GTDB lineage: Bacteria > Bacillota > Clostridia > Lachnospirales > Lachnospiraceae > HGM12587. Next base: position 16,606 of record CAZLQJ010000028.1, on the reverse strand, counting down.
TTCTTCTGTAAGATTAAAATCTTTCCGCCTCGGTTTTGGTTCACGAACCACGATTTCCTTTGTGATCGTCCCTGGTTTTTCGGTCAGCAGATAAATCCGGTCAGACAGCAGGATCGCCTCATCAATATCATGGGTGATAAATAAGGTAGATAACCGAATTTTTTCCATAACATCCAAATACCAGTCATGAACGTTACCCTTGGTCAACATGTCCAAGGCCGAAAAAGGTTCATCAAGTAGTGCTACCTTTTCCGAGAACAGGTAGGTTCTAAGCAAAGCTGCTCTCTGCCTCATTCCTCCGGACAGCTGGGATGGATATTTTCTCTCCGTTCCAGCCAGTCCGAATTCTTCAAAATAAGAAGCTGCTTTCTCTCTGGCAGATTGTTTTTTTTCGCCCCGGATCACCAAGGGAAGGGCTACATTGTCCACAATATTTCGATAAGGAAGCAACAGATCCTTTTGCAGCATATAGCTGACATTCCCCGGCTCTCCCGTAATCTCCTTCCCGTCAAGCACCACATGTCCCGTATCCGGTTTGCTAAGTCCTGCAATGATATTAAATAGTGTGGTCTTTCCGCCGCCACTGACTCCCAAAAGGGATACAATTTCTCCCTCTTTTAACTCCAGCGAAATATTTTCGATAATCCTTTCCCCATCAAAAGATTTTGAAACATTTTCTACCCGTAAAACAGCCATATTTCCCTCCTATTTCGGCAAATATTCGTTCGTGAAATATTGATTTAATGCCACTTTTCCTTCCACAAGCCGATGATCATTCACCCACTGGTAAAAAGCATTCCATCGATCCGCGTCCATATATCCCCAATAAGGGGCTTCCGCCTGATATTGGTCTGCCAGATAATTCTGACTTGCCAAAACAAGCTCCTGATCCAGTTCCGGCGCTGCCTTGCACAGGATTTCTGCAGCCTCCTGCGGTTCTTCCATTGCAAATTCATAACCTCTGCTGACCGCTTTCAAAAATGCTTTTGCAGTCTCCGGATCTTCTGCCAAAAATTCATTATCTGCAATGATCACTGGCGTGTAATAGTCGAACACAGGATTAATCTCTGCAAAAGAAAAATAATCCGTCTCCAGACCTTCCAGTTCCATTTTCACCCCTGCCCACGCATAAAAGATCCAAATCGAATCTACAGAATTGGTTTTCAGGGCAGATACCTCATCCGTCACCGTACTTGGGATCAATTCCACTTTTGAAAAATCTCCCCCGTCATTCTTAACAACCTGCTCCAACGTTGCAAGCTCGATCGGCGAATTCCATGTTGCATAGGAATGTCCCTCCATTCCCTTCGGAACATCCATTCCTTCTCCGGCACGCGAAATAATTCCCGAGGTATTGTGCTGAATCACTGCCGCAACAGCCGTCACCGGCAGGGTCTCTCCACCGGAAAACGCCGGCACCAGAGCATCTTGGAAGGACACCCCAAATTCAGCCTTTCCAGACGCCACCAGCATCACTGCTCCGTCTTCCGGCGGCTGGACAATCTCCACATCCAATCCGGCTTCTTCAAAAAAACCTTTTTCTTCCGCCACATAGACCCCTGTATGATTGGTATTTGGCGTCCAGTCTAATACAAAGGTTATCTTTTTTAATTTCCCATTTTCTGCACTTTGGGTACCGCATCCACTGAGGATTCCGCACAAAAATACAAACATCAAAATAATATATGCGCTTTTTTTCATGATCTTTTTACTCCTTTTCCCAAGGCATACATTTCCTCTGCAAAAGATCTACTCCCTTCATCAAAAGCAAGCTGATCAGGGAGATCAACAGGATCACTGCAAACATTTTATCAAATGAAAATGCCTTTTTTACTCTCGTCATGTAAACACCCAGACCTCCGAAACCGCCTAACCATTCGGAAATCACCGCTCCAACAACCGCATAGGATGCCGAAATACGCAGTCCTGAAAAAAACTGTGACATTGCCCCCGGTAATTTGATATGACAAAAAATCTGCCATTTACCCGCTCCCATTGCCCGCAGCAGATGGATGGAATCTTGATCTGCAGAGCGAAATCCATTCAGGAGACCAATCGTAATCGGAAAAAACGTCGTGATCACGATCAAAATTACCTTCGGTGTCATTTCATAGCCAAACCACAACACCAGCAAAGGTGCAATCGCAACTGTCGGAATCGTCTGGGTGACTATGATCAATGGATAACAGGCTTTGTACATTCCTTCAAACTGATCCATCAAAACTGCTGCCAGAAATCCCAAAAAAATGCCCAAAAGAAGACCCCAAAATGCCTCTGACAACGTAATGACAGAATGCTCCATCAACGTCGGAAATTCCTCAAAAAAGGCTTTCACAACACAAATCGGTGACGGAAGCATGAAGCTTTCTACCAATCCCATAGAACAGATCGTTTGCCATAATATCAGAACCACCGCAATTGCGGAGCCGGACCAGATTTTATTGGTGGTGTTTCGTAACTTTCTTTTCAATGGTTAATACTTCTCCTTCCGGGCGATAATTGATCTTCACGTAAGCTGATACGGACTTTGCACCCGCTTTCACTGCCACTTTCTGACATTCTTTTACAATCTCCATTAATTCATCATATTCTCCCTCAACAGATGTTTCACAAGGTCCCACATAATAATTCAATCCTGTAGACTGAATATACGCAATGACTTCATCAACAATGCGAATTACTTCTTCATCACTGTTTACATTTGGTAGCACCTGAATTGCGATACTTGCATTCATAGATTTATTCTCCTTTTCTTTTTGCATTGTTTTCCTGATGTTTCGGAGTGCATTTGATCTTTGTGCGCACATAAAAAGGCACTTGGATCGGATATCCAAGTGCCTGAATTTCAATTCCTATCGAAAATGTACTCTTCCTACGCTGGCATTATCCAGATCAGGTTCACGGGTACTAAGGTGACAACACCTTATCTCAGCCGGCCGATTTACCAGCGCCCCTTTTCAATTAACATGTGTAGTTTACTACGTTCGCTAAGAATTGTCAAATATTTAGTTTGTGCAATATCTCTGTAAGATCGTTGCCATCTGGGCTCTTGTTGCGTTACCCTGCGGTGCAAGGTCACGAGCTACGATCTGCTCGCCTTTGACTTCAACAATACCGCTGATGAGCTCTGTTCCAACTGCCCACTGCATTTCCTTTAATGCCCAGCTGCTTACCTTGTCAGCATTTTTCATGTCGCTAAAGTCGCCTCTTTCTGTTACAGATCCACCTTTGAATTCTGTGTATCTATAAAGGAATGCTGCCAGCTGTTCTCTGGTTACGTTTGCATTTGGATTGAATTTCTGGTTGATCGGATCTCCGGTTGCAATGTCATTGTTTAATGCCCATGCTACTGCATCTGCGTACCAATCGCCCGCTTTTACATCCTTGAATGCAAGGTATGCACTGTAATCAGTTACCGCTGGAGAACCTTCCATTCTGTAAAGAGTCGTTACTACCATGGCTCTTGACATATTTGCATTCGGCGAGAATTCATTCTGGAATCCTGACATCAGTCCACTGTTATATACATACTGTACCGCCTCTACGTACCACAGACCTTCCACAACGTCCTCAAATACATCTGTTACCGGATCTTTCTCTTCCGGTTTTGTACTTGGATCTGTATGATATCCGTAAATGTCAATCTTCTTTGCTGCCACATGGCTGTCTCCCGTACAACTTACAGAGGTGACTGTAATACGTACATGAGTTGCAGCGATCACTTCATCCAACTGAATGGTCTGTGTTTCTGTTGTATTTTCCAACTGACCGGTTTTTACAACTGTGTAATCCACATCCGTCGGTGTTGCTGTCGGGTCTTCAAGTTTTGCTACAGATACGGTGTAATCTTTAAAGATACCCATCGTACCTCTTGGAGTGTATTCGATATGATCTACATAGAATACCTTATCGAAACCTGTTTCAATCCAAATTGGTGTAGATGCCGTTGGCTTTCCATCCTGTTCAATTTCGTAATCCTGTTTCTGATTGAAACTACTATAACGTGAATGCCACCAGTGATTATCATCATCAAATGCCCAGGATGCACCGCCATCCGTTCCTAATGCCGGCAGCTGCTGAGAGTTTGCTCTTGCATTTTCTGCCAGAACTGTCTGGTTAAACTTCTCCACTTCCACCGGAGCTTCCATACCTGTATAGATTGTGAATACTTCTCTTGTATTATGATCTTCAGATTCGATCACAATGCTGATCTTACCATTATATAATGGAAGAACTGTCACTGCTGCATTTTCTGCACCTTCTGCTGTTACAGCAGGTTTTGTATTCAATGTGTAATATTTTCCTGCAGCAAGATCTTCTGCTGTCAGTTCATTTCCTGCAACACTTACAGAGGCAAGTGTCGCTGTGGTATACGTTGCAAATGTTCCTTCTGCCTTCTTTAATTCAATTTCAGAGATTCCGGTACAAGGTTTTGCTGTTTTGTTTGCTGTACTGTTGGTCAGACAGAATTTTACAAAAGTTGCTGATGCCACTGCAAAGTCATAGGTATATGGTTTTACCTGACCATTTGCTGTTCCAACGGTTTCTGTTGCTTCAAGTTTGGTCCATGTACTTCCATCTTCTGAGAAATAGATTTCTGTCGTTCCTGCATCCGGCCATTCTGCAGAATAGCTGTCCCTTACAAAGTGGATCACGATCTGTCCAAATCTCTGCTGTGTATCATATCTGAATACAAGTTCCGCTTTGTTGTCACCTGCCTGTGAATTATTATAGTTGGTCCACATGGTCAGATTTTGACCGCCACTGGTATTTGCACCAACTGACAGATCACCATCTTTGATTGCATCTAATGTATCAGACTGTAAATCTTCTGCAATATCCTGTGTTACTTCTGCTGCCTGATTTGAAATGCTGTCACCGATAGAAACTGTTTCGTTCTGCACACGGATGGTTGCTGTCACTGTCATTTCATCACCAAGTACATTTGCTGTACCTGCAACTGTGAAAGTTCCAGCTTTTGCATAATCTGCTTCATTTACCTTTTCCCAGGTTACAGGGAAAGATACATCCAAAACAGATCCATCTTTTGCCACTGCAGGTCTTGCTTCCGGAAGAACCGGTGCAGTGCCAACAGATGTTGCAGCAGAGTAGTTTAAAAGCCCACCCAGACTATCGATCATGTTAATCACAACGATAACTTTCGCACTTCCATCTACCGTACCGCTAATTTCTAAAGTTCCTTCTTTCTGATAATCTGAAGCATCGATCGCACTCCATGTAACTGCCTTTTCTTCTTTGCTTCCGTCGTTATAACGTACTTCAACTTTCTGTGGAAGAGCCGGTTGATTTCCAACTTTTACATAGTAGTTTTTGGACATGTAGAAGCTGGAGATTTCTTTTGCAGCAACAGCACCTTCCCCTGCTTTTGTAGTTACGCTTACAACTGCACTTTCCAATCCATCTGCAGTTGCTGTAACCTTGATGGTTCCTGCAGCTTTGGTAGACTGTACGATTGCAACCAGGGAACCATTATAGGCATCTCGGTTATCATCCTGGAAAGACTGATGATCAGACTGTTTTCCATTGTCTACACCAACCAAAACGCCTTCGCCTTCAACCTTAAATTTTACGTTGTTATTTGCATCCGGTACAATATTACCTTCTGCATCTGTTACGTTAACTGTAATATAAGTAAGATCTTTTCCATCCGCATCAATGGTTGTACGGTCTGCAGATGCTTCCAGTTTTGCTTCATCACCTGTTGTTTTTACAAAAGAACGTCCTTCTGTGTTTGTGATCACCTTGCCGTTTTCATCATAAGCTGTTGCACGCAGGGTACCTGCTTCGAATGCAACATTCCATGTCATATATAAATCCTGATGATTCTGGCTGTTTTCGTTTGTGATCTGATATGTATATCCGGCAGCTGTAGTCTTTTCTACAAATGTCTTTGTTCCAAGATCCTTTACAGTACCATCTGTTTTTACAAGTTCCAGTTTTACAGATTTTGCATCTGAATAAACAACTACAGGAACTGTCGCACCTTTTACTACCACATCTTCGTTCCATGCCGGAAGCACGTGAAGTGTTGTCACTTTATCATTCCACTGGCTCTGATAGAAATAGTAGTTGTCTTTTGGAAGACCTGCTGTATCTACAATACCAAAATAGGAGTTTTTCGGTGAATTTACGCCTGATGCCCATCCAGGACCGGTACCATTTGCCGGTGTCGGTTCCCCAAGGTAATCAAATCCTGTCCATACATACTCACCAGCCACAAAATCTCTAGTAATAACATCATACCATGCAGAACTTGCCGGTGCTCCCCAGCCTACGGAAGAGTAATCATAGGAAGTAAGTTCTTTATCCGCATTGAGGCTGTTGCTTGCAGTTGTGTCATAAACACCACGGCTATTGGTATGTGAAGCTGTCTCAGATCCGTATAAACACCAGTCCGGATAAGTACTGTGCAGGGAATCATAGCTAGCTCCTTTAGAGTAGTTTGTTCCGGAAGTACCGCCGACTGCTGTAAGTTTATTTCCGATCTGGATATGTTCATTATTTGCATTTCCTACTGCATTTTTAACTGCATTGCTTCCGATTGTCAGAAGTTTTGTGGTATTGGTTTCCTGAGCCCAGGCAATCAGCTTATCAGCCATTGCAGAATATCCTGAACCACCGGCACCTTCCTGGATTTCATTACCCAGGGACCACATAATGATCGAAGGCGCATTTTCTCCACGTGCGATGACTGCCTTCATATCAAATTCAGCCCATGTCATCTCTTCTTCTGCACCAAGGATCTGATTGTCTGCTTCGATATTTTTTCTGAATGCAGTTGAGTAATCATAGGTATTACTATTCTTTGCATACATCCATCCATCGAAGAACTCTTCAATCACAAGGATACCCTTTTCGTTGCAGATTTCGATCAATTCCTGTGCCGCAGGGTTGTGGGTTACTCGGATAGAGTTACATCCCATTTCCTGAAGGATTTCTACCTGACGTTCAATTGCACGATAATGCGCTTCAGAACCAAGGGAACCCTGATCATGGTGCATACATACACCTTTCAGCTTCAATGCTTCCCCATTTAAATAGAAACCTGTATTTTTATCAAATTTGAAATAGCGGAAACCATATTCTGTTTCATAAGTATCCACTACCTTTCCTGCCACTTTGACTTCTGTGATCACCGTATACAGATTTGGATTTTCTGTATCCCAAAGTGACGGATTGTTTGCAGGAAGTGTCGCAGCGATCTGTGCGCTTTCTCCGGCTGCAATATTCTTCGCTTCTGTTGTCACAGTACCAATGCTCTGATCTGTGCCCTTTTTCACGATCTTATGTACCAAAACAACCTCTTTTGCCTCTGTTCCTTCATTGGCAACTGTTGTTTTTACATTCATATTAACTGTTCCGCCCTTTTCTTTTTCAAGATTTGGCGTTGAAATCTGTGTTCCGTAAAGATCTACATGAACCTTGTCAGTTACTGTCAGATTCACGCTGCGGTAAATACCACTTCCTGAATACCATCTGCTGGATGGTGTTTTGTGGTCTACCTTTACGCTAATAACGTTTTCTCCCGAGAAATTCACATAATCTGTGATGTCAAATGAGAAAGGTGTATAACCATACGGATGAATACCCAGTTTTGTACCATTTACCCATACAGTTGCGTTCATATAAACCCCACCGAAATCAATTCGGATTTCCTTGCCCTTTGCATCTTCTGCAAGAGTGAAATATTTTCTGTACCAGCCGGTACCGCCCAGAAGATACGCACTTTCGCCTTCCCCTGCGGATGTGTACTCCTGTTCAATACTGTAGTCATGCGGCAGATTCACAGATTCCCATCTAGAATCATCAAATACTTTATTTTCCGCACCGTTTGCATCGCCCAAATAGAATTTCCAGTTATCATCGAAATTCTGCTCACGTTCTGTACCGTTGTAAGTATTTACATATACAACTTCTTTGTCAGAACTCATCTGGGTTGTTGTTTCTGCTGCCTGTACTGCGGACAAATGCCCAAAATTTGACATTACAAGTGTCGCTGCAAGCACTGCAGCACCCAATCTTTTCATTTTTTTAGTCTGCATTCCCCTTTTTCCTTTCCTAATAGTCAGTCTAAGACCATCATATGGTATAAGAATTATAGCATATCCCCGCCATCAAGGTCAATTTGAACCAGGAAGTTTTCTGCACAAAAGAAAAACAGGAATCATTCTCCCGATTCCTGTTCTTCTAAATATGCTGTAATTCCGTCCGCAATGCCCTGTGCCAGCTTTTCCTGATAGTCCTCCTGTTGTAAAAGTTCCCGTTCTGCTGCATTGCTCAAAAAACCAACTTCCACAAGTGCTGCCGGCATTTGTGTCTGCCGGATCACGACATAATCTGCCGGCTTTGTTTCCCGATCTCTGGCATCCGTCTGCAAAAGCACCGCACCTTGCAAAAATTCTGCAAGTTTCTGACTTTCCGCACCTTTTTCCTCCGCATAAAACGTTTCAATCCCCTCCCCGGAACCATCTTCCGAAGAATTACAATGGATACTCACAAAAACCTTCGCATTTCTGTCATTTGCAAATTCTGCCCGTTTAGAAAGTTCTACAAACGTATCATCCTCCCGGACTACCGCAACATGATAATCTTTCTCCAAAAGTTTCTTTGTCTTTTTTAAAATTTCCAAAGTGATATCTTTCTCTAAAATATCCCCATAGCTGGTTCCCTGATCTTTTCCGCCATGTCCGGCATCCAGTACGATTTCAACATTTTTTATCTCCCTTAAAACCGTCCAGGACTTCCCTGCCGGCTGCGCCTTCCGATCTCTTAAGAAAAGAAAAATATTTCCTGCCAGGATCACTCCCGCCAGGATCAGCAGCACCTTCAGAAGCATCCTCAAAATCTTTTTTCTTCTTCGACGCCTTCTTCTTTCAGCAACAGAACGCCGCCCTCTTTTTTTCTTTTGCAAATGTTCGTTCATCACAAAAAAAGCCCTCCGTAATCATACCCAAGTATACTACGGAAAGCTTTTCGAAACCTCAACTTATTCTTAATTTTTTCTTAAATCTACGGTATATTGTTCCCCGGAACATAACGATTATAGATTTCCACATGATCATAGATACACCGCCAACTGCTGCTGGAACCTGCCGTCACACAAATATAAGGTGTTCCGTCATTTTCCACCTGATAGCTGACTGCACAGTTTCCTGACTGCTGTACAAATCCTGTCTTTGCGCCCAGAACCTCTCCGCCGGTATCCTTATCCTCAATTCTGCGTAAAAACCAGTTCGAAATCGTCAATCCCTCCGGATGCTGTTCTGTTGGTGCAGTGGTGTAACACTTCTGTGCCAGCACTTCCCGACACAGATCGTTCTGCAGTGCAGCCTTCATGATCACTGCCATGTCATAGACCGTACAATAATGATTCTCATCATAGAGACCAACACAATTGGTCACATGTGCACTGTCTGAAATACCAAGTGCTTCTAATTTTTCATTCATCAGATCTACAAATGCTTCATGAGATCCGGCTACATAGGTTGCAAGTCCCACTGCCGCATCTCCTCCGGATGGAAGAATGGTTCCGTAAAACAAATCCTTGACTTTTATTTCTTCTCCATCCAGAAATCCCACATTGCTGCAATCATTTACATAAGAATAATCTGTAATTTCCAACGTCATGGTAAAAGTATCTTCTAAATCTTCCTCGCGAAGCTGCTCTGCTGCCACCAAAATCGTCAGTACCTTGGTCATGGAAGCCGGAGAGATCCGATCATTTTCTCCCTTTGAAGCAACAATGGCGTCAGTGCTTTCATCCACCAAAATCGCATGGGTACTGATCACGTTTTCACTATCCACAAAAACAGTGGTATCCGTCGTCCGAAACTCATAAGCCGTCGTTACAGGTTCTTCCGGCAGTACCTCCTGTGCAGATACCTGCAGATCCTCCAACAGTTCTTTTTCCTGAAGTTCCTCCACCTTTTGCTTCTCTGCCCGTCGGGCTTTTTCAGCTTTCATGGAAGCAGATCTCACCGCAGAACCCGCAGTATAAACTCCAACTGCTACAATAATCCCGGCAAAAATCCCGCAGATCATTCGTTTCTGACGCCTTTTTCTCCTTTTTTCCTTAAGCATCCGCACTCTTCTCCGTTCCCGTCGTGCAAGATATTCTTTTTCCTCATCTATTTCATTGATCACCGGACTCCTCGTTTCCCCTCTTCGGCTGATTTTAATTGGTCATTTTGACACTATTCTGTGTATTATAGGTTGAATTCTTCCCATTTGTCAACAAAAGCTGTATTTACTCTATAATTTAATCACATTTCCCTGAAGCAAACGGGCATATTCCTCGCGGCAAGTCAAAAAGATTACCTGATGGCGTTTGGCACATTCTCTGATCAGACTGCAGGAACACCTCATTCTCTGTTCATCCATATCCGTCAACGGATCGTCAAAAACAATGATTCCACCGCCCTCCGGGAACAAATGATCCAGCACAGCCAGACGAAATGCCAATGAGACAGTTTCTTTGGTTCCTTCTGAAAGTTTTTCATAATCCAACAATTTATTTTCACTATAAATCTTCAGATCCAGCTTATGGGGTTCCGGAAACTCCATCGACAGATTCCCGTCGGAAATCATACTTAAATATTTTGCAAAATAGTCTGCCAGGTCTTCCAGTGGATGCTCCTGCAATTTTTCTTTTTCCATGCGGAACACCTCTGCAATGTGCATCCAGTGACGAAGCAACGAACATGTTTCGTTAAAATTTTGTTCCGCAGTTTCCGCTGCTTCCAGAGGATCTTCACTAATCCGCTCCCGGATATTTTCCAGCCTGCTGACCGCTGCTGTTTTCTCTGTCAGGGCATTTTCCCGAAGTTCCTGTTTATGTTTTAGGTCATTTTTCAATTTTTCAAGGTAGGTTTCCGGATCCGAAACTTCCAGAAATTCTGATGGTATCTCTAACGTTTCCGCATTCGCTGACTCTGCATTTCTTCGTTCTGTCTCCAAACTCAGCGATTTTTCTTTTAATTTGAACATGCTTTCATATTCTGCCACATAATTTTCCAGCATTGCCTCTGTTTTGGCAAGAAAGGTCCCTAGTTCCATCCTGCCGCACAATTCAAAAATTTCCTCCTGAACATTCTGCATCGGACGCACCGGAGTTTTGATCCTTGCTGTTGCATTTTCCAGATCTTTAAAATCAATATCTCCAAGAAGCATTTCCAGACGGGCCATTCCATTGTCCACCCCTGTTTTTGCCTCTCTGATCCGCTTTGCAAGGTCTTCTAATTCCATACTGGTCTGAACATGATATTTTTCAAATATCTGCTGAAGAAATGCTGTCTCTTCTGCAATTTCTGCTTCAATCTTTTCTATATCAACATCTGCCGGAGATAACTGCATCGCCAACACTCCCGGAATCGTCACCTGAACTGCTTCCGCAATAGCAGCTCCCCCGTTTTTCAGATCCACGCGTTCTCCTGTACGCAAAGAAGTAATCTCCACCTCATGTTCACCATACATTTGGACTGCCGCATACAGATTCATGCCGCAGAACCTGTTTTCCAACATTTCAATCCTGCGTCCGGCCGTCTTCACCTGCTGAATTTCCAGATCCGACGGGCAGGTAAGCCCCTCCATGCCTTCCTGCAGAAGATTGATTTCATCTATAATCCCTTTTGCAGCCTGATACTTTTCCAGAAGTTCACAATCAGTCATTTCATTCTTTAGTTTTTGGGCATTTTCCAAGCGTTTCTCATATTCCGGCCATAACCGCAGCACCTCAGAAATCTTCGTAAGCTCCTGTTCGATCCGTTCTGCCGCTTTTTTACGTTCTCTTTGAACTGCAATACGGCTTGCAAACATCTGAAATTCCTGATAGGCAGTCTCAGCCTTCTTCGTTTCTTCGTCTTTTCTAAGGTATTCTCCTAACGCACGGTCAGCCTCTTCCTCCATATAGGAAATTTCTGCCAGAACATTCTTCGCATCCTCCATGGCATAATAGGCTTTTAAGATCTCACCCATTCCTGCAGACCACCTTCCGGCTTTCCGCATCGGTGCTTCCTGTTCAAAATCCCAATGTTTCCCGGCAATCTCATCAATCTTTTCCTGAATGGCCTGTTCTATGGCATCCGTAGAAATTCCACCGCTTTCCGAAAACGCCTGAGATACTGCCCGGGTAATCTCTTGCTTGGCATCTGACTTTTTTTCTGCATCCAGAATTGTCTGTAAAGAAAGATCCGTATTTCTCTGGGAAGAAAACAAAAGTTCCGAATAGACCCCCTCACCATAATGCAATTCCTCCTTCAAACACTCCCGGATACTGTTTGGATCCCGGATGACACCGTCCGGTGTAGAAAGTGTGCAACGCGGATCCACCCCCCACTCCTTCGAAAGAATATAGATGCCTTTTTCTGTTTCTATAGAAATCTTTCCGTCAGCGAAATCGCCGGTCAGCGAACTTCCTTTCCTAGCCCCCGGAAAATATAATTCAAAAAAATCCTTATCTTTTCTGCGATCCAGTTTTGCATTCTGAAACAAGGTACGGGAAATCAGGTTTACCAAGGTACTTTTTCCGGTTTCATTGTTTCCGCAAACCACATTCAGTCCCTCTGTAAAGGAAACATTTTGATCTCTCACCCCTGCAAACTGGGTACAGGAAATGTTTTTTAATTTCACTTTATTTTCCCTCCTTCAGCGACTTTAACAATTCATAGACAAGTTGAGCTTCTTTCGGCTCCTCCAGCAATGCAGTCAGAAATCCTGCGGAAAGAGAAGTCTCTGGGAACTCCTCATCGATCAACTCCTTCGATATTAACTTACTCAATGCACCATCCCGATAGGTTCCTTCAATAAACCGTGATAGAACCTGTTCAATATTCTGTTTTCTGTTCTCATATTCTTCCGCCGATACAGCACCAGTCAGGATCAGATCCACAACACTTTGATCAGAAACATGCGACAGTTCCTTCTCCAGTGCTTCTACAATACTTCCTGCCGACAATGCAATGTTTTTTCGATAAAAACGAAGATTTCCCGACACAAATTTCTTTGCCTGTACTACTTTATCTTCTGAAATCTTCACAATAAAACACTGACCCTCTGTATTGCAGGCAACATCCGTCTGTATATGGGTTCCCGGATTTAAGATCTTATCGCAAACGGCATATTCTTCCGTCAGATTTCCCGGAAATGGCACATGGGTATGCCCCAGAAGCCATACATCCATCGGGATTGCTTCCAGTTCTGAACGCTTCATCAAGAAATACCTGCCTTCCCGGTCAATGGTTTCCCCCTCCACTGCACCGTGAGCAATCCCTATGTGATAGGCTCTATCCTTCGGAATGGTAAGTTTTTTCATCCATCCAAGATGATTTTCTCCCGCTTGGGAATGTTTTGACGCACAAAATGCCGGATACAAAATAACATTTTCCCCATTGACAGTCATGGGATACGGTCTGTATTCCCGAAGCAGCACAACGCGATCCGCCATTCTTTGAAGTTCTTCAAAATATAGCCACACCCGTGCCTGCGGATCATAATAATCATGATTTCCCGGAAGCACTGCAACAATCCCTTCAAATTCTGACAACCTTTCCATCAAAATTTTAACATCTCTTTTTGATACACTATGTGTATTCTCAAACAGATCTCCTGTCATCACAAAAAGTCCGCATTCTTCCTGATTGGCCATTTGAACCATTTGTGAAAAAGCTTCTATTCTTTTGGAGCTTAAAACTTCTGCCTGTTCATGGCCGGCATATTTGAGACCAATATGTTGATCTCCGGTTACAAAAATTTTCAACATCGCAATCTATCCTTTCCCGCCGGTATGAAAAATCGCACCTGACGGACATTTCTTTTTACATTTTCCACAACGTATACATTCCGGACTGTTTGCATTTTTTACCGGATCACAGCCCATCTCACAAACTTTTGCACAAACGCCGCAATTTGTACACTTTTGCTCATCTACACGATAACGAAATACAGAAATCGGATGAAAAACTGAATAGATGGCACCAAGTGGGCAAATATATTTGCAGAACGGACGATAAATAATCATTGAAATCAACAGCGTCACCGCCAAAATCACGATCTTCCAGGCATAAAGCCAGCCGATCGTGCTTCGCAAAGTCTTATTTAACAGGACAAGCAAAATACCGCCTTCCAAGATTCCCACCGGACAGATCCATTTGCAGAAATACGGCGCTCCCTGTCCCAACAAATCTACCAAAAACAAAGGCAGAAGGATTACAAACACAAGAAGGATCACATATTTCAATTTTCTCAAAAACCGGTCTCCCCGAAAAGTTTTGATTTTCTTTGGAAACGGGATTTTATGTAAAAGATCCTGTATCAGTCCAAACGGGCACAGCCATCCGCAGACTAATCTGCCTACCAATGCACCCACGAACATCAGAAAACCAGCCACATAAAATGCAAATTTAAAATTCCAGCTTCCAATCACCGCCTGCATGGCTCCGATGGGACACGCTCCTAAAGCTCCCGGACAGGAATAGCAATTCATGCCTGGAACACAAATATTTTTTAGTTTTCCCCGATAGATTTTACCATTGAAAAATCCGGTAAGATAGCTGTTTGTAAATAACATCCAAAGGGCCTGTGCCAAATGACGGACATCCCGTTGTTTTTTCTTATTATCCAATTCCAATACACTCCAAACAAATATTTACAGCTTTTTGAAATACCACATCCATCTCACCACGATAAATTCCAAAAAACATCGCCAACAAACCGCAAATACCAACTGCAATGCCCCGCCACTGCCTGTTTTTCCATTGTCTCATCATTCATTTCCTCGTAAATTTCCAAATTCCCGGTCAATGATCTCCATCCATCCTTCTTGCGAATTTGCACCAACATAAGGTTCACTGACAATCTTACCATCCTTATCCACAAAGAAACTTTCCGGTACACTCTCAATTCCTGTTAAGCGGCCATTCATATTGCTGTCATCCGGAAGCAAAAACGGAAAATCAGCCTCACTGCGTTCATACAGAATCTGCGCACGTTCCAATGCACCCTCATCTATGCCATTCTGAGTTTTCGCATCCAGAACAACCGCAATAACTCCCAATTTTTTTCCATTTTTTTCGTATTCCTGGCGAATTTTTTCAAGCACAGGGATTTCCTCAACACAAGGCGAGCACCAGGTTGTAAAAACATTTACCAGTGTCAGATCATAGTCTTTAAAAATTTCCTGTGTATAAGTATTCTCAAAAATATCCTGTGCCGAAAATTCCCCGACAGTTTCCAAGCCCTGTAAACGATCCATAGAAAACGCTGTGTAACCCAGGTTTGGATCCAATTCATGCATTTCACTTATTAAGACCTCTGATTCTTGCAGTTCCTTTATCAATTCCTCATTTCCTTCAGAATTCATGCTGAAATAATATTCATAAGAACCATCCGGACTTTCCCCAATCTTTTCATGTGTATCGCAAGCAGTAAGTTCCTCCAGTTGCGCAACACATTCTTTTTGATATACCCCGATCGCGCCAATCTTTTCCAACTGTGCTTCCCACGAAAACAAATCCACGGACATACATTCTTCTTCCCTTTCTTCCGCAGTCGTTTCCGAAAAACGAAGTACTGCGTAGGAAATGGCATAACTTTCTGTATAATCGGCCTGTTCCGATGCAAAGACCTCACGATTGTCAATCTTTTCCAACATTGTTTCAGACAATTTCACATTCATCCCAATAAACGGAAATTCATATTCTTCCTGCGCTTGAAGTCCGCAGTCAACCGGCCGAAAAGCAGTAAGATCTCCTTCTTCCTTCGCTATATTTTCTGCGTAATCCATCTCACTGCTGCCATCTGATTTGGCGCATCCTGAAAATACGGCGGATGCCGCCACAATTGTCATAATTAACACATAACCTTTAAAATTTTTCATAAAATAAATCTTCCTCAACTGTTTTTTGTAAGAAAAAACGACTCACCAATCTTACTATTTTTTAATACTACCTTATAATTTGTCAAATCTGATACCGGTAAAATATTAGGCATATAAATTCTCCCACTCATTTTCCTTAAATCCAACCAACACCCTATCGTCAGTTATTACCATCGGACGTTTCACCAACATTCCATTTGTGGCAAGGAGTTTTAACTGTTCCTCTTCACTCATTGACGACAACTTATCCTTTAACTGCATTTCCTTATAAATCAATCCGCTGGTATTAAAGAATTTCTTAAGCGGCAGTCCGCTCTTTTTGTACCACGCCTGCAATTCGTCACAAGTCGGATTTTCTTCCACAATATGTCGCTCCGTATATTCTATATTGTGTTCGTTCAACCATTTTTTTGCCTTTTGGCAGGTTGAACATTTTGGATAACATAAAAATAACATTTTGAACCTCCTGTTTAACTTATATTATTTTTCATTCAGTAAGCCAACCTTCACCATCTTTGACTGCTTCTTCCGCTTCCTGCAGTTTCATTAAAAGTTTCTTTTCTGCACGTTCTCTCTCATAGTCCTCTATATCAAGTACAACAAATCTTCCTCTACCGTTTTTCGTGAGAAAAACCGGCTCACCAACCTGACATTTTTTCAATACTTCATTGTAATTTCTCAAATCTGATACTGGTAAAATATTAGCCATATGAA
>CAZLQJ010000027.1:0-21565 GCA_964561705.1 uncultured Lachnoclostridium sp. | reverse complement strand
GTTTATATATATGCAATAACTTGAAATATTAGGAAAAATATTGTATATTTGAGGTTGATTACAAAAAAATCATTCTGTCAGATTTCCGGCACATGGCAGAAAAATTTTTTATTAAAAAAAGGAGTGAATTTATTTTGGGTCCCAGTGATGCCATACAATTAGTAGTTTTAGTTATTTTATTAGCGTTATCAGCATTTTTTTCTTCTGCTGAAACAGCACTTACCACGGTAAACAGACTCCGTGTCCGCGCCCTTGTGGATGATGGAGATGACCGTGCCATTACCCTTTCCAAGGTGATCGATGATCCGGGAAAACTTTTAAGTGCCATTCTGATCGGAAATAACATCGTAAATATTTCCGCCTCATCCATTGCCACCTTGCTGGCAACCAAACTTTGGAGAAGTGCAGGAGCCGGAATCGCAACCGGTGCGATTACACTTCTGGTTTTGATCTTCGGTGAGATCACACCAAAGACCATGGCTTCTTTAAAAGCAGAAAAGATCGCTCTTAGCTATGCGAAGATCATTCATGTGATTATGATCCTTTTCACACCTCTGATCTTTGTTTTGGATATTCTTTCCGGTGGAATCTTACGTCTCTTTGGCATTGATCCTGATAAACGTGACGACACTGTTACGGAAGAAGATCTTAGAACCATCGTAGAAGCCGGTCATGAAGATGGGGTACTTGAAACAGAAGAACATAAAATAATCAATAATGTATTTGATTTTGGCGATCACCAGGCCAAAGATATTATGGTTCCCCGTGTAGATATGTGTTTCCTGAAACTGGACGCTACCTACGAAGAATTTATGGAAATCTATAAAGAAGAAAAATTTACCCGTATTCCTGTTTACGAAGAAACCCGGGACAATGTCGTGGGAATTTTAAATGTCAAGGATCTGCTTCTTTATGACAGAAATCAGGAATTCCATGTAAGAGATTTTCTGCGTGAAGCATATTTCACTTACGAATTTAAAAATACTTCCGAATTAATGGTGGAGATGCGTAAAAACTCCATCAGTATTGCCATTGTTCTTGATGAATATGGCGCAACTGCCGGACTTGTTACATTAGAAGACCTTTTAGAAGAAATCGTTGGCGATATCCGTGATGAATTTGATGAAGCGGAAGCGGAAGAAGTTCAAAAGATCGCAGAAAACGAGTATCTGGTCGAAGGTTCCTGTAAATTAGAAGATTTAAATGATATGATCGGTCTTGGAATTGAATCAGAAGATTATGATTCCATCGGTGGTATCATCATCGAAGCATTACAGCACCTTCCGGGTGAAAACGAAGAAGTCACCATGGAAAATGGCGTTCGCCTTGTTGTTGAAAAAATAGATAAAAACAGAATTGAAAAAGTTCACGTTTATCTTCCAGAAATAGAAATTACCGATGATGCTTCTGAAGAAGATGCATCGTAAGTCTTGAAAAACCGCCGCACAGATGAAGAGGGGCTCATCGTGCGGCGGTATCTTTATTTATACACTCTTTAATTTTCCGTCTGTTCCTCTGGGCAGTTCAATTAACTGATCTGCTCTGATCCTGCACTCCCGGCATAGTTTTTCCAAAAAAGCGCCACCTCGGCAGATTTGCTGATCCCAAAGGAAAATGATCCGATCCTTCCACGGAAAGACCGGCAGAAAAATCTTATCAAATTCCCTACGGTTTCCCGGAATTCCCATCATCACCAGATCCGCCTTTTCAAACACATTTGCAATGGTATCTCTTTGATGACTCTGAATATACAAAATCTGCGGTCTGGTTTCGGTTGTTGAAAATAATTCCATTGATTTTCCTTTTGCCGGTTCTCCATAAACCTCGATCTGTTCTCTGATACAGAATTTCGCATTTTTGCGTTCCGCCTGACAACAAAACCATTCATAATACTCTCTGATACAGCTTTGTGCAGCAGTACTTAGAAACCCTTCCCATGGATTTAGGCATAGAATTGCAATCTTTTTCAATCTTCGGTTCCTCACATTATAAAATTTTTAAAATAGTGAATATTGGAAGAATGTTCCTTGAATTTTGAGACGTTAATATTATATATAAATTTCGGGAATTTGTAAATCGGAAATCTTCGACATTTTTCGACACATTTTGTTTGACCTTTTTTCTATTCTCCGCATAAGATAAAGAAACAAAATATTTGGAGTATTTATGGCAGAGAAAATCATGATTGATGCTGGTCACGGTGGTGCATGACAGTAAATAGGGTAATCGCTTTTATGAGCCAACGATCAGCGCATCAAACCCTGCTTTTTTCAGTTTTTCCGCCATGTTTTCCGCGTTGTTCCTCACACCATAAGCACCTACCTGAACCCGGTATAGTTTCCTTTCACTGTCGGATCCCGCTTCCTCTGCTCTAACCACACAGGTTCCCGTGATACCATATACGATCGCAGATGCCACATCCTGGCAGTTGTAAATCTGCACATCATCTCGATCATCCACGAAACAGCATTCTACAAGCATCGCTGGAGCTTTCGTGTATTTCAGGACATAGAGATCAGGTCTAAATTTAATCCCGCGGTTTTGGAACCCAAGCTTTTCAAATACTGCGCAGGTCCTTTCCGCCTGCTCATAAGCTCTGCTGGCATTAGAATAGATCAATACTTCCGTACCTGTAGTTTTTTTGTTTCCGACAGTATCTTTTGCGCCTGAGTTAAAATGGATGGATACATCAAGGTCCGCTTCATGCGCATTGCATTTTTTCACGATCTTTTTCAGCACATCCTGCTGTCCCGTGCCGTCATTGACCGTACAGTCATACACCGTATGACCAAGCTGTTTTAACTGTTCTAATACTTCATCCTTGACACGGCGCGCTTCGGTAGATTCCCTGATAATGCCCACTGCACCGCAGGCTGTCTTTCCGTCCGGATTATGACCGGCATGAATATTAATTCTCATTTACTTTCCTCCCCATCTCTAAGCTGTAATAATACGTCTTTTAATTTTTCCGGGATCGGCACAAAGATGGCGGCATTTTCCAATAAGCTGATTCCTTCGTTTGCTATGTAAAACATGATCACCACTTCTCTGAGAGGGATCGTGCCGCCGGTCAGTTCCTGGATCACAAATGCCACTGCAATGACAATGAACATTACGATCTTTTTGAGCAGCCCCTTAAAGCCGATTTCCGAAGAGAGCTTTTTAAGGTAAATCCCTTTGATCAATCCTGTAATATAGTCCAGAACCGCCAAAAATACAATGGTGCGCAGCAGCACGTCCCATCCTCCGAGCCAATGGGAGATATATCCGCCTACGATCCCTAGCACTATACTGATCCAATTAAATATTTTTTCCATTTTTTCTTCCTTTCCCCGGCTTGCGCCGGCGCAACTTTACAATCTTTCCAAATACAGTCCCAGATCATATGTATCACTCGCACAGCCAGCCGGAACATGGATGGTTAACTCATACTTCTTGCGATCGTACTGTACCGTCCCAATCTGCACGCCGTCGCCGAAGAAGGCGATTGGTGCGATCACTAATTCCGAGGTATCTGGGCTGAACGTCTGAAGGATTGCCGTCTGCCTTGCATTTCCTTCCCCAAAATCTACCAGCATTCTGAGTTTGTCAAAAAGTATTCCTGGAGTCGTTCCTGCGTCACTGCACGCCTGGGCCAATATGTTTCGGACGGGTCCTTCTTTCACTGGAACCACATACACATTAGCCTCCGACGGGTCAATCTGCACACCCAAGCCGCTGTACAAGACTGTTCTGTGCGGATCAATCTGCTCTTCAACTGCCCTCAACTTTGCCTTCTGGCGCGACAGATCATTCATCCGCCTTTTAACTTCCGCAAACGCTTCCAGTTTCTGTATTTTCAACGCCAGATCACTTTCCTGGGATCCGTCCATACACGCTCCGGACACATAGATCATGTTATCACAATCAAAACTGTAAAGACATTTTTCAAGATCCACATATTCCCCATCAAAGCTTGCCACTGCTGTCGCAAGCCGGCCGATTGACTCATCTTCGGATGTGATCACTTTAGCTACGTATTCGTAGTTCAGTCCATTCAGCATCGGTCGCATCACGTAGTAGTTGCCATCTTCTCCCTGAGAGGCGATTAGATACTTCGTGCCTGTTTTAATCGCATCCAGGCTTATTATTTTTTCATAGCCCTTGATTGGCGATGTTTCGTCCGACTCCGACCGAATGTACAACTCAAAGTCATCTGCTCCCGTGCACGGGCTGGAACAGCGGTCAAAGTAGAGCTTTGCTGCATTTTTATGAAAATGCAGATACTTTGCTGCGCTCACGTCCTTCAAACGAAATACCTCAGCCTCACTGCCATTCTGGATTTCAATTTTGGTACGTTCTGCCTGATTTGGACGCTGAGACTGATTGTATTCTCCAAAATTCACAAACGCAGTCACTCCGTCCATTTCCGCATTGATCGCAAATTTACTACTCGTTGTTTCGAATTTGTACGTTTTTCCCCTTGCAAAATCCGAATACGTAACTATATCCCTGATTTTCTCATCCGTCACGACATAGAGCGTAGCATCTTTTAAGACGCTTTCGTTAAAATCGATGATCTGGCTTGACAAAGCATTCGCCTGCCAAATACGGTACCCTTCCCTGGCTTCTTTTTTGGTATCAATTCCCGGCCAGGAACTTCCGATCTGTAATCCGCCGGCTATCGCACTGTTCTCATAGACAGCATCACTCTTCAGGAATGTGCTAACTTCTGTCACGTAATACTTCGCGATACCTTCAGATTGCATTTCATTAACTTCCTTAGCGAGTTCATTCAGCTTTTCTGCTGACGGAAATTCTAAAATTCGATACACTGTCTCAGCGTTTGGCGGTAATACGTTTGAGAGACTAAAATATACCGTACAAGGTTCGCCACAAAAATAGATTTTTCGCTCGAAAAGTTCCTGATATTCCACGATGTCTAATATGGTATCAGAGGCACTGATCACATACATACACCCAAATCCATGCATATCTGAGGAAGTTTCAAAAAAATTGCTTGCTGAAATGTCGAAAAATCTGCCTCTCGGGATTTTCTTAAAATAGACCGTATTGGATGTCGGATAATCAACATACGCCTTGACGCCTTCCCACTGATCGCCGACTTTTAAACCTTTCGTTTTTTCACGGCTCAACACATAGCCGCTCATTCGATCCTCGTCATTAATGCCAATCACTGTTTTCGTTGGCATCGAAGCGATGATACTATTTAAGCGGTCAGTGCTATTCGTCAGATCCAATGCCTGACCTCTGACAGCTTCTCCCGCCGACGGATAGGCCGTCCCATCGATCCCCACTCTGACATCCTGCAATTCCGCATCCCCCGTCGTGCTACCGTCTTTTAGGCTTGCCAGGGCATTGATCCGAGCTCTCTCAACATTGATCTGCCACTGTAAGTTTCCCGCAGCATCGCTACTGAGCTGATCCTTCATCTGCGCAAACCACCGAAGAAACTCTGCCTGCTCTGTCTCTTTAAATTCCGACAGATCGGCTTGTACCTGCTGGTAGATTCCATCAGAGTCTAATTCCCCCAAGGCTGAAATCACGCCGCACATTTCCTTTTTATATCGCATATCCGTAATATTACTGTTCGAGATTGCCCTCGCGCCTGCTGGGACCCTGATGTTTGCCAATCCCAATTCCCATACAGATTCGCTTCTCTTTACCGGCGACTGAAACGGATTTGCGCTCGGAAAACCTTTTATGATTGCAAATTCACAGGATCTAGCAGCATCATTATCATCCAGCCGAAGTACGACGGTATCTATTCGATCATAGGTCGTGTCTCCTGCATCTAACTTCAGCTGCGTCTTATCTTCTTCTAATTTTAAACATCCGTTACAGATGGCAAATCCGCGATCAACAACTACCGTCAAACCAGTCCCTGCACTTACCTGCATATTTGTGCTTACGTTCGGCATGATGCCGTCGGAAAACAGCTTTTTAATCAATTTCCGAAGCGGAGCCGATGTCACAGCTCTGTCGTATACCGGTATATTGTTCTCGTCAAATTCCACATGAGAATCTAAAGGATATCCTATCATTTTAACCTCCTATCCACTATCCGCTTGATCAGCGGTGTACCAAATTCCATACTCATCGTCCACTTTCCAGACTTGATCACTTCATGGCAGGCGATCAGACGCGCCTCTACAGTCATCACCCCACTGATTTCTAAATCACATTGATCACCTAGATCAAAGTCCTGTCCGTATACGTAGCTCCCCGGATCCGCGTCAAATTCTATATTTAACGTTCGTTCGTGGTCTGCCAATACATTCTTTGCCTCTTCTTCGAGGATCTTTTCAAAATCCGCATCTGACACGCCCTCATCTTTATTTTCGCTGGTCGTGTGATAAATGAATGCATATTCTTCCGCACCAATTTCGCGCTCCACGACTCTAAGCGTGTACTTCTCATCACTTTCCCAAACATTGATACAGATATTTTTCTCACTTCCCTCATCATCTAATAGATCCGGTTTTTTTAAATTTCCATACCTTGTTGAAAATAGTACGGGATTATTGCCATCTTTATTCTTTGCCGTCAAGTCACGCCCGCTCCAGACACAGAATTTCTTCTCATTCTTCAAAAAATCGTAATCGATACGGTACGACATTCCGGACGGTTTTAAAATATCGTAGATTTTCGCTCCCAAATACTCACCATTCCTCGTATGCACCGCATCCTTTCCCCTGGACGCCGAAGGTGCCCTGGCCATATTTAATTCCGAAGTCACAGTGTCCGTCTTAATGATCTTGAACCCGTCAAAAAATCCATACGCTACATCTTCCGCCTTTCCACTCTTCTTCACCCACGAAGGCGAATTCCATATATTTGAACTCCCTTGCGGATACACAACGTGCCTATTTAATTCGTTTTCCAAAAAATATCCACTGAGCTGCATGTACGCAAAGCCGTTCTGTTCCGTATAATTTTTCTGAGTAATCTTCCCCACTTCCGGACGATCCTTCGTGTAAAGATACTTCATATCCGCCGAATACTGATCCAGCGGAAGCTGAATGGAAAAGCTTCCTGGCTCGTGATATTTGCGGCTCCATTGTATATTCGTGGGAGCCAATGGTGTGATCATATTAAATTTTTTGTCTAATGCAATTAAATAAAACATCACTGCCTCCTAGATTACTGCGTACAACTTATTGTAGTAAATCGATACGTCCAACAAATTACTGCCATTTTCTGCCGAAAAAGAAATCCGTGAATTCCCAATCGCCAGGCTCATTCCGTAGAAATCTGAATTCCTGTCACATTTACCCACACAATTCACACCATTCTTCGTGATCCTCGGCGGTTTTTTTTCAAAATCTAAAATGATCACATCACCAGTCACCATGGTATCAAGGATCCTTACATAGCTGCCATTCACGCTCAACATTGGATTTAGAACAGTTCCGGAAGCCCGAAAAACTGCCTTACAATAGGCTTCCACATCCCCATCATTTTCGAGCTCCACAACTTCGGCAAAGTATCGCCTTCCAGCTGTCGTTCCCTGAATTGTTCCTTTTGTTATGCTGCTTAAAAACGGAAACCCACACATCCCAACAACTTCCGCAATATTCTTTCCAAAATCATCATAACTTCTCAGGTACGGATCCGGGCTCAAGAATGTAACCGTCAACGTCATATATTTGTGAATATTTTCTGCCGGCAGATTAAATTTATGGATAGTTCCTTCAAACCACCGAGTTTCACCCCGATATGTCAGATAGACCCTGTAACTTTCGCCTGGCTTAAAGAAGGCGCAGGCTGTCCTTCTTAGTATATCGCCCAGGTATAGGCTCCTCGATTTCGCCACGATTGTACGATCTTTGACTCCAATCCGCCTGGAGGCTATGATGCCTCCATCCCCGACGCCATGATCCACCGTACTGATATCATTTTCGAACAGACCGAAACCATCCAAGCCGCCTGCTACAATCTTCCAATCTGTTCCATCCATCTTAAATTCTGCATCATCACTTCGAATGATCTTCATTGTCACTTCATTTTTGCCCATTAAGCTACTCCTATGATTAATCCATATCTTCCTTCCAACCTCATAGCCCTTGCCATCTCATCCGGACTAGATACCGGCTGATAGATATTTACAGTCTGATTAAATCCATCAGGTCCACCATCGGATCCACCGAAAACTCGCACTTTTCCACTGTTCATCTGCACTGTCTCCACCCTGGCATTAATGTTTGTGGTTAACGTCTTTGTATCTGCCAGATCTTCCATACCCTCATCAAATCCGGCTACGCACATCTCACCAATCCACCTAAATTTCCGCGACGGGCTATGAATTCCAAAGAAATCCTTAATTCCACCAAGCACCGATTCACCAAATTCCTGGATCTTGCCGATGATCCAGCCTGTTTTGTCCGAAATTCCGTTCCAAAGTCCCTCTACAAGATCCTTGCCGATGCTCTTGATGCTCTCCGGCAATTCACCGATTTTCCCTTTAACTGCATCGAAGATCGCTTTCGCTTTTTCCGTGATCCAGGTACTCATACCTGCAATCTTGTCACCCATGTCCGTGATTGCATCTTTCCCGATTTTTTTCAATTCACTCGGCAGATCCTTAATCTTTTCTTTGACGGCTTCAAAGATCTCTTTTCCAGCCTCCTTCACTTTGCCGACCATACCCTTGATGCCGTCCTTGAAGAATTTCATGATATCCTTGCCCAAATTAAGCCAATCAAATGCCTCGATCACATCCACGATCGCTGTTACGATCTGCGGTATGTTTTCAATCAGCGTCGGAATTGCCTCCAGGATTCCCATGATTAACTGCCCGATCAATTCCACACCTTTCAGTAGGATCATGGGAAAATTGTCGTTAATGATATTAGCAAATGTCGAAACGATAGTCGGCACATTCTCGATCAAGATCGGAATTGCCTGTATGATGCCATCCACCAGCATCGATAACAGTTCAAATCCTTTTGCGATTAACTCCGGTGCCTTTTGCGCCAGACCATCGGCAAATTCCTGCACGAATTCCAATATTTTAGGAAGCGCATCCGGGATTGCATCCACAAAGCCTTCTATAAGTCCGCTTAAAAGTTCAAATCCTGTATTAACCAGATCGTCTACGCCACTCAATAGTCCCTCTATAATCTGAGGCAATATTTCCATCACGGTCGCCAGCAAGGTCGGGATCGCGCTCCCTATCCCCAATGCCAATTCAGATATCAATTGAACACCCATTTCCAAAAGCTGCGGAAGCATTTCCGCGAACGAACTGATTAAAAATATAACAATATTGACTACGCTGGCCATGATCTGAGGCAAATTGGACTGCATTCCACTCACCACTGCAGTGACCATATTAACACCGGACTGCAACAAATCCGGAACGACACCTTCTAGCAGTTCCGGTATTCTCTGTACGACCATTGGTACAAGCTGAGTTATCAGCTCTCCTATACCGCCTAAAGCCACTTCCACTCGCGGCACTATATTCTCCGCCACAACAGACACGCTCTCGACCAAATCAGCTACCAGGCTGTCAAAATCAGCTGAGTCGTCTGCAACTCCTACCAGCAGATTTGACCATGCTGCTTTCGCCATGTTCATGCTTCCGGAAATCGTGGTGGCTGCTTCCTTTGCAGTCGTTCCCGTGATGCCTAACTCAACCTGTACGTCATGGATTGCAGAGAATACATCTGAAAGGTTATCCATACTGTAATGAGTAACTTCTCCCGTGGTCTTTTCATGCAGCTTCTCGGCATCAGACAACAGTCGCTCCATTTCGGTTTTGGTACCGCCGTAACCAAGTTTCAGGTTGTCCAGCATGGTGTAGTTCTGCTTCGCAAATCCCTGATAAGCATTCTGGATGGATTCCATAGAGGTACCCATCTTATTTGCGTTATCCGCCATGTCAATTACCGCCTGATCTGCAGCCTCCGCCGCTTCCACTTCGTCTTCTACGCTCTGCTTTAAAGATGCTGCAAAGCTGGACACTGTCTCCATATACTCATTCATAGAGAGCCCGGCATCTTTGTATGCTTTTCTGGCATTGGACATACACAGATTCTGGGCTTCCGTAAGCATCTCATATTCGTCTTTGATTTCATCTACAGATTTTCCAATATAGTCCGCATATTCCTGCATGCTCTTTGCACCATTGGTACCGAAGAGCGTTTCCACGCCGCCTACCAGCTGTTCAAAATCTGCATATCCCTTAACAGCAGCTGTGCCAATTGCCATAACCCCTGCGGCTGCAGCTGTCGCTCCGGCTGCCAAGACTTTAAATGTATTCGCCCCTACATTTACCAAGGAGGAAACGCCTGCAGAAAATCCCTTACTATCTATTTTTGTGTCAAAAATTAAGCTTCCGTCTGCCCTTTTACCGCCTCCTAGTCAAAATAACTGCTAAATCTATCCCTTGCCGCCTGCTCCTGTGGCGACATACGGTCAATCGCCCATGCTTCGCGCAACTCTGCATACATGTCTGTTTTTGCATCACTCTTTTCATAACACCTCCATGTCATGATGTCGCAGATCAGTTCTCCTTTTAAGCCATTCATCAGAGCAAGGAATTTGTGCCAATGAAGATTTTCGACTTCGCACAGATCGATCCCATACCTGCTCATGAATGCCGCGTAAATATAGTCTGCATCCAGTTCATAGTCTAATACGATCGCATCCGAATGCCCTTTCGATCTTGGCAGTTCGTTCTGCGGTCTGCTAAATACAAATAGCTCTCGCAAATCACATCGTTCCGGCATATCATTCATAAAAAGATACGATACATCAATCCTTTCATCCCTGCTTCGTATCCTGCTGACTTCAATCTCAAATCTCATCCATGACCGGAAGTCTGTATAAATAGAATAAGGACTGCCGTTTATCATAACGACATTCGGCAATCCCCCCTTTTCGGTCAAATTAATCATTGGTGACTTTTCCTAATGTTTCTGCTGCTCCCATGATTGATGCAAGCTTGTCCATTGGGATTTTTCCAAGTGTTTCACGCATTCCGGACAGCTGATGATCTGCGATTGGCTTATCATATGCCGCATGGATCTTACGAACTGTAATGGCAAGTTCTGACAGATCGATCTCGTCAAGATTGTCACTGCCGAAGCAGGCTCTTGCGTTTTCCTCACCGATAGATCTTTTTACAAACTCATGGAGATGTGCATATTTTTCTCGCAGAGTGAGATTTTTGTTACTGTCAACCTTTAAAGCCTGATCAAGATCTTCCATTACGGTGACGGTCTTTTTCGGTAATTCATAACTTCTGTTGTTGACGATCACTGTATATACCATGGATTAATCCTCCTTCTTCGTGTAAGTCGGCACTCCTGCTGCGACGGTGCATGTACCTCTTTCAATACGATTGATACAGAATTTGAAGTAAATCTTCTCAGCAACTGTGTCAAAATGGTCAAGCACCAATGTCGATGCTGTTTTCCATGCATTAAATACAGGTGTCTCCTCCGAACCGTCGTTCCCGTCAAACACAATCAGGACATCCTTCTTAACCTCTTCACCTGTCGGAAGGTCATAAAACATCTGATACAGATAGTCAAAAGCCGCATCTCCTTTGTTGCATTGCAATTCCTGCGACAACTCCGGCTTATAGGCTGTGATATCTGTTGTTTTCATTTCATCTTCAATGAAGTCGTTCTCTTCCGTCTGAGCATTTAAGACCAAATCAAAAACCGTTGACTTTCCAATCCTTGCCCAAGTCAGCTCCCCTACGTCCCCAATGTTTAAAAATGGAATTGTTCTATGTTTCTTTAATCTTATTAATTCTGCCATTTACAAGCCCTCTCTTTCCCTAACGTAAGTTATTGCAATAGACATTTCGTAAAGTGCCTCAGTGCCATCAACAGCCATCGGATAAGGGCTTCCGGTTATCGCTATCCCAGTAACCTCCCTGCCTTTATCCAGTTTCGGAAACTCATTTCGGTACGGGAAATCATCCGCCCAATACGCCAGATCTTCCAGCCACTCATCTGCTTCCTTGCGCTCAGATGCGGACAATGCAGCCTGCCTCGCATCAAACTGATAAAACTCCGTGATTTCGTAACTCTCATCATTAAACTCACGGATATTTCGTCCCGGTGCACGAAAAAGACCGTACTTATCAGATCCGTCTGACACATGATTTGTGTCTATTTCAATATTTTCATAGTGTTTCAATAAATTTACGATGTACGCTGATATTGTCATCTTTTAGCCTTCCCTTATAATCCGCTTTGCACCCGCCAGAATCTGCTCCTTGTACTGCTGCTTCATGCGCTCGAACCAGTAATTTCCCCTGATCGGTGCTTCCTGGAAGGATGCCGGTCTGTAATACCATCTTCGTGCGTAAGGTGTTAAATATACTACTTTTCCACTCCCGACCTGAGTATTTATAGTTCCCGATTGGATCAAAGCTCCTGTATCCTTCGGAACAAACGGTTCGCAAAGCCGCAAACACTCCGTATCTATAAAATTCTGAGCTTGCTGCAGCCTTGCCGACATATTGGAGCCAAAGTTCGGATTCCACTGAAGCGTACCTTCTGACTGTCCGACTCTGATCGTCTGAGCTGTCGGTGTCTGAATGTTGAACATATTCGCCATTACGCCACCACCACCTTGATATTTTTCAAAAATCTCCGGTTGGAATTATCGTTGACAGACTGGATGATCCCGGATTTCGGATATTTTCTGCGAAGATCACTGATCCGCTTTCCTTTTACATCTTCTACCACGTCCGTGACTATACCTAGCACGACGCAGTCCTCTTCAGATGCCGCGCAGATCATCAGATGCTCATAAGCACCCTCCGGGAACGTGATAGAAGCGTATCTTGCAATACTAATCTTTCCAGTTTCATTCTTCTTTTCTTCATGATCTGACCACTGCACACCTTCCACGACTGTTCTTTTCCATTCGGAACCAGCAGTTTTTTGGTAAATAGTCACTGTATCTGTAAACATTAATATGCACCTACCAATCCGGTACCTGAGAGCCATGCTCTGATTTCTCTTTGTAGTTCTTCTCTCTGCTGAGATTCCGTCTGGATCACATAAGTTTCCGAATATCCGTCATTGGACACGCTGGAAAGACCTTTGCCGCTTCCGGATCCATCAATCTCCGCAAGCCGGTTGATCGCATTGCAGATACAATCCTGCAACTGCTGGTACCCAAACGTATTGACTGTGATATTTGCCCATCTGATCGGACCAATCACCGCACATACTTCTTTTTCCGCACGTGCTTCCAGCCGATTAAAAATAATATCATCCGACACCTTATCAAAAAGGGAGCTGTAATACTCCCAATCTACGATTTTAGACATTTACAACTCCCTCCTTTTCTACTCTGTGACTGTTGATTTGTGCAGATAGATACCGGAACGCTTATTCTTGTAAGCATCTGCAATCGCTACCTGTCTGTAGCCGTATTTGTAAGCATCTGCATCCTGGTTCTGTTCCGGATTAATGATCTTACTGTTGACACGTTTCGCAAACTGGATTGCAGCACTCTTCTCGACGATCAGGAAGTTAATGTTATTTGCCCCTGAAGCACGTTTGAAACCACCTGTTTCTTCTCCGGAAGCACCAGACAGCTGCTGAATTGCAGTGTAAAAACGGTTCTGAGGCATTTCAACGACCTGACTGAATTTTTCAAGCACCTTTTTGGACTTTGTCGTGTCCATATCATCGATCAAGCCTTTCAGGCCTGTTTCGATAAACAAAATACGATTGTTTCCTGAAACTTCATCGTTATTCATTTTAGTGGTCGCAGCTCTCAGTGCTTTTAAAACATCGGCACCGGTTGCCAGATCCGCCGCCTCCGTTGTACTGATATCGGGAAGAGACGCATATTTTGCCATACGGAATGCATCTAATTCCGGGATTACTTTGGTACGTACGAATTCGCTGGAGAGCTTACCGAATACCATGCCCATGGTTTCGATGTTATCCATTACATCT
This sequence comes from uncultured Lachnoclostridium sp., assembly GCA_964561705.1. GTDB lineage: Bacteria > Bacillota > Clostridia > Lachnospirales > Lachnospiraceae > HGM12587. Next base: position 7,625 of record CAZLQJ010000027.1, on the reverse strand, counting down.
ACAGTGAACATACGTCCGCGGTCAAAGTTACATTTTACAGTCTCAAACTTAAAGTTCAGGGAACCGTTCACGTAGCCTGATTTTCTGTCGTAATCCGCAAGACCGTCCATATCAAGCATCGGGATCACTAACTCGTTTGCATTCGCTCCCTGACTTACCAGTTCATTGGCGCCGTCAAGCACGTTTGTTTTTGACTCAATCTTATAGATTTCGTCAAGCATGGTGATATACTGTTTAAAAAGTTCAATTGCATTTGGCATTGATTAAATCCTCCTGTTATTTTGCATTTACCGGTGGAAGTCCCATGATCGAACGCATCTGGTCAGTCGGTGTATCTCCGCTGCCGCCTTTTCTGATGGTTCCGATCGGATTACCACTGCCGATCACTTCCGGATCCGGATCTCCAAAAAGCATCTTACTGTCCTCTGCTTCTGAAAGTGCCTTTAATGCAGCTGCTACATCATTCGACTGATTCTTTGATGCCTTTAAGGTATCGACATCCAGTAATGCAGTGATTGCTTTTGCATTTTTGCCCTTTGCATCAGCAATGGCAGTTTTCAACAGATCCTGAAAATCTCTGTCAGCGATCTGGTTCTGATACTCTTTTTCCTTATCAGCAAGATTCTGCGTCAGAGTTGCGATCTGTCCCTGCAGGTCTTTTGGATCCACACCGTCAAACTCTTTTAAAGCATCTGTTGCTGTCTTTAACTGATCTGTCAGACTTGTGACCTTGTCGGTCTGTTTTTCGTAGTCTGCTACCGTCTTGTAATTCTCCAGAACGGCTTTTTCAAAGTCTTTCTTTTTGTCTTCCGGAACTTCCAGTCCGAATTCTTTTGCAATTTCAAAAATGTTTTTCATGGTTACGCTCCTAAAATGATTTATTTACCGGACCTTCTCCGGTATGGGAAATTGCGGATTGAGGAATCGAACCCCATTCTTACGGCATAGGGAACCGTTGTGCTACCATTACACCAATCCGCCCTAGCAAAATAAAAAGAGCCGATTCAATTAATTCGCTTATGAATTAACTACTTCGGCTCTAGGCTCTATTGTTATCACTATTTCATTTTTACATTTCTTGCAGTATGCAGGAAACTTATATATCCTTGTTTCCTTTGATACTTTTATAAAGTGTTCATTGCCACACTTCGGGCATTTCATCCATTTAAATTTCATGTGCAACACCCTCTTAGGTAGTATAGCATGAAGTTATGGTGGTTTGCAATAGTATGATTTTGGATTATGCCAGTTAATGACACATAAACTCTATACAGAAATAACTTTTGCATTTTCCCACATAATCGCACCATTCACATCAGTAACACAGAATATATATGGTTCTTCTCCATTCTTTGGTACACATATGTCAGCAACCCCATAACAGGTAGCTTTACATTTTGGTACAAACAACCAACTGCTATCTGTTTCTCTCACTTCATAAACACCCGCATAATCATTTTCCAAAAAGAAATCATTTGCAATTTTATATGCTTTTTTCAAGCCAACCACACAATCACTCCTTTTCACAGGCATTTACGCCTCTGTTTGATATAACTGCATTATCTGTTCTGAAAAACAAAGTGCTATCATATCCTTGTCGCTCTGCTTCACTTTTATTATAGTATTCTCCTAATTGAACGTCAAGAAAATCAATTTTTCCATTGTTATTTTCTACCATTATGGCATGTCCCTTACATTCAGTGGAGTTATTAAAGCATACACACGCTCTTGAACCATTTCCCCATTCTTTCATTGCGCTTTCTATTTCTTTAAATGCTATTCCATTCTCTTCAAATACCTTTACATCTTCCCATGCTAATTCAGGATTTCTTCTCAATACTGAATTAGATTTACCTGCAATAACACTATATCCTCGACATCTCATTTCATATGCAATCGTCGAATTGACGCAATTTGTACGATACTTAATCGCCTGTTTATCATACATAGGCGGATTTGCAACAAATTTGGGGTTTGTTCCTAGTAATGTCTCTTTACCAACAAACTGTGTCTTTTCCCATGTCTTGGGAATTGATGCTGTATACCCCTTGTATTGTTCCTCAATCCATTTAATTGTCTTTGCTTTCTTCAAATCAGACGTTCCACCAACAACCCTCAACCGATTCTGCTTCACTTTAAGCCCTGCATCCGCACTGAAATTCTTATAAGCCGCTGTCTGACCTCTTAACTTGCTATGTAATTCCGTTGTATCGCCACCAATAGCTTTCTGTCCTTCAATCTCTCGCTTAGTTGCCCGGATATCACGCTCCATTTTTCGCTGTTGCTGTGTTGCCTGATAGTAGGTATATTCTTTTCCATTCACCTTTATCGGTGGCGGTTCTTTGATATCCTCTGGGATAACACTTGCACCTTCCCAGAACGGATAGAAATCATGGGTACAGTTCGCACCTTTTAATCCGGTAACGGTACCGTAGCCTGTTTCCTTGAAGAAATCCGGATATTTTTTACTTTTTCCGGAATAGGAGAACACTTTGTTCTGCCACGGTGCATGTTCCGGACGGCTTCCCATGTGCTGTGAAGTGATCACCAGATCCTGACCTGTAGTTTTCAGGTTTTCTTCCATAATCTTTCCGGCTAACTGACTGCATCCGGTTCTAACGCACATCCTTGCAGCTATATCTAACTGATAAGATCTGCCGCTTGCATAGTTAATGCTGCGTAATCCACTCTGAGCTAACCGATGCACACAATCATTGATCGCCTGGTCATAAGAAAATACACCTGTGGCCACTTTCATCACCGCAAGGTCCAGCTCTCTCTGATATGCATTCATAATCCCTACGGTACCGGTATTTACGTTTCGAAATCCGGTAGTGCGTGTCAGATTGCGAAGCTCATTTACCGTCTGCTTTGTAAACGCTTCCCTTAACTGGCTCATACTGTTCGGCTTTTTCAGATCCACGCCCTGTTCTGACCACATAGACAAGTCTGCATTCCATGCCATATCACCAGCTTCGGCTACCAGTTCGTCACCGGCTTCCTTTGCCTTTTCTACCGTCTCCTTAATGATCCGCTGGATCTCTTTTTTGTGCTCATTGGTATTCTCTGCTACAAACATCTTGTAGTCAGGATCCGCATTCAGCAGTTTCATGACCTCTGCCTGTATCTTTGCAGCAGAATACCCCTGCTCATGCATAGCCTTTGCCATCAACTCCGCAGTTTCCGTATACCGCCCTGCCTTAGCGACCCTGCGTGCGATATCAGCGATCACCTCGTCTTCCAGATCCTGATACAACCCTATGATGTACTTATCAGCCAAAATGTCAATCTGTTCCGATGTTAATGCCCTTTAAATCACCTTCCTCTAATCCTCCAGGTCGTCAATCGGCTCTTCCTGATACTGGATATATTTCTTCGCTTCCTCTTCCGGAATATTATATCTTTCCATCAGATACCAGACTTTTAAAATCGCTACTTCTCCAAAAGACAGTGCATCCGCCCTCATGCTTTCCAGTTTTGACTGTCTGTCCTCAATATAGGAATCATCAAACTCGATGCTAAGTTCTTCTTCCGGATCATACGCAGTACCATTAAATGCATTGGAAAACCACATGGCTGCATGCACGATATCCTCGATATATTCCACTGCCTGTTTCCGTTGCTTATTTAGCTCCTGCATGGAATCCTGCTTCGTGCCGATGTACTCGGTCGCAGTCATGATTTTACCATTCTCAAAGGTATATTTCTTCGCTCCATAACCAAAGGACATCGACAAGAGCGATAACACCAGCTCAAACGCTTTTGTAATCTGATCAGAACGAATTTCCGGATTATATTCTTGGATAATATTTTTCTGATCCGGCAATCTCTCTCCCGTAAGGACAAACAGCTCCTTCTGCTGCGGTGTCAACTCATAGGTACCATCATCTTTTATATTGATGCACGATAACAGCTCGTTGATAAATACCAGCTTTTCGCCTTTGTCCAAATCTCCGTAAAGGATGCTGTAGCAGAGATCCACCGCCTTAAACAACGGGATTGCATTGTAAATCTTTGGAAGCCCATATCCTGTCATGTCGGAAAGGTTGTTTACTTCCGCATTCTGCATGATTGCAAAGGGCTTTACATCTCCTAACTGCATCTGCATACATTCTTCTGTTAAAATCACGCCGAACTCATTAAATACGATTGTATCCGACACATACAAATCATTCTCTTTCCGGAAGATAACAAGCGTCGTCCGCTCCTTACCTGCTACTCGTTCCGTACCGCAAAATGCACATTCCGTGATCAGATCATCATTGACTGACAGCGGTATGATGCAGTCAGCATCTACATAATCAATGCGGATCTTGCCGGATCTGACTAGTTCTCTCCCATCCGCCATTCTGATATACTCCGCATCTTGAAGATAGATGTACGCCCCGACCGTGCCGGTAGCAGATGTCTTTTCCAGCTGTTTTCGGTACATGGTGTCGAATCTGTTCTTCCGGAGAAAATCTTCGATAAATCCTTTAGATACCGTTTCTTTTGCCGGCGCAACCGATATGATTTCGCACAGGTTCGCATCATCCGCACAGCAGCGTTTTGCAAAGTTCATCTTACTGAGCTGCACTTCTTTTTTATTTAAATTCTGCCGCTTATGGAAGTCCCCAATAGTCTCGTTCGAGTACCACTTATCGCAGAGATCTATGATGTCTAGTGCTTTTCCATTGACATAATATCCAAGTCGTTCTAAGTATGATCTTACAAAATCTTTCCTGATCAATTCCTCCTGTCTAAATCAATATATTCTATAAAATCTAACAACGTATAGCAGAACGCATCCCACCAGTCGTTGCAGTTACCAATGTTTTTATCTTCCGGAATGTTCGGTTCCTTCTCATCCCATTTCAGGCTCCCGATCGCCTTCCTCAGTTTTTTGCAGCGACTGCTGATTTTCAACCTTCCGGTGTTCAGCAAAATATCCACTGTTCTTGGTCTTTCAGACACCTCGTTTTTTCGGCATCCTTTAATATTTCCCGAAGGCAGCTTCTCCTTCTTCGCCGCCGAACGTAAACTGTTGATCATCGTGGTAGCAGCGCTGTCGGGAAATATCCAATCGACTCTCCCGTATTTCAATATTAAAAATTTATAAAACTTCACAAATTCCTCGCAGATCCTATCAGCATCGATATCTTTTGACAGCTCCAGATTTGTTTCTTCCGCTGTTCTTAATATGTGATAGCCCTGAAAATACAAGGTGCATACAAATGTCGTCATTGATCCGTTGCCTCCGAAATCAATTCCCATAACCACCTTCGAGGGGCGGATCATCAATTCCTCTTCTTTAAACAGTTCCGAGTCTTGATACAGATACGGTTCATTGTTTTCCGCAAACTTCCGGAAGATGATGCCTTCTGCTACTGCACGTTCTCCCTTGATATCCCTTCTGTACCATACGGTTCCTTTTTCATACGTTCTCAGCACAGCCTTAATCTTTTCTTCCGAAAGACTCATATTGTCAACCAGGGTGAAATGGCCATAGTTGTAACCATAGGCCGGATCCACTGCCTGCTGGCCCTCATGGAATTTTAAGATTTCCGAATAATACCAGTGCTCTTCCTCCTTCGGGTTCAGGTCGTGAAATATCTTTCGATCGGAACTGGATACCGTTCTGTCAAACACTTCTTTCAGGAATTTAGGGTGACACTCATTCGCCTCCGTGATGTACGCCATGCCATAGGTGTTCCCCTTGATCAGCTTTTCGTCACCATCTTTTCCACCGCCGGAAACAAGCACTATCTTTTCACCGCTTTTCGTTTTCACATAGACGCAGTCACGATTTTGATACTTTCCCTCCCGACATCTTCCCTCAAAATAATTCAGGAGCCCATATCCATCGCAGTCCAGAATATTGAGCTTTGCTGCTGCAATAGATACCCCTGCTACCAAATGGATCCTATTCTTGTGACTTTCCAGCATGGAACAGAACACCAGTGTGGCAAGTACGTTCTTGCCTCCACGTTTGCCGCCTTCTGCTACATTAAACCAGCTGTCCATGCAACGAAGGAAGTATTTATATTGCCGGTTGCTAAATGGTGCCGGTTTATTCATTTTTTTCTTCCTCAAAATCTTCTATATTCCGGTTTTCTCTTGGTTCCTGCAGTACGTCTATGATCGTTTTCATATTTTCCAGAACATCTACACTATCTCGCTTCGCTTCAATATCAACCGTCCTCTTTGCCAGCTCTTTTGCAGCATTCATGCGATCCTGAAGCGACGGATCCAGCCCGAAGGCATCCTGAATCTCTCCGCGCATAACTGAAGTGAAGAATTTCATTATCTCATCGCCAGTCGCAACACGGCTCTCCTCGATTGCGTTCAGACGTTTCTCTATATATTGCAAAATCAGAGGTTTTTGTAGGTTTTCTTTTCCCGATGCTTCCGGACATTTATACCCGGCCCTTCTGGCAGCTTCCGTCGCATTGCCAAGCTCGATATAATAATCAGCAAACGCCTGCTGTTTTAATGTTAAATCACTCCTGTTTTACCACCGCCTTATATATATCAACTAAACACATCAACACATCAACTTGCGATGATGTCCGTATGATTTCATAGTTTTTATCTTTCCAGATTCCCTGCTTTTCAAAATAATGGAATACCGGAGTTGTCAGCGTAATGATCGGTATAAACCTCTTCTGATCCACCGAATAAAACTGCGACCTGTTGATAGAAATCGCAAGCCCCGTCTGTAAGATTGCCTTTTGCAGTTTTTTCATGGTTGTATTAAAATTCATGTATTTTCTCCAAACAAAAAAAGAGATACCTTCCTGTTACGGATACGATATCTCTCTTGGCAAGTTGCCCGGAATTGCACCGGGCTCTCCGCTATGCGGTGTTCTCCTGTGTGAACTACAGCCTTGCAACTCACAGTGTACCATATCCCTTTTATAGATTCAATGTTTTTCGCTTTTTCTCCCACGACTTCAAAATTCGTTCTATCTTTTTATTGTCTTTATCTGACAGCCCCGGATATGTTCCATATTCATCATGTTCATAACCGTTATGAGTATGCGGTAACGCACCACCATGTGTTTTGCCCTTTGCATCTATCTGTTTTCTTCTTTCACCGTTAGAATCATAAAATGTTATATTCTTTATGTCATTAAACTTATCTACGGTGGCATATACACGACCTGGTGTACCAGTTTCCATCGGACTTTTGGCAGTACCGTCTTTATATTTCACGACTTTTACATTGCCGAATTGTGCCAATTTCTCATATTCTGTGCCATATCTTTTTCCTTTATCGCTAATCCCGCTGCTCGCTCCTCTGCCACCAAATATCTGAAGATCCATTAGCATCATTATTTCTCCATTTCCCGAAACTTCTCACTAAATGATTTTATCCGTATGATATTCCCTTCGCACTCCGCCGGCACATTTCCATAAAAAATGATTTTATTCGGTTTTAAAATTTCCAGCATTTTAGCATAACCTTCTAGAAAAATTCCCTTCCGCTTCCTGCTATTCTGTGTTCCAACAGAAGAAACTGCTACTGTACCACCTACCGGTTCTCCGTCAAAACACCATGCAAAGGATTGCTGATCACTCCAGCAGATTGTAGGAATAACATTGATTCCACATTCCTGCCAATATGCAGCCAGCCAATGTTTTCT
>CAZLQJ010000026.1:19492-22446 GCA_964561705.1 uncultured Lachnoclostridium sp. | reverse complement strand
TTGCATATTTGTAAGGACCCTGAGCTGTGTCATATTTTAATAAGTGTGCAAGCATGTCAGGACTTGTTAAGTCGTTGATTGCTACTACATCATATCCTTCAGCATCAAACATCTGTCTGAATGCAAGACGTCCGATACGTCCGAAACCATTAATTGCTACTTTAACTGCCATGATTTTCATCCTCCTGAAATTATAATTTGTGCATAAAAGTAATATTTTGAGATAAATGTTAATTTCATCCCAATCTGTAAACAATTGTACATAATCTTGTCCAAAAATTCAAGTGTAATTTTTATAAAATGTGTTGTATTTTTGATATATTTTATTGTTTACTTTGCTGATTTTTTTCAGTATATTAAAAATATGGAAATATTCGATGGGTTTTTGATAAAAATTCGTCGTAAAATCACAAAAGGAGAATTTTGTCAAATGAATACTTATCTTGACTATATTGCAGAACAGTTAAAAGCACTGACTGCGATTCCAAGTCCCACAGGCTACACAAAAAATGTTGCTGCCTACGTACATCAGACACTATCCGGACTCGGGTATGAACCGCATTATTCTACAAAAGGAAATGTAGAGGTAACTTTGGGCGGTGATTCTAATCCTTTGGTACTTGCCGCACATTTAGACACGCTGGGGGCCATGGTACGTGCCGTAAAATCCAACGGACGCCTTCGTCCTACAACACTCGGCGGCCACCAATGGACAACTGCAGACGGTGAAAACTGCGTTGTGATCACCAGAGAGGGAAAAACCTACACCGGCGTTGTTTTAAATACAGAACCATCTTCTCATGTAGCTGATAAAACGGTAGAATGTCTCGAAGAGAACATGGAGATCCTTCTGGATGAAAATGTATCTTCCAAAGAAGAAACAAAAGCGCTCGGTATCCAGACCGGTGATATCATTGCCATGGATCCGCGAACCGTGATCACAAAAAGCGGATATATCAAAAGCCGTTTCTTAGATGATAAACTTTCCGCAGCAATTCTGCTCGGTCTGGCAAAGTATATCAAAGAAAACCAGATTGCACTTTCCCGCAAAGTTTCTTTGGTATTTACGGTTTATGAAGAAGTAGGACATGGGGGATGTTCCATTCCGGCTGATACCGTGGAAATGATTTCTGTAGATATGGGCTGTGTCGGCGGCGATCTGGAATGCACTGAAAAGATGGTATCCATCTGTGCAAAGGATTCCGGCGGTCCATATAACTACGAAGTAACCGGTGCCTTGATCGAAGCTGCAAAAGCTGCTTCTCTGGATTATGCCGTAGATGTTTATCCTCATTATGGTTCTGATGTTGAAGCAAGCCTTCGCAGCGGATATGACATCCGTCACGGACTGATCGGTCCCGGCGTATATGCTTCCCATAACTATGAACGTTCCCACATGGATGGTGTCAAAAACACCTTCCTTCTATTAAAAAAATACCTTGGTATTTCATAATCTGATTACACAAAAAGAAGCATCTAAACCGATGCTTCTTTTTCTTCTCTTAAAATTGTTCCGCCCCCAAGGACGATATCTCCATCATAAAAGACTACTGCCTGTCCCGGCGTGATTGCTCTGACCGGTTCCGGGAATGTACATTTCACCAGATCCTCTCCGACCTTTTCCACGATACATTTTGCACCTTTATGGTTGTAGCGGATCTTTGCATCCACAGTGATCGCTTCCTGCGGTTCTTCGATTCCCATCCAGTTCAAACGATTTGCATAAAGAACTGTTCCAAATACATCTTCCCCTTCCCCAATGACTACTTCATTGGTTTCCGGACGAAGTTCTGTTACAAACACTCTTCTGCCCATCGGAAGATCCAGTCCCTTCCTCTGACCCACGGTATAATGAATGATGCCTTTATGCCTTCCCAGCACCGTTCCGTCTTTGGTAACAAAATTCCCTTCCGGAAGTTTTTCTCCCGTACTTTGTTCAATGAATCCGGCATAATCATCATCCGGCACAAAACAGATTTCCTGACTATCCGGTTTGTTTGCTACACGGAGTCCGATTTCTTCCGCAATCTTTCGTATCTCACTTTTTTCATAACTTCCGCAAGGCATCAGGGTTTTGGACAATTGTTCCTGCGTTAAGTTATATAACGCATAGGTCTGATCTTTTGCATCTGTCTTTGATTTTTTCAGTGCATATCTGCCGTTTGGCAGCTGTACGATCGATGCATAATGCCCTGTGGCAATAAAATCCGCACCAATATCCATGCTTCGTTTCAAAAGACTTTCCCATTTCACATAGCGATTGCATGCAATACACGGATTGGGCGTCCGTCCATTTAAATACTCATCCACGAAATAATCCATGACATTTTCTTTAAATTCTTTTTTAAAGTTCATTACATAGTAGGGAATTTCAAGCTGGGCTGCTACACGTCTTGCATCATCTACCGCTGACAATCCGCAGCAACCACCGTTTTCTTCCTGTACGGTTTCTTCCTCATCTTGCCAGATCTGCATGGTCACACCAATGACCTCATAGCCCTGCTTCTTTAAAAGGTATGCCGCCACGGAAGAATCGACTCCGCCGGACATTCCTACAACAACTTTTTTTCCTGCCATGAATTAATACTCTTCGCTTTCCTCTTCTTCGCCTTCATGAATGTCTGACTTTGGTTTTTCCAGTCCCTCAATCTGAATTCCATTCTTTTCAGCATAATCCCAAAGTGCTGCATGAATTGCTTCTTCTGCAAGAAGCGAACAATGTACCTTTACTGGTGGAAGTCCATCCAGTGCATCCATAACAGCCTTATTTGTCACTTCCAAAGCTTCATAAATTGTTTTTCCGATAACAAGTTCTGTTGCCATGCTGGATGTTGCAACCGCTGCACCGCATCCGAACGTTTTGAATTTACAATCTTTAATTACCTGATTTTCGTCAATATCAAGATAAATTCTCATGATATCGCCGCATTTTGCATTTCCAACAGTTCCTACAC